>JAAYSH010000067.1 GCA_012518415.1 Erysipelotrichaceae bacterium | reverse complement strand
TATGTTTTGTAATTATCATTACCAGCCTTAATGATGTGATCACTTGCATAATTTGCCCCGCCGTGTTCATCTTGCATAATTACTTTAAACATATCGTTAATATCTTTAAGTAATTGTTCTCTTGAACGATAGTTATAAGTAAAGTCAATTTTTTCACCTTCAAAGTTCTCTAATTCTCGTAAATCATTATCATCTCTAATGTAGCGATTATATTTATCGGTAAATATTTGACTATTAGCGTTTCTAAATGCATAAATAGATTGCTTTACATCACCGACCATAAATAAATTATTATTCGAAAGTCGGTTAATAAATGCTTCTTGGATATCCGAAGTATCTTGATACTCATCAATAATAATATGAGTGAAACTTGAAGATATTTGTTCACTTAAAGACTCATCATCAAAGATTTTTAGCGCAAATTTAGCAATATCATTAAATGAAAATAAATTATGTTTTGTTTTATATTTATATAGTTCTTCATTAAACTGCTCACTTAATCGAAGTAACTCCATAACTAAATCTTTTGTATTGCGATATGCCATTTTTTCACTAGGTTTTACTTCTTCATCAATCTTATTTTCATATTCTTTGGCAAGGTTATTAATATATTCCTCGTTAAAATAAGTGCCTTCATACGTCTTAACATAGGCGCGACGATCAATTTGTAAATCAAGGAAATTATTAATAGCTAAAATTATATCGCGGAGAGGGTTATCGTTTCGCTCACATAAATAGCGAACAATATTTTTAAATGGTTCGCTAGGATGCTCGTAATTTTTTTCAAGTACTTCGCTTAATACTTCATTTTGAACAAATTTTAACAGCGCGCCATCCATTACTCCTAAATCTTTACTCAAGCCTAGGAAGTAGTGATATTTTCTTACTAAATATAGTGCAAAGGCATCAAATGTAGAAATGTGCGCACTATCGACTTCTTGAGCAAGGTGGGCGGTTTCTTTGTTTTCAAGTAAGTTAGCTTTAATTCGCTCTTTCATTTCTTGGGCAGCTGCATTTGTAAATGTAACGACTAAAATGCTTTTTAGCGGAACTTTGTCATTAACGATTAAATCATATACGCGCTTCGTTAATACTGCAGTTTTACCACTACCTGCACCTGCACTTACTAAAATATTATGGCCGCGAGCATCAATCGCCCTAGCTTGTTCATGTGTTGGTTTAAATTTAGCCATGATGCTCTCCTTTTAAATTAATTGGATCATTTCTAACTTCATCTCCTGGACTTATATAACAAACGTTTTTAAACTTACAATATTTACAAGCATCGGTTTTTGCTTTTAATGGAAAAATGTTAAATTCATGGTTACGGATTTTATTATCCGCATAATTAAGTAGCGCTTCAGTTGTTTTCATTAAGTCATCAAATTTTTCTAAATCGTATGAGCGCTTAATAAAATAATTGTTAAATTTAGCGTTAGTTTTATTTATTGATAATGTATGGACAACTTGGCTTTCTCCGTACCTTAATGAGCCATCAAAGTCGAGCATTGTTTGCTGATCGTTTAAGGCTGCACCTCTTAACTTTAGTGCTTTTGTATAATATGTAACTTCATCATGCTTTTCATCTTTTTTAAATTTATTCGTTAATACTTGCTGGATAAATAAGCCAGCAATTAAATCATTTTCTTCAATAAGAATAGCCTTTTTAACTCCAAGCGCATACAGCGGTAATTGAAGATTATCGCCGTATTCAACTTTCTTAATGTCAAAATCATCATTGCCAGTTTTATAGTCGATTAGGTAATGCGTAGTTTTGTTATTTACTACCTTTGTATACCACTTATCAATTATGCCGCTTACATGGGAGTTTGAATTATCTAAAGTAAAGTTAAATTGTTGCTGCATTTTAATCCTTGTTTCGCCGTGCGTTTTAATAAATTCATCTTGTCTTTTTATATAAATTTCTGCTTGCTCTAATTCTTCTTTTAAGTTTTCTAAAAGAAGTCGCTCTTTACTAGAAAGTTCAACTTTAGCCATCGCTTTAGTAAATCGCTCGTCAAAACTTGTGTCTTCTTCATAAAGTTTTGTTAATACTTCATCAGCGATTATTCCGTATTTTAAATAAAAAGTTTCTTCAAACTCATCAAGATTTAATTCATGGGCTAAATAGTATTTATACGGACATTCAAAAAATTTATTAATTCTTGTATAACTATATTTTTTATAACTTGAATCAAAGGTTAAATCTAAACCATTAAAAGTATTTGAATAAGAGGCGGGCGTGTAATTACCAAATGAAAGGTAGTATTCATAATCTTCATGCAATTCACCGTAATTTACATATAAATCTCTTATTGAAGCGCGTTTAATTTCAATGTTTGTTTTATTATAGTAAACATTCGATTTAGGATTATTTATAAGATTAAAATTACTTCGAAATGCTTGCACTAGCGGCGAAACGTATACATCTTGATCATTAGCTTTATTTGGCAAAGTTAAAGTAATATTTTTAGCTTGGAAAATGTTATTTGCTAATAAAGTATATGCCTCTTCATTTTCAACCGCGGACGTATTAAGCCCATTCAGCAGTTTTAATTCATCACTTAAGTAATCGACGTCTTGTTTTTGAATTGGGAAGTAGTTATTACTAAATCCGAGAATAAATAAATGATATTTATTCTCAAAAGGAAAATAATTAATGACTTCAATACCTTGTTCGTATTCCGGCGCTTTAAGCATTTTTTCTTTTGCAAGTTGTTTAAAATATTCAAGTGGATTTACTAAATTATCTTTAGGTACGAGCGAGATTAAATTATGTAACTCGATAACCGAAATATCTTCACTATATTCAAGTAATAATTGATTAAGTTGTTCTTCATAATTATCATTAGTTGCACTTAAGAAAAAATTATTAACAAGCGGAAAGTTAATAAGTGGCGTTTTAAAATTCAAATTAACTGGTAAGGAAAACTCACTTATCGCTTGGCTAATAAGCGGACGGTAAACTTCAGGTAAGTTAATTATTTTAATTAAGTTTGGAGTTACACCTTCACTAAGTAATTTAATAATTTTATTAAAGACATAATCAATTTCTTCACGCATGCTCGCGAATTTATAAACATTAACTTTCGTTTTTTTAGTAACTGTTTCACCAAAATAGGTAACTTTTGCATTTATTTTTTCTAAATAATTGTTTAATTCAACATTACCTTTACTATAGCCGTAGACTGCAACATTTGCCCCTTTATAAAGGTTAGTAAAATTATGATCATATGTAATTAAATTTGCCTTTTTTAAAAAGTCTTCAGTTTCTCGAAGTTTGTTAATTTGAATACTTTCACCAATTAAACTTTTAGTTTTACCTAAATTATTTAAATATATATCGGCGCTTTCTAAGTCTAATTTTAATTCATTCCATAATATTCTTCTTGCATCATCACTAACTTTATAAATGAGCGCATCACTTAATTGTTCTAGTGACATAATTCGAAGTTTTGAACTCGGGTAAGTATTTTTTGCCGCTAAAAACATTCGCCGATAATTTGACGGTGTAATTAATAAATCATATTGCTTAAATAATCTTTTTACATCCACGAATGCTTATTCCTCAAGTTTAAACTTCCTTGTACTAGCAATTGCCTGTTTCCAACCTTCATAGCGAGTGTCTACTTCGCTTTGTTCCATTGTTGGATAAAACTCTTTTGCATATGTATGCCGGCTTTTAACATCATCAAGATTTTTATAAAAACCGACATAAAGTCCTGCTAAATAGGCGACACCAAGTGAGGTAGTTTCAAATATGGCCGGACGTTTAATGGTCGAATGTAATATATCACTTTGAAATTGCATTAAGTAATTATTATTTGAGGCACCACCATCAACTTTAAGTGAATTAAAACTAAGTCCTGTTTCCTCTTTCATAACTTCGATAACATCTTTACTTTGATAGGCGATTGCTTCAAGAGTCGCTCTAATTAAATGATATTTATTACTCCCTCTCGTTAGACCAAATATTGCACCCCGAGCATCACTATCCCAGTATGGTGCACTTAATCCAGTAAACGAGGGAATAACGTAAACGCCTTCACTACTAACGACTTTATTTGCTAAATATTCACTCTCTGCTGCATTAGTAATTAAGTTTAATTCATCTCTTAACCACTGGACTGCCGCGCCACCAATAAATACTGATCCTTCTAGCGCATACGTAACTTTATTATCAATTTGCCAGGCAATTGTTGTAAGTAACCCTTTTTTAGAAACGACTGGAGTTTCCCCAGTGTTCATTAACATAAAACATCCAGTCCCGTATGTATTTTTTGCATCACCTGGTTTAAAGCATGTTTGACCAAATAATGAGGCTTGTTGGTCACCTGCGACCCCAGTAATTGAAACATCAGGATGGAAAAAGGTTGCTTTACCAAAATCACACGAGCTATTTTTTACTTCAGGGAGCATAACAGCCGGGATATCAAATAATTCGAGCAGTTCTTCATCCCATTTTTGCTCAAAAATATTATAAAGCATCGTTCTTGATGCATTACTTGCATCAGTTGCATGAACTTTGCCTTTACTCATTTTATATATTAACCACGTATCGACAGTACCAAAATATAGTTCGCCATTTTCAGCGCGTTTTTGTGCGCCTGGAACTTTTTCTAATATATATCTAATTTTACTTGCAGAAAAATACGGGTTTATATGTAAACCGGTTTTACTTTTAATTAAATCACTTTGCTCTTCATAGCGCTCACAAATATTGCTACTTTGAGTTGACTGCCAAACGATTGCATCATAAATTGGAATTCCCGTTTCTTTATCCCAAACAAGCGTTGTTTCTCTTTGGTTGGTTACTCCAATTGCTGCGATATGTTCCATCGTAATATTTGCTTTAATAAGCACTTCATTAACTACGGCGACAACACTTGCCCAAATTGCAAGGCCGTCTTGTTCAACGTAGCCACTTTTTCGGTATTTGCTATTTATTTCTTGAGCGGCAATATAAGATAAGTTACCTTCATTATCAAAAATCATCGCTCGCGTTGATGATGTTCCTTGGTCGATCGTTAAAATATACTTTTTCACTTTTTATACCGCCTTTGCAATAGTTTTGCTAAATTCATCTGCGTTTTGCAAGTAATTTTTCAATATCACTGATTTCTTTAATAATTGCGCTTGATAAGTTTTCACTACCGTTATCAGTAACTAAAACATCATCTTCAATCCGAATTCCGATGTTTAGCTTTTTAAAATATAAGCCTGGTTCAACGGTAATTACATTACCTGGCTCAAGTGGTAAGTTACGTAAACTTACATCATGCGTATCAAGTCCTAAGTGGTGCGAGACACTATGATAGTAAACATCTCTTACTTCTTCTTTTGATTTAATTAGTTTTGCTTTTAACAAGGCTTTTTCAAAATAACTAACTGTAAATGCTTGGAGTTCATGAAGAGTTATGCCTGGTTTAATATAATCGATAACGGCTTTATTACATTCAAGGACAATGCTATAAATCTTTGCTTGTTCTTTGCTAAACTTGCCGTTAACTGGATACGTCCTTGATATGTCGGCACAGTAGTGATTACTTTTTGCCCCTAAGTCAACCATTAACAAATCGCCATCTTCCATTTTTGAAGATAGTTGCGGATAGTGCAAAATCACACCATTAGCCCCGCTTGCAGCGATTGTATCAAAGGCGACTTCAGCCTTATATGTATAATCTAAGTCAAACTCAAAAAGGGCTCTAGCTTGATATTCATACATACCTGGTTTTAACTGACCTAACATGTAATTTAACCCGTGATTTGTCATTTGAATCGCTTCACGAATATATGATATTTCTCGTGGTGACTTAACCATTCGTAATTTAGTAATTTCATCAAAAATATTAATTACTTTTAAATTATATTCATTAATAATGTTTGCTTTAAATGATGCGAGTGAATTGTTTTCATCAATTAATCCTGGCGTATCTTCATCTAAATATACCGTTTCAAATTGACCGTACATATTGTTATCTTTGATTAAGATTTGGCTAAGTTTCGCACTAAAAGTTGAACGAAGTAAAATATCATCAATTCCACTTATTGCACTTGCTTCTTCTTGTTTTAGTGTTTTACCAAACCACTTTTCTTTAAAAGCATCATATTCATCGATAAATAAATATGTAGTTATAACTTGGTCAGCTTTAATAATAATTAAAATTGAGTTTTTTTGATCAATTCCGGTGAAATAGTAAAAGTTCCGATTTGAATGAAATGGGGAGTACTCTGCATCTGCGCTTGAGCGAGCAGGCAGCCCGCTAAAAAGAATAACGACACTGTTATCTTCCATAATTTGTTCGAGTTTTTCTCGGCGGTTAATAAATTCTTGTTTAATCATAATTACCTACTTTCTTATATGTAAATTCATCTTCCAATCTTCTTATTTTTGCTTGTCCACTTGTAAGTGCCATGAGATTTTTCTCTAAGTCATTTTCACTTAAGAGTTTAAATGTAACAGTAATATTATAGTCGATTGCATCGATTGAAGCGTTTAAATTATCAAGTTGACTATTAATAATTTCGTAGTCGCGGTAGTTTACTTCAACATGGACTACTTTCATTTTCACTAATTCATAAATCGTTGCTTCATTAATTGCGGCTTGCCCAGCTTCAACATATGTTCTTAGTAGTCTGCCTGCTCCAAGCTTAACACCGCCAAAATAGCGAACAACGACTAAAAGGACATTATTAAGTTCATGGGTGTGGAGTAAGTTTAGTAGCGGTCTCCCAGCGGTTCCACTTGGTTCACCATCATCGCTACTTCTTGCCCCATCATTAGTTTTTGCACCATAAACATAATGTCTTGCATTTGGAAAGTCACTTCGAATTACTTCTAGTTCACTTTTAATTTCATCAACACTTGGAAGTGGCAGTAAAATTGCGATAAATTTCGAGCGTTCCACTTCAATTGTTGCGATAACCTTTTCTTTAACCGTAAACATATATTAATTATAGCAATTTAAAAGCGCTGTAACCGCGCTTTTTTGGATTACGGCAGTAAATCTTTTGCCCAAGGTGGGATTTTATCTTCACTAATCTCTCAACCATCACTAATAAACTCAGGTAGTGGTGGCAATACACTTGGTGGAGTATTAATATCCACCGTAACTAATTGGTCAGAGTTAACGAAGATATCGATTAATGTTTCCATATTATTTTTATAGTTAAGCCGTTTTTGGACTAAGTCAGGACTATCGAGTTCTGCAGTTTTTGAGCGGTAGTAAATTGTTGCAAGTTTATCGACAGGGTCACTACTTTCTATATAATCTTTAAGGAGAAAATCAAGTAACTTTTCAATATTTTCCACAACTAAATCACTATCAAGTAAGGCGGGATTTTTCTCATATTCAAGTGAGCGTCCAGTTAGGGGGTCAACTGAAGGACTAATTTCATCACCGACTGGTTTAACGTAATTACCAATCAACGCTTGAGAAAATGCTGCTTTGTTATCTCTAATTAAATCTTTCCATGAATATGCTTCTATTTGCGGGTTACCGCTGATTAAGTTAACTGTTTTTGGATCAATAAATTTAATTTCCGCAAGTCCTTCAAAAATAACCGCAACTTCGCTACCCCATTCATACTTAGGAAACTCGCTATATTCACTTGGAATAAGTGCCTTTAAAAAGCCAGAGTTATCATTTTGACCCATGTAGTAGAGTTGAGCAGGGATAAGGCGGTTAAGAATAAATGAAGGCGGGATTGCTTCATTTTCACTACTAGCTGCCTTGCCATCAACCGCCCGCATTGAATCCATAAACCCAATAATTTTTTCCTGATCGAGTAATTCATTGTAAAATGCATCCGTCGTTGCACCTTCTTGTTGAATTTTATTATTAATTAAGTCAGCTTGACCACTTGTAAATAATTTACTCATTACGTGCTTATAAACTTCGATTTCATCTTGTGAGAGTGATTTATTCATACCTCTTAAATCTGCTTGGAATAATGGCATCATTAGCGGATCCATTTTATTATATACGCCTTGAGCGTTAAACATTGCATTCATAATTAAACCAAATCCATCAACAAATAGATTTGACTTCCCAACACTTGTAAGTAGTGTGTTAATCGATTGCTCATTATATATATTATTAAAATTAAAGTTTTGATTTAAATCGAGTGCGTTTGTTCTTACTAGTTCTTTAAATATATTTTTAAGTGCTAAGAGGTCACCTTCATAGTGGAGCGGGTCTAAGGCAGCGGCTTTATCACGGAGTGTAGTTACGTCTTCTACCCCAAAGATCGCCTCAATTCCTGGAATACTTAGTGTTTGATCGACTAAAACTGGATAACTTTTCGTTAGTATTTGTGAAGAAGTAATTGCTGCGAATATGTCATCAATTGCTGCTTCATTATAAAGTTTACCGGATTCAATTGAATCTAAACTTTGGAGTGCATCATATTTAATAAGTGTTAGTAAAATTTGCTCAATTGCGTCAAGTTCTTGTTGATACTCAGTAATTGTTAATGAAGAAATATTGTTTTTAAAATTCGCTTTTATTGTTTCATGTTTGATTGAATTAATCGCATCAGTTTGATCATAAAATAATTGAAAAACAATTGGCAGCATTGTCGTCATCAAGTTCGAGGAGCGAAGATTATAAAATAGTGTTTTAACACTTTCTTCTTTTACTAATTTATTAAAGTCAGGTTGGAAGTTTTCATTAAGTGCTCCCGCGGAGGCGAAGGCGTAGTAAATACCTCCTAAAGTTTTTAACTCTTCTTGTAAAGAAACACTAAGTTTTTCCCCACCTGAGGTTATTTCTCCGTCACTAATATAATTCATAATTAACGTATCAACCGCGCGGCCATCTTTATCTTTAAGAAAACCGAATGTTAAATAATCAAAAATTGACCCGTTATATGCATTTAAAAATGTTACAAGTGGATCATATGCTTCTTCACCTTCAGCTTCAACTGCTAAGTTACTTGGGTCTTTATAAGCGCGGTTAAGTGAATGGATTGAAGCACTAAAAGGTAAAATTAGCGTAACAACCATTAAAAACGACGCTAGTCCAGAAAGCCCCGCCCCGATAAATCTTCGGCCAATTTGGAGCCTAAATCTAATTTTTGGGGTAATAATTGAAATAATACTCAAAATCAGAGTAATGCCTATACTTATAATAATAAAAAGTAAATACAGCGTAAAAAATGTTAAAAGCCTAACAATTCCGGCTGCAAGTTCAATAATATACGCAGATAATTCAGGATTTGTCGCAATTGATACATTACCGTAGTCATAATATGCCTCAATTATTTGGGTTGCAACTTCATGGAGAGTACTCATAACAATTGTATAAGTCGATTCACCAAGAGTAAGTGTTCCTGAAGCAGGTATATAACTACCAATAAACATAAAATCACTTAATGGGTCGTTCATTAAACGATCCCCTACCGGGCGAGCAATAAATAAGGCAATAACGAAACTAATGATAAATAAGGAGAGTTTTACATTATTAACCCACATTTTCCGCCCTAAACCAAATAAAAATCCTAAAACAAAAATACCGACTAAACTAATAGTTAGTCCGAGCATTATGCTTGATGAGGCGGCACCTAAATCGAAACTGTTCGTTTGTGTAAATGTTTGAAAACCCACTTTGCTCTCCTTCCTTCCCTATTATAAACCAAAAGTTTATTATAGGCGGTAAAAATTTTATATAATGTATATAATTAATTGGACAAGGAGTTAGTATGAGTGAGCTAGTTGAACAAGTTGAAGAAAATCCTAATAACGATTTACCGCAGTTTCATCCTCATTTAGCAAAACGGCAATATTTAAAAAATAATCGGTTTGCAAACATTCCGCTTAAAACTAGAGCGATAATATTTTTAGGTGGTTATTTTGGACTTAAAGTCGCTTCCGTTGTTGTCCAAATTGTTTTATTACTTTTGCAAGGTGCGCCGCAAACTGAGGCGGCACTACTTAATTTTTCTACTGCATTAAATGCTCTTACTTACATTATCGTTTTTATTGGCTTAGCCTATTTATTATGGGAATATCGAAAAACTTTATTTACACAGTTAAAATCAAGCCAAACGTGGTTACGCGGGATTGGCTTTGGTTTATTAATTATGAGCGTTACTGCTGCGTATGGTATCATTTCAACGTTTATTGTTCCTGATATGAGCGATAATCTTAACCAGCAAGTTGTTGAAAGTATTATTACATATAATCCCTTTGTGTCTTTTGCAACGATCGCTTTGCTTGGTCCGATTGTTGAAGAGTTTATTTACCGGGTCGGTTTATTTGCACTACTAAGAGAAAAAGACCGCCATGTTGCCTTTATTGCAAGTGCAATTATTTTTGGGTTTATTCACTTTAATATGCCTGCGACTGATGGGTTAGATGGGGTCGTTGATATATTAGTGCGCGGTGATTGGAGTGGCGATTTTGCTGCTAGTTTAGTTAATGAACTTGTCAATATCCCTTCATATATATTAAGCGGATTACTATTTTGTATCGCTTATGATCAAGAAGGGCTTGGGGTTCCGATGGTCGCCCATATTTTTAATAACTTAACTTCATTTATTCTTATTTTAGTAGCGTGATATTATGAAAAAGTATTTACCTTTATCAATGTTTTGGCTAACGATAATCGCACTTATATCGATGACAATCGATCACTTAGGTATATTTTTAGATTTTAGCGGTTTATATAGTAATGTTGATGTTATTTATTTTATGCGCATTATTGGGCGGATCGCCTTTATTTTATATGCCTTTTTTATTGTCCAAGGTGTGTTATATACTTCTTCATTTTGGAAGTATATGGGTCGCTTAGGTATGCTTGGACTTATTATGTTTATTGTTGATGTTTTTGTCTTTTACCGAATTAGTTCACCTTTTGCGGGAACGAATATTTTTATTACTTTAATTGCTGGAGCGATGCTTGTATATTATTTCCATGAACAACAATATAAACATGTTTATTTACTGCTTCCTGCTTTATATTTACTTATATTAGATTTATTTAATATATTTACTAATCTATCAATCCCAAATTATATAAGCGGGATGTATGGCTTTTACGGGGTTATTGTTATTAGTGGGTTTTACGGGGCATATTTACTGGCCAGGCGGTATATAAATAATCTCGTTGAAGCTCGTTATAGTGAGGATTTACTAGTAGAGCAAAAATATTTTCAAATGAGTTATAACGCTTTAGCAAGTTTAACGCTACTTTTGATTACGATTATTTTATTTATCATCTCGATCGTATGGCCAAAAGCTGACCTAGTTAATTACTCGATTCAAGGCTGGGGATTACTTGCTACAATCCCGATTATGTTATATAACGGTGAACTTGGCTACAATAAAAAATGGTGGAAAATATTTACGTATGCATATTATCCCTCACACCTTTTAATATTTGGTATTATAATTTTGTTATTAAATTAAGAAGGAGAGTACGCAGATGATTAAACATATTGAAAACGTTGCTGAGTTTGATGAATTAGTAAAAGAAGGTAAAGTAATCGTTAACTTTTATGCTGACTGGTGTGGACCATGTCGGATGTTTGGTCCTGTTCTTGAGGAAGTTAGTGAAGAACACGAAGATAAATTAACAATTGTTAAAGTTAACGTTGATAACTTTGGTGAACTAGCAGGACGCTTTAATGTTCGTTCCGTTCCAACCTCTGTCTTATATGATGATGGTAAAATCGTTGGAATGAAACTCGGATTCCAGGCGAAAGGGCCTTTAGTCCGTTGGGCATTAGTTGATAACTAGACAAAAATAATTATAGTGGGACCCTCAAGTGAGGGTCTTTTTCTTGCCTAAACATTATTTGCTAATTCGTTAGTGATTTTATAGTTGCAAACATTAGGGCGCTTTGCTAAAATTGATAAGCCTGGACCAGTAGTGTAGTGGTTAACATGTCTGCCTGTCACGCAGAAGATCGCGGGTTCGAGTCCCGTCTGGTCCGCCACGCAGGTGTAGTTCAATGGTAGAACATCAGCCTTCCAAGCTGAATACGCGGGTTCGATTCCCGTCACCTGCTCCATTAATATATTAGTTACTTAATATCACAGTTAAAAAGTAATTTAAATAAAAAGAAACCCGCTCTCATCGAGCGGTTTTTTATTTGTAGTTGTTTTGTATTTATTTCATCTTAATAACGTATAATAATAAATGAGGTAATTAACTATGAAACAATTTGTCTTAGCAAGTGGTAATAAAAATAAGTTTAAAGAATTTGAACTTCTTCTTCGACCGTTGAAGATTAAATTAATTTCTATAAGTGAGTTAGGAATTTCACTTGATGGGGTTAGTGAAGACGGCAAAACATATGCTGAAAACGCTCTTATAAAGGCAAATGCAGTTGCAAAACACACTTCATTACCAATTATTGCTGATGATAGTGGTTTATCAATTAATGCACTTGATGGGTTTCCTGGGTTAAACTCCGATCGGTTTTTATTTGGTGAAAGCGCTGCAAATAAAAATGATGCTGTGATAAATTTAATGGAAAATGTTAGTGATCGAAGCGCAAGTTTTTTTGCTGCGATTGCCTTAATTAATTATCAGGAAGAGCCGCTAGTTTTTATTGGCGAAGCAAAGGGAGAAATACTTAAAAAGCAAGTAGGGTCACACGGGTTTGGCTATGATCCTATCTTTTACTCCTTTGAAGCGAATAAACCATTCGCACTTTTAAGTGATGAAGAAAAAAATGCAGTGTCACATAGGGGTAAAGCGGTTAAAAAGTTACTTGATTATTTAAGTGAAAGTGCTTAATTTATCGGTAATTTTCAATTGAATTGGACGCATTTAAGTAAAACTCACCTTATTCGCGTTACTAAAGTTGTAAAAATGCCACTCCAAGACTTATTATTCGTGTAAATGCAAGTAATTAATAGTATAATAACAATGGTTTAAAAATAACAAAAGGAGGAATAATATGCCAGTTATTGAAAGTGTCTATGCTCGTGAAGTAATTGATTCACGTGGTAATCCGACAATTGAAGTTGAAGTTATTACATCTTCTGGTGCTTTTGGTCGTGCGATCGTTCCTAGTGGAGCATCAACCGGTGAAAGAGAAGCATTAGAATTACGTGATAAGGATCCTTCACGTTATCGGGGGAAAGGGGTTTTAACTGCAGTTGAAAATGTCAATGAAATTATTGCCCCAGAAATTGAAGGGTTATTCGTCGATGATCAATTAACAATCGATCAAACATTAATCGAATTAGACGGAACCGAATACAAAACAAAATTAGGAGCGAATGCTTTATTAGGAGTTTCACTTGCGTGTGCTCGTGCTGCTAGTAACTTACTCGGACTCCCCTTATATCGTTATATCGGTGGTGTTAATGCGAAAGTCTTACCACTTCCAATGATGAATGTTTTAAATGGTGGTTCACACGCTGATAGTAGCGTTGACTTCCAAGAATTTATGATTATGCCAGTTGGTGCGAAAGACTTTAAAGAAGCGCTCCGCTGGGGTAGCGATGTATTTAATGCATTACGTGATATTTTAGCCGCTGATGGTGATGTCACTGCTGTTGGTGATGAAGGTGGTTTTGCACCAAGAAATTTAACTTCTAATGAAGAACCACTTAAATTATTAGTCCAAGCAATTAAAGATGCTGGATTAAAACCAGGCAAAGATGTTTACTTAGCACTTGACGTTGCTGCGAGTGAGTTTTATGACGCTGAAAAAGATGTTTATATTTTAACTCGCTCCGGTGAAGGTGAAAAAACAACCGATGAAATGATTGATATGTATGAAGACTTTATTAAAAAATATCCAATTATTTCAATTGAAGACGGTTTAGCTGAAAATGATTGGGATGGCTGGAAAAAGTTAACTGACCGTCTTGCATCAAAGATTCAAATTGTTGGTGACGACTTATTCGTTACTAACCCAAAAATCTTAGCAGAAGGTATTCAAAAAGGTGTTGCAAACTCAATTTTAATTAAATTAAATCAAATTGGAACACTAAGTGAAACACTTGATGCAATGCAAAAAGCTGAACGGGCTGGTTACACATGTGTTGTTTCTCACCGCTCAGGTGAAAGTGAAGATACAACGATTGCTGACTTAGCTGTTGCGCTTAATGCTGGTCAAATTAAAACTGGTTCAATTACAAGGACTGACCGAGTTGCTAAATACAATCAACTACTTCGCATTGAAGACGAATTAGATGAAGCAGCAATTTATCCTGGTTTATCCGCTTTTTATAACTTAAAAAAATAAATTAACGGATTAAAAAAGGGGTAGTTATTATTACTACCCCTTTTATAATTGTTGCTTATTTTAGAAACGTTAAAATTTGGTTTGTTGTTTTTCTTGTATGTAAAAACATATATTGGTGATTGGTTGGAGTTGTGAAATACATCTCAACATGACCATAGCCACACTGAGCATCAACAATATTAGCGTAGCGGATCGTATCAAAACCTCTTGATAAGGTATGCGGCGTTGTTTGATATATTAACATTTTCGGTAAATCAGGATTTACTTGTGTAATTGGCGAAAGTTGTCTCGCTAATTCTAAATTACCGTATAAGTTAAATCCCAGTAGTGCTTCTTCAGGCATTTCATACATCCGGTCTAAATATTTATCAAACATTTTGTTACTAAGTTTAAAGATGATTCTTAACGTTCCTAAACTTAGTGTTTCATTTTGTGTTTGCATTGAAAAATCCGTAATTGGATTAATTGCGATAATTTTCCTTATTTGTGTCGGCCAATTATTTGCCGCCATAAGGGCGATTGTTGCTCCACTTTCAAAACCAGCAATAATTACGTTTTCCTCATCAAAGTTGTACTCATTTGCATGTTCACGTACAAATTGGAGCAAGTAATATACATCTTCTACTTGGACGGGCCATTTTTCATTTAATGCACTGATATAATCAGCGTAAATAACGTGGAAGTTTGCTTTAGTGAAGTTTTTAAAGTAGCCAATTTCTTCATCATTTTTACTACCACCCAAAAAATACCCATCATGTAATACAAGTAAAACAGGTAACTTTTGCCTTGATTTTGCTAAATATATATCGGCCAGTTGATGCGAAAATGGCCCATACATAATATTTTCAACAATCAATTTCGACATCTTATTCTCGTAGTTTTGCTTTCGCCTTTCTTATTGATGAAGGTATTTTTTGCAGTTCTATTTCCTCGCGTTCTACGGCTCTTAACATGATTTCTGCACTTGTTACATTTGTCGCTAGTGGGATGTTTTTTACATCACATAGACGAAGCAAGGCTGAGACATCAGGTTCATGTGGTTGGGAAGTAAGTGGGTCACGAAGAAAAATGACTAAGTCAAGTTGACTATCAGCAATCATCGATCCAACTTGTTGGTCACCACCTAGAGGTCCACTTTTCAAACAAATAACATCTAGTCCAGTTTCTTCAGAAACTAGTCGTCCAGTCGTTCCAGTTGCATATAGTTCGTGTTTCTTCAAGACATCCTTAAACTTATGGCATAAAGATACCATATTGACTTTTTTCTTATCATGAGCAATTAGTGCAATTCGCATATTAAAAACCTCCATTACTACTATTATAATAACTTATTTTTCACTTAGTTCATAGAATATAATAGTTAGTAGCAAACAAAAAACAAATAAATGAGGTTTTTATAAAGTAGTGGCAAAATATTACTATTTGGTTCCAATATTTTGTCCGTGATATTAAAGGATATTTTTTTATTACTTCACTTCGCAAAGTTTTACTAGATGCAGTTGTTAGGTACTGTAATTAGTCACTGCTATAAAGTGTACGTGCCACTCTACGATAAAGGAGTTCGTAGGATAGTAAGATAATGGACTTTACCGGCATCTTCGATAAAATCAAGTTTCTTAAAGTTCTCGATAGCAAATTCAACCCTTTTGACACCGTGCTCTTTTAGGGAAACTGTTATCCTACCTCCATAATCATATTCTGGATAATAATCATGATAATTGAGTTCTGAAACGTTTTCCCATGCGAAATTTTCAACCGTAATATTTCGATTGATAACTTCTTCATGATATTCAGCCTTAACAATCACCTTCACTTCGTTTAGACTGAAATCTGGTCGACTTGGTCTTAAAGAACATGATGACTGCACAACAAGAACCGTAAATAATAGTGCTAGTCCCTTATTTTTCATATTTGATTTCCCTCGTCTTAGTAATTTTGGCTTTCCAAACAATCACAATCTGTTTCGTAGTAATCTTATAGTATAAAACTTATATGTTTTATTAATTAAGCGAGCAAAGGCAATATTTGATTTGTTTTTTTTCTTGCATTTAGCATTCTTACATAACCATTAGTAAAATTCGCTAGTGTTCTCACTTCTCTTTAATTACAATACATATTTTTATTTTCAAAAAACAAGCATATTTTGCATTATTACTACTTTCTATTAATGGCTTAAGTGATTGAGAAAGGATAAATATTGCCTGTTTAAAAACAACGGATAAGTTAAGTCAAGATTAATACCGTAATGTCAATATCACTTTTACCTTTATATATATTCGTATGCTAAAATGTTAATGGAGGTCGAAATTATGCGAGCAATTAAAAAAACTATGACATTACATAATGGAGTCAAAATTCCATTAATTGGTTTTGGGACTTGGCAAATTAGTGAAAATGAAGTTGAGGATGCCGTCTTAGAAGCAATAAAAGTTGGCTACCGCCATATTGATACCGCGCATTCATACGGCAATGAAAAAGGTGTAGGCCGTGCAATTAAAAAAAGCGGAATTCCCCGTGAACAGTTATTTATTACAACAAAACTTCCTTCACATATTAAGACATATGATGAAGCGAAAGTTTACTTAAAAGAATCATTTGAAAATTTAGATGTAGATTATATTGATCTCATATTAATTCACGCCCCATGGCCATGGAGTGATGTTGGAAGAAACTGTGACGAAGGTAATAAAGAAGTTTGGCGCCATTTTGAAGAACTTTATGAACAAGGTTTAGTTAAGTCAATTGGAGTTTCAAACTTTAGTGTTCATGATTTAGAAAATATTATGCAAGATAGTCAAGTTGTCCCCCATGTTAATCAAATCGCCTTTCATATCGGTCATGTCAAAAGCGATGTTGTGGAATTTTGCAATGAGCATGACATTTTGATTCAGGCATATTCACCACTTGCAACAGGAAGACTCTTAAATCATCAAACACTAAAAGATATGGCGGATAAATATAACGTAACTGTCGCCCAACTTGCGATTCGCTACTGTATTGAAAAAGATACTTTACCGCTACCTAAGTCAGTTACGCCAAAATATATTTATGAAAATACGCTTGTTGATTTTAAAATCGATGAGTCAGACCTGAAAATATTAGATGAAATTAAACTCTAATTTATAAAAAGATAAGAAAAAGCTGCCCGTTTCAAGGCAGCTTTTTATTTTGCTCGTCAATAACTACTATAAACTTTCATGCATCGTTCTTGCGATAACTTCATCTTGTTGTTGTTTTGTTAGTTTGTTGAAGTTGACCGCATATCCAGATACTCGAATTGTTAATTGTGGATATTTCTCTGGATGTTTTTGGGCATCGATTAAAGTTTCGCGGTTAAACACATTAACATTTAAGTGATGTCCGCCACTTTCGATGTAGCCATCGATCATTTCAACTAAATTGTCGACTCGGTTGTTGTTACTCATTTTCCTTACCTCACTTTTTAATTTTTCCCTAATGCTTCAGGGACGATTGAGAATGTATTTGATATACCATCACGCGCATCCTGATAAGGTAGTTTTGCAACACTTTCTAAAGATGCGAGTGCACCACTATGGTCACGGCCATGCATTGGGTTAGCTCCAGGAGCGAATGCTTCACCAACTTTTCTTCCATCTGGAGTTGAACCAGTGCCCTTACCATACATTACGTTTGATGTAATCGTTAAAATACTTAATGATGGAACGGAATCGCGATAGTGGTATTGACGTCTAATTTTATCCATAAACTTAGAAACGAGATTTTTTGCAATTAAATCAACGCGGTCATCATTATTTCCGTATTTTGGATAATCACCTTCGATTTCAAAATCAACCGCAATACCTTGTTCATTTCTAATTGGTTTAACAGTTGCATATTTAATCGCACTTAATGAATCAGCGACGACACTTAAGCCAGCGACTCCGGTTGCAAAGAAGCGACGGACTTCGCGGTCATGTAGTGCCATTTGAGCTGACTCATATGAGTATTTATCGTGCGAATAATGAATAATATTAAGCGCATCAACGTATACTCTGGCTAACCAATCTAACATTTGGTCATATTTATCAATTACTTCATCATAATCAAGAACTTCACTTGTTATTGGTGCGAATTTTGGTGAAACTTGGCTTAAACTTACTTCATCAACTCCACCGTTAATTGCATAAAGGAGTGCTTTTGCAAGGTTAGCTCTTGCCCCGAAAAATTGCATATCTTTACCAATGCGCATCGCGGAGACACAGCAAGCGATGCCGTAGTCATCCCCATATTCAGGTAACATTAAGTCATCATTTTCATATTGGATTGATGATGTTTCGATCGAGATTTTAGCACAGTATTTTTTAAAGTTACTTGGAAGTCTTTTTGACCATAAGACAGTTAAGTTTGGCTCAGGAGCAGGTCCTAAGTTAATTAATGTATGAAGGAAGCGGAATGATGTTTTTGTTACAAGTGTTCTTCCGTCTAAACCCATCCCTCCGATTGCTTCGGTAACCCAAGTTGGATCACCAGAGAAAATATCGTTATATCCTGGTGTACGGATAAATTGAACCATTCTTAATTTCATAACGAAATGGTCGATAATTTCTTGGGCTTCACTTTCGCTTAAGATGCCTGCGGCAATGTCTTTTTCAAAGTAAATATCTAAGAAAGTTGACACACGGCCAAGTGACATCGCTGCACCGTTTTGTTCTTTAATTGCTGCTAAATAGGCAAAATATGTCCATTGGACTGCTTCTTTTGCATTCGCAGCTGGTTTTGAAATATCAAAGCCATAAGTGCCTGCCATTTTTAGCATCCCTTTAAGCGCATTTATTTGTTCATGAATTTCTTCACGCATTCTATTTGTTTCTGGGGTGAATGGCGATTGATAAAATTCTTTTTCATATTGTTTTTGTTCGATTAAGCGATCAATACCGTATAAAGCAACCCGACGGTAATCGCCAATAATTCGTCCTCGGCCATAAGCATCTGGTAAACCAGTAATAACACTATTACGGCGTGCTTGGCGAATTTCATCGTTATATATACTAAATACTCCATCGTTATGAGTTTTGCGGTATTTATCAAAAACTAATTTTGTATCTGGATCAAGTTCATAACCATAAGCATTAAGTGCTTGCTCGGCCATTCTAATACCACCAAAAGGTAGTAAGCCGCGCTTAAATGGTTTATCAGTTTGAACACCGACAATTTGTTCTAAATCCTTGTTTAAATAGCCTGGACCATATGAAGTAATTCTTGATGCGACTCGAGTTTCAGCATCATAAACACCGCCACGTTTAATTTCTTCAGCTTTATAGTCTAAAACTTGTTGCCAAAGCGTTTTTGTTGCTTCAGTCGCAGGTGCTAAGAAACTCTCATCACCTTCATATGGCGTGTAGTTTTTTTGGATAAAGTCACGGACATCGATATCTTCTTGCCAAATGCCGCCTTTAAATCCGTCCCAATTTGGTGAATACTTTAAATTCATTTGCTTTCCCCCTTTAATTTTGCATTTAACCAACTAACTAATATTTCCTCCGGCTGTGACCCGTAGAGGATCCCTAATAATTCATTATCTTGAATAAGTAATAGTGCCGGTAGTTTGTGTAAATTGAATTTATCCTTATACGCATTAATCGTCGCCTCGTCTTGAAAATTAACAAATGTAAGATTTTCGAATTTTTTAACTGCTTTGTGCGCTTCTTGCTCAAGCATGAAGCAACTTGGACAATTTTCGCTACTAAACTGAATCAGATAAGTATTATTCATTTCTTACACCTCCTAAGATTTCGTTTGCTTCATCAATTTGGCTTTGACTTGGTTCATTAATATGCGGGATTGGATATTCAAGTCCAAGTTCTTCATATTTATGAATCCCCATTTTATGGTATGGAAGTATTTCGACTTTTTCTACACCGTTAAGTGTATCGATAAACTTTCTTAATTCGACTAAGTCAGCCTTATCATCACTTAAACCTGGGACTAAGACATAGCGAATCCACATTTTTTTATTATTTTTTGATAAATACTTTGCGAATTCGAGCGTATTAGTATTACTAACACTTGTAAGTTCCTTATGTTTGGTGTTATCGATATGTTTAATATCGAGTAAAAATAAGTCCGTTACTTCAAGTAAAGCATCATATTGTTTTTGCTTACTTGGATGATAGAGCGCGCCGCTAGTATCAATCGCGGTGTGAAAACCTGCTTCTTTTAACTTGCCAAGTAACTCGGTAATAAACTCAAGTTGGACAAGTGGTTCTCCGCCACTTAAAGTGACGCCACCGTTTTGCAAGTAGTTTTTATACTTACTTACTTCACTAACAAGTTCATCGCTACTATATTGCTTGCCGATATTTACTTGCCAAGAATCTGGGTTATGACAGTATAAACACCGAAGCGGACATCCTTGTAAGAAAATAACGAAGCGGATGCCTGGGCCATCGAGAGTGCCAAATGATTCAAATGAATGTACATAACCTTGTTTCATTTAAGCCACCTCCAAAAGCCGTAATTATTTTATTGTAAAATACAAGTCTTGACAAGAATAACGCACTTTAATTTCGGGCTTAAAACTTACGCTAAATGTATAAAAGCGCTACCATTTACTTAACAAAATTAATTAGGTGAAAAAAGCCTCGTTAAAGAAAATTTTCTAAACTTTAATCCTCTTTATATTAATCGGTATTTAAATACCTGAATAGTTCGCATTTTAGGCCTTATTTCATGAGTTCATCAATTGAATGCATGTAAAAATAGTAACAATTATTATGTAACGCTATCAATAAACCGCTAGCATTCTTTACTTATTAAACTTAAATGTAAAGCAATTGTAAAGAATGGTTTTTGTAGTAAAAAAAAGGCCACTTACTTGTGACCTTAGGATGAATTTGCTTAATAACTACTCAACTACTTCAGCATCAACGACTTCGACTTTAACTTCGACTTCTTCGCTTTCACCAAGTAGATCGCGATAAAACTCATACTGGGCTAGTTGGTGTCTTGGGATAACCCATAAGCCTAAAATACCAAAAGTTAACCCAACGAGTAAGTACCACCCAATATAGCTTAAGTCCAAGCAAAACAGTCGCCACTTATGGCCACGCATTAAGTTTCTTGACTCAGTAATCACATCATTATACGCCATCTTTGGATTATCATTTTGGATAAAATAAATCATCGCGTACGAATATGATTTAATAATTCCTGGAATAATTAATAAAAGTGACCATAAAAAGATATACAAAGTGCTCATGAAATAAATAATAATCGATTGGCCAAAATTATTGAATCCTTGAAATAAATCTCCAAGAGTAGGTGTATCGCCATTAGAAATTTTTCTAACAATAAGCGCATATCCTAGCATAAAAGCACCGGGTAAAATAATTGACCCGATAAGTGAGAATGCTGCTGCTCCAACTAAGATTATATATATTAATGTGACTAACGCCATCGTACCACCTAAATTCGCACCAGAAATTTTATCAGCTGCTAAATGTCGGTAGTCTCTTGCGCGTTTTACTTTTTTCATACATTTTCCTCCTCCTGTAAGTATATATTATTTTTATTATAATGCAAAAAAAAATGTAAAATCGTCATTAATTATTAGCATTATCGCAATTTAAGATAAAAAAGACTCTAGCGTGTGCTAGAGTCAGGAGTTTTTTTAGTTTAACTTATTGTAATCGTCGCCTTTTATTAAGATAGTAGTAGGCGCCAAGTACCGCTATACTCATGGCACTAATAATAATTACAAAAATTTTGTTGTTATTATTTAGTTCGCGGCCTTGCGCTGCAACTTCTGGATTAAGCGTCGTCCATATTTCTAAATAAGCTAGTCGCTCTCTTGCAGCAACATACGCTAAATCAGTATTTGTATCAAATGTCGTTTTTGAAGATGCATTAAGACCATTATAAGCACCAATTAACGCTCCATAAGCATCACCGCATCGTCCACTAGCCGATAGACCAAGACCGTTATTAATATCATCGACTAATATATTAAGCTCATTTATATAGTCAATTGTTTGTAAATCAACATATAGTTGCACATCTTGCTGAACTGTAGTATATGTTGCAAAGCGGGGAGATGAATTATTCCACTGTATCGTTCTTGAAGGATATGCCGCTGAGGCAAGCCGTGCATTACCTGAGTCATCTATATTAACGCTCCAAGCTGATCTGCCACTCGCTTCGATTCTTTCAGTATTCGTGTGTTATTTTATAAATCGAGCGGTTTGGTTAAATTCTTTTTTTTGAAAGGAGGGGGATGTGAAAAAGCTCATTATTACGGTTAGGGGAGGCGAAAGCATTTTTCCTTAATAATTAATCCGTTGCAATAAAAATTTAAAAACGATAAAACAAAAAGCACCTAATAATCTAGGTGCTAATTGGATAATGGTGGGCCAGACCGGGAATGATCCGGCGACACACGGATTTTCAGTCCGTTGCTCTACCAGCTGAGCTACCGGCCCCTCATGGCGGACCAGACGGGACTCGAACCCGCGATCTTCTGCGTGACAGGCAGACATGTTCACCACTACACTACTGGTCCATTAAGTGTGCTTATATATTATCAGTTAAAGAAAAACAAAAATCAAGGATAAATTTAAGAAATAGGCGATTTATTTATAAAGAGCTTGAGTATATATTTGTGCGCTTTTTATAAAGTGAAATAATTATTAATCATTCTTATTTGATTTTAAAAAGGAGCGTTTAAATTAACGCTCCTCCATATTTGACAAACCGCCTATTCAATTCATTGCTTCCATATTCAATTAAATGTGCGTCAAGACGGTCTAGTTTTTTATTTGTACTAATGACATCAACTATGTAGTCGTCGAGTAGTTCAAGTGATAATTTAATATTGATGCGGAGCCCGACAGTTAATGTGACATTAATATCTAATCCTTCAAGAATACCCGTCTCTTTGCTAGATTTAATCACAACTTTACCCGCTTCAAATATAGTTTGACCAGTTAATTCGTTAAGATTAATACCAATTTGGAATTCATTAGTATTAGCGTCAAAGAAAAATGTTGTTAAAAGTTTTTCATAGTGAGGTTGATGGCTATCGGTATTAAGCATATTGGTATTAATATTATTTGTAAGAAGCGTACTTAGTGAAAGAATATCACTTAGGATAATATCTAATGCGTTTTCTTTAAAAGTAGCATTATCGTATTTGCCATAAATTTCATAAAGCGCATAGTCTCCGTAAGGAATACCAAGGAATCCTTTTTTCCGCGCTTCCTCACACCGATAAGTATAAAATGTGTTGTTTTCCCAATATATTGATGCTCGCCGATTTCGGGCACTGCCGTAATCATTATTCGGCGTCAATAAATTAATTGGTAAATTAATAAATTCAATTGCAACTTGTACTTGACCTTTCCGATTAAGAACTTGAATGTCGAGTGGGAGATGTAAAACATTATTACCAAGACCTAATAAAGCTGTTTTAATATGTAGTTCAACTGTTGCGCGGAAGTGATAATAATTGAATCGCGACGTTTTAATGCCTAATTCTAACAATGTTTTAATATTCGAGAAATCCAAATATTCTGTTATTGCTTCACTTTTAATTTCCGTTAATCTTGTAGCATTTAAGGCTTGATCAAAAGATTCAACTTTAACATTGAGTTCTATTTCTTTGTTATTGATGAAGAGATTACTTATATTAATCGAATGAATATAAGCATTTTGCTGCTTTTCATCACCATAATAATGCACGCTTAAGTGGAAAGTATCATGAAGACCGATTAAGCCTAAAGACACATCCATCTCCAAGTTAGTATGACTAACGGTGAGATTACTTATGTAATCATAGGCGAGTAATTCTCCATAATTTCCATTAATTCCTAGCGCTAAGGGTGATGATTGTAATTTGATAATTAAATCACCAAACAATTCCATAAAATGTTCATCGGGGTTAGTAATAACTTCTGTAATTAAGGTGAGCATTTCACTCAGCATATTTGAAGAGAATTTGCCAAATAAACTATCATTGTACGCGAATTTAATATTTGTCGCCGCGACAACATCTGCTTTTATGTTATGTTTATAATCATTTTTGTCGACTAAATCAATTTCCCCATACCCAAGATTTTCTAATAAACTAAATTGGAATCCACCATTAAATGTTAATGGATTAATGTTATTTATATGATCTTTTACACTTCCATCTAATATTAAGCGCATTTCTTTTTGCGGTAAAGTTTGCATAATAGCTTGAACAAGTGTCGCTGCTGGTTCGATTGCAACGTAATCACTTGCGTCAACGGTAAACGACTTGTAATCACGTAATGTTAATATAATCGTACTCACATATTCTCCGTAGTTAATATTATTAAATCTCACTTCAGTAATTTCATTTTCACTAAACTTCACTGTGACATTAAATGTGGCGCCAATTCCAAGAGAAGATAAATTAATGTCAATTCCCAACTGTTCAGCATCAAGGACAATTTGCTCAACTGCTGAGTATACATTTTGGGTTATCGCACCAATATCGATATTTCCAACAATACTTACGATTTGGTTCATTGCTTCCGTTAATTTTGCTTCACTCATTTGGTTTAGGGCATACTGAATTAATCCAGCAACACTTGTCTCGTGAATTTTTACTTTTACTTGGTGAAACTCGGCAAATAATGTTTCATTTATATAATTAAATGTCAGATTATGGTGATGATTATTTTGCTTTAACAAGGCATTGATGGCGTATTTATTCGTTTCATAATCAGCATTAATATCAAAATCAACATTAGCAACCTCCACTACTTCTTCCGCCGTTATTTTATCTACACCGATATTTAATAAAGCGCCGACTTGCCGTTTTTGGCTTAACTTCATGAGCGCATCAAACAATTGAAACGCTGGTTTAAAATTAAGGTATTTACTATCGATCGTCGCACTAGTTAATGGATTAACTAATGGCCTATTAAAATTTACTTCGTTTAATGCGACTTTAAAATTAAATGTTGTCCCATTATGCATAAAAGTATCAGTACGCAAGCCGAGGAAATTATCTTGCAAGTCCGTAAGAACATATAAGGGTAATCGCTCCTCACCGTTTCCTAAGAAAAATTTGTAAAAATAACTTTTCCCATTATCAGTTGTTTTTCGATCTTTTTCATCAATTTCATTAATGCGACTAGCTAATTGTTCAAAATTAAGACTAGTCAAACTTTCTGGTAATTGTAAACTCATTCCATATTCGGGAATCATCTTTAAAAACGACAATAAATCAGCTTCTTCTAAATAATAGTGACATTTATCACTAATTGAAAATGTCAAAGTATCGGTGAAATAACTAATTTCACCATCCATTTCCACACCACTAATATTTGCGGTATATGTAGAAAGTAACTGAATATTATTTATATCACTAATTTTCCCATTTCCATCTAAATCGAAGACAAGATTTGTCCCATTTGCTAAATCAATACTAATATCCGCGTCAAAAGCAATGCCTTTGTAGTTTAACATCGAGGCAATTAAGCGCTCTCCCGCAGTAGTAACATGAGGTAAAACTTTTACCGTTTCCTCCCCATTCCGCTCATTATAATAATTACCGTGTACCCCCATCATATAGGAGGCACATGTTGTAAAAACAAAAAGCGCTGTATACATTCCGATTTTTTTCCGCTTTTTCATAATTATACTTCCTCCTAATTCAAATATTATTCATACGAATAATGTTCCGTTAATGTTGGGATAATGGCTTTTTCATCATATTGAAGTGTTTCTAGTAAATATCCCTTAGTGTTTTTTGAAACAACACCGAATGAAGAAACATCGTAAAGTTCATGGATTTCCCGTGATAATAAATCCATTTTGTTGTTAATCGTGTAAGTAATTTCTACATTATGAAAATATGGCGGTTTTGCTAAATTTGATATCTCCATCATTTGTTTTACATAGCGGATAACACTCGTATGTGGATCTAATGTTAATGTAATTTTTATATTCTCATCATCTTCTACAAGCGTTGATGATAAAATAGTTTTACTTGAAACAATATAAATCGATGGCCGTTCAAGTGTTTTTCCCCATTTTTCTTCATGATCTTCAAGTGATAAAGTCTCATTTGCGGTTTGTTCCCATTCAGCACACGTTTCGTTAGTAAGTTTGCCAATATATGTGCTCACTTGACCTTCTTTTTGATAAAAACGTTTCGCAACTGAAACGAATTTTGATTTTGATAAATTTTCAGTGAAATAATTATTGTCATTAACGATTGTAACGGCATTAATTGTCTGTTTTACGCCTAGTGCGGCAATAACTTCGCCTTTACCAACCGTTATACTATGTTTATGCTTAGTAACATTATTTTCAGCAATGGCTACTAGTTCGTAGGGCTTGTATGAGTTTATTAATTCCGTTAGTGTTTTAGATTTTTCTTTTTCATAACGAGCAAAAAGGCGTTCGTTATTATCTTCGTACGCTTCAACACTATATGCGGAATAGTTAATTTTATTCATCGAAAAAGTATTCGCAAGGTACAAGCCGGTTGGAATAGCGGCAGCGACAACTAATGCCGCTAATGCAATATGTGCTGCTACTTTACCAATACCTTTCATAATGTTTCTCCCCTAAGTTAATAAAGACTAACATGCCACTTAAATCTTAACTGAAAAAAACACTAATAAACCCTATTGTTTTAGACATAAATAATAGACTTGAGTCTCATAAAATTAGACAACAACTCGAACTCTCTAAATTGGAGAGTCGAAAAATTTGACAGTTGATTTATCATGCTTTTTTAGTATTATTAAGACATGAAGACGTTTAAGCAAAATGTTGGAGAAAACTTAGCATTTCTCCGCAAACAAAAAAAGATGACCCAACTTGAACTAGCTGAACAATTTAATTATTCAGATAAAGCTATTTCAAAATGGGAAAATGGCGAAACTTTACCGGATTTAGAAGTGCTTTATCAATTATGCGAATTTTATGGCGTGACATTAGATTTTTTAACTGATCCAGAAGCAAGTTTGCAAAAAGAGAAATATGAAAAAGAGACTAGTAATTCGGTTAATAGTATTGCGATCTCACTTCTTATTACTTCGGTTGTCTGGATGATTGTCACAATCATTTTTGTATATCTTCTTATTATTAACAACGTTTTATATTGGCCCATTTTTATTTGGGGAGTTCCAGCTTCAGCATTAGTCCTAATTGTTATGAACCGCTTTTATTATCGTTCGCGATTATTTTATTTTATTCTTTATAGTATTCTCGTTTGGGGCTTAATTACATCAGTAGCTTTAACTGCATATTATTCTGTTACTAGTTTATTCATTTGGCCCTTGTTTTTAATTGGCATCCCGATGCAAGTTTCTTTAATACTATGGTATCTTGCTAAAAAGAAATAATAACATCGCTTTATTCAAGCTATTTCGATTATATTATTAATGAAAAACTCACGTGTTCATCGCAAAAACGACTTATTTCCTTTATTACAAAATAATATTATCCTCAATCTATTTAATAAATAACTAAAATAAAACGCGGTCATCTGAGTCAAAAGTAGACTTTTTAACGACCGCGATACTACTACATTATGTGCTCTATAATTGTTCTTACACGTTTGAAAAATAAAAGAAGTAAAATGACAGCACTCAGCCTCCTTTTCTACATTTTAGTTAAATCATATAAATAAAAGCACACCATTTATAGGTGTGCTTTTAATCTCTAATTAAATGCTAACTACCAATTAGTGGCGCGAAGCTCTTGATAGGAGCGCTCGTGTGCACAAACTGGACAAATATCTGGAGCAATCTTATCAACATGTAAGTTACCACAAACACGACATTTCCAGACGACGACATCTTCGCGTACGAAGACGACACCTTCTTTAATATTTTTCGCTAAGTCAAGATAGCGTTCTTCGTGAACTTTTTCAATTGCTGCGACGCCTCTAAATTTGGCGGCGATTTCTTTGAAACCTTCTTCATCTGCTTCTTTAGCCATTCTTGCATACATTTCCGTCCACTCATAGTTTTCACCAGCAGCGGCATCATATAATACATCTGGCATTTTACCTTTTGAGCCTTCATTTAAGTATTTAAACCATAGCTCAGCGTGTTCAAGTTCGTTTAAACTTGTTTCTAAGAAAATATCAGCGATTTGCTCATATCCTGCTTTTTTAGCAACACTAGCATAATATTGATATTTTGTGTGTGCCATGGCTTCACCAGCGAAAGCTTCTTGTAAGTTCGCTTCAGTTTTGGTGCCTTTTAGACGTTTGTACTCTTTTGCATCCATAATTATTATCCTCCGTATTTTGAATTCACTTATATTCTAACAAGCAAATATGTGTTTTTCAATGCTAAAAGTGGGATAAATTTGTAAATGTTTCTTAAAACTTTTGTTATATGAACTTTATTGAAACGATCTTAAAATGGTCACTTTATAAATAATGAAAAAACCACCTCTTCAAGTGGTTTTATCATCTTTTTCACGATATTTTCACGCTCTAATCATTACGATTATGATTAGTAAGCAAATAATTTACTTGTCTTGCTGTAAATGAAATGCTACATACTTTCAACTTGGTGTGTTCATTTTGCAACATACTTAATAAACGTTGTGTTCAAAATGCTACAAACTTTCAACTTGGTGTGTTCATTTTGCAACAATCCAAATAGTGTCTGTGTTCATTTTGCTACACAATCTAGCAACTAATATTATACTTCTATTAAAGCCTTATAAGACTATTTTTGCAATCCTTGAGTTTGCTTTT
>JAAYSH010000066.1 GCA_012518415.1 Erysipelotrichaceae bacterium | reverse complement strand
TCCAAGTTGAAAAGCAAGCAAGCGGTAAATCACTTAATCCAACCGTCCTTGAAGCACTAAAATCAATCGGCTTTAAAGCAAAAGAAGCTAATAAAGCAATTGAAAGCGTTTATGAACCTGGCTTAGATGATGATGAATTATTAAAACGGGCACTCGTCGCCTTAAGGAAGTGAAATAATGAGCGAAATTTTAAAATCACAAGTTATTGATGACATCGAAGCTGCTGAAGAATTACAACTTCGCCCCCAGTGGCTAAGTGAATATATCGGGCAGGCGGATTTAAAATACAATTTAAACGTATTTATTAAAGCCGCAAGAAAACGCAGCGAAAGTTTAGATCACACTTTGCTTTATGGACCTCCAGGACTAGGAAAAACAACACTTGCCTACATTATCGCTAATGAGATGGACGGTGAAATTAAAACCGTCAATGGCCCAACAATTGAACGGCCGGGTGACTTAGCCGCAATTCTTTCAACGCTTGACCCTGGTGATATTTTGTTTATCGATGAAATTCATAGGCTCCCTCGTGTCGTTGAAGAAGTTCTTTACAGTGCGATGGAAGATTTCAATTTAGCGATCGTAATTAACCGCGAAGGTCATGCGCATACTTTAAATGTTGATTTACCCCCATTTACCCTTGTTGGAGCGACAACAAGAAATGGTGATATAAGCGCACCATTACGGGCACGGTTTGGAATTAGTGAAAAAATCAATTACTATACCGAAGATGAAATTTTTCATATTGTCCAGCGAACATCGCTTGTATACGAAACGCCAATCCATGAAGATGCTGCGAAAGAAATCGCCAAAAGGTCAAGAGGAACGCCGCGAATCGCTAATCGCTTATTTAGAAGAGTCCGCGACTTTGCCACCGTAGCAAACGAAGAAGAAATCACACTTAAAAGTGCACTAAAAGCACTTACCGCCTTAAAGGTTGATGAACTTGGACTTGATGATATTGATAAGCGGTATTTAACAACAATTATCGAACGCTTCCACGGCGGACCAGTTGGTTTAGAAGCAATCGCTTCATCAATTGGCGAAGAAGTAACGAACATCGAAGATGTTTTAGAACCTTATTTACTACAAATTGGGATGATTAATCGGACCCCTCGAGGTCGAGTGGCCACCTCAAAAGCCTACTCCCACTTGAATAAATCGCAACAAAATACATTATTTTAGTATTTTATACTACAAATCAAAGTAAAAAAATGCGATAATACCATATTGCGAGCCGAAACATATTTATGTTTACAACGCAAACATAAATCGGTAAACTTATTATTGTTTATTATTCAAATGAAACTCGCTAGTTATCGGAGGAATTTATATGCGTCGACTTATAGCTTATGTATTAGCTTGTTTAGGAATATTTTTAGGCATTGGGTTTAATTTAGCCAACGTTGTTTTAGATACAAACCCGAACTATGAATATGATACAGGCCGAGAGTATACATACCGAATTGAATACAAGGATAAGGACCATGCGACTGGAATTATTACAAAAGAAACGCAAGAAAACGTCCAAGCCTTAATGGAAAAACGGCTATCCTTATATGGCTTATCTAAATATCAAATTGCTACTGAAGGTAGCGATATTTTACGGGTTAAATTTAAACAACCAAATGAACGCGAATATCTTCGTGTCGCGAGTTTTTTAAATTATGACTCCGATTTTACCGTTACACTGGGTGATCCTGATAATGCACTTGCAATCCCTGGTGCGGAAGTATTTAGTCATGCCCGCATTGGCTATATCCAAGATTCACCAATCCCGGTTGTTTTAATCGATTTAAAAGATAATGATGCGATTAAACAAATGGAAAATTTAGTCGATGAAGCGCTAGCAATTCACGCTGATAATACAAATGACGAAGGTAACTTAAGTGATAAAGCGACTGTCGTTATTTGGTCAGACTATAACGAAGAAACCGATAACTTTATTACTGGTAAAACTGGTGAAAATAAAGAGTCACAAGCAAAAATATTTATGACCTTTGATCCGCGTTACATTTGGTATGAAGATGCCGAAGTTGAACACGGAACACTTGCTTTATATTTAAATATTGGTGAGCAAGATGAAGAAACAGGTATGTTTGAAAAACATCGTATTGCCCAAGCAAACAAAGATGCTTTATATTTAACAAACTTATTTAACGCGAGTGGCTTTAATGATTCACTCGAAGATGAAAGTCAGCATTTCACTGTTAATTTACTGTTCTCATCAACTGTTCCACCCTCAGTTGAACCACTCTTTGATTATGATGTCCCAATTAATTTACGGTTATCAAAAACTGTTATTGCAATTTTAGTTGGACTTGCACTTATTAGTTTAATTGTCTTATTTATTAACCGGCTTGCGGGTTTACATATTTTAATTACAAGTTCACTAGCGACATTCTTATCACTAATCTTATATAATATTGTCGGCATTGAGTTTTCCTCATCGACGGTTATTGGTATGGTTGTCGTTTATTTACTTGCCCTTGCAGGTGGATTAATTTATCACCACGCGGTTAAAAATGAAGTATACCGCGGTCGTAGTTTGAAAAAAGCTAATGTCGAAGGCGCAAAAAAGACAAACGGGGCAATTATTGATACATATGTTGTCACGTTAATTATTTCACTAGTGACATATTTCCTTGGCGGTCCTTCACTTGAAGGATTTGCAACCTTTACATTCTTTGGCGCCCTTATGGGCTTCCTTGCTTCTTATTTATTAAACAAAGCCTTATTTTGGTTACTTGCTAATAATGTAAGAACAAGTACAAATTACCGCCTAATTGGTGTTGATCAAGATAAAGTTAGCGAAACATTTGATCGCCGGGCAAAAAGCTATGAAGGTCGCTTCGAAAATATTTATAGCAAAAAACCAGCGAAATGGTTAGGTATTGGTGCTGGTGTTGTTGCTGCTGCGGCACTAATTACAACAGTTGCCCTTTCAGCAAGTACGACCCCAGTTATTCAAAGAGCCGAAGAGAGTGGAGCGTATACAAGAATTTATTTAACAGTTAATTCTGATAATACGCCAATTTCTCCTGACCGTGACCCTGGTGATACACCACTTCGACCAGTAGAAATTTTAGGACTTATTTCCTATGAAGATGAACCACTTACATATGATTCAATTGAAATCGAACGTAGCGTTGTTAGTGAAGGTGAAGGGTTAGATAAGATTGATGTTAACAAAACTTACTACATCATGAACTTTAATAAAACACTGACTCCGACAACTACAGTTACTTATGATGGTGCAACTATTAACTTAGCAACCGCGCTTGAAGAAGCATTCCAAGCAAGTGATCCAAATGCGATTGTTAGTGTTAACCCAGTTTCAACAACCTCAGCAACACCGTCTTTAAATGAAGTATATTTAAGTGCCGGCATTTCTCTTGCCCTTGTTGGTGTTTACTTACTTGTTCGCTACGGATTATCCCGCGGCCTTACTTATGTAACATTAGGCTTAACAAGCGGCTTAATTACCCTTGGATTATTTGTTATTACCCGAATTGCCGTTACACCGATGTCACTAGCAGCTTTACTTTTATCAGTCGTTGTTAGTAGTGTATATGCAAGTTTTGTATTTGGCTTTGCTTCCAGAGAAAAGAAGGACTATCCGGAATTAAGCCACGAAGAAGCAGCAGAAATTGGCATTGGCCAAGTTGCGACTCCGTTAGTCTTTATTACAATTACCGCGATTGTTGCGGCCTTAAACTTATTTGGCTTAGGGCCCGCACAAACGATGTATGTATATTTAGGCTTTATGTTTACCGTTATTATTAATATTATTGGTGCGATTTACTTAAGTGCTCCATTAGAAATTAGTTTCCGGAAACTATTTAGCCGCATACCAAAGATTGAACGAAAGAAAAAACCAAAGAAAAAGAAAAATATCGATAAACGCCGGAAATCTGCCGAGCCAGAAGAAGCAATTATTATCGGTATTAACGACTAATTTATAAATGGGCTTCAGCTGGAGCCCATTTTATTTAAGTGAGGGACTATGAGTTTTAAACAAAAAATCTTCGACTTTTATAACTTAACTACAGATGAATATGACTTACTTACAAAAGAAGTAAGTTTTAGCGACCTTCCGCATCCGAGTCAATTTAGCGATATGGAAAAGGCAAGCGAGCGCATTTTTCAAGCGATTAACAATAACGAAAAAATTGTCGTGTATGGCGATTATGATGCAGATGGGGTTATGGCAACATCGATTTTAGTTGCAACACTTAAGCGACTTGGGGCGAATGTTGGCTATTATTTGCCGTCACGTTACATTGATGGCTACGGTCTTAATATTGAGAGGGTTAACCAATTTGGCGAACTCGGATATAATCTTATTATTACTGTTGATAATGGCATCGCTCAAATAGAAGCGGTAAAAAAAGCGAATAGTTTAGGCATCGATGTAATTATTAGCGATCACCATGAACCACTTGAAACTTTACCACCTGCGCTAGCAATTTTACATCCGACTGTATCTAATTACGGCGAAATTATTTCTTGCGGGGCGTATATTGCGTTTATGCTTGCTTGGGCCCTATTAAAGGCTCCCGATGAATATTATGCGACTTTAGCAATGGTAGCAACAGTCGCGGACTTAATGCCGCTAGTCGGATATAACCGCGACATCGTTAAAATTGGACTAAAGTTATTAAATAAACATAAATATTCCCAACTCACTTTATTAGCGAATGAAGAAGTCATAACGGAAGAAACCGTTGGCTTTTTAATTGCTCCAAAAATAAATGCAGTTGGAAGAGTACTTGAAGGTGTCGAAATAAATAATTTAATCCGTTATTTTGAAAGTGAAGATGCAAATCTTATTAATCAACTCGCACGCTGGATTAATCAAGTTAATGAACAAAGAAAAACGACGATGAACCTCGCCTTTGCTAAGGGGGAAAAAGATGTTGATACATCCAAAAGTGCGATTGTCACAATTACCGAAGAAAAGGAAGGCTTAATTGGGCTGCTTGCTTCAAGATATGTTGAAAAATATGAAAAAGTAAGTGTCGTCTTTTGTCCACACGCTAGTGATGAAACATTACTTAAAGGTAGCGCCCGCTCTAAACCTGGCTTTTCAATTACAAAAGCATTCCAATCACTTAGCCACTTACTTGAAGCTTATGGCGGCCATGAAGGTGCAGGCGGTTTAACGATTAAAAAATCTAATTTCGCCGCCTTTAAACAAGGCTTTGAACAACTCGCATTAAAATATGAATTTATTGAAGTAAAAGAACAACTTATCCCGCTTGAAATTGAAGAAATTAGTTTTCCTAACTTTAATTTCCTTAACGCACTTAGTCCATTTGGAATCGGGTTTCCTGCGCCAAAGTTTTTGCTAAGTAAGATAAATCCGCATAAACTCAATTGGTCAAATAATAATAAACATATTGTGTCTAATATAAGTAAAGAAGTAAGAATAACTGGCTGGAATATAAATCAAAATGAGTTTTTAGCTGCTAATTTAGTTGATTTAAGCGGTAAATTACTCCTAAATACATGGCGAGGGTTTACTTCAATTGTATTTAATATCGAATCCTATGAACCAAGTGATGAATGATAGTTATTATTAGTGTTTTCTTAGCTTTATGTAAAGTGAAAATATAAATTTTCTGCTTCAGAAGCGGAATTTTCTTTGTAAAACAAAATTAATGCACTTAAGTCTCATTATGCTATAATAATTATGGTAAAAGAAAAAGGAGGAATAATATTCATATGAAAAAGAAATTACTTCTATTACCTATTTTCGCACTACTATTAGCTGGGTGCGGAAGCGATCAAGAAACAAGTACTATTAGTGAACCAGATAGTCTTGGTGGAATTGAATTTCCTAGTGAAGATGAAATTCTAGAACCATCCGAAGATGATTCAGTCGTACTTGAAGACTTCAATGCTATTGGAGAGATTCGCAAACTTAATGATGACACAATCGTTACAACTGGTGGTGTTATCACAAGTAAATATGTCGGCGCAGCGAATGGTAATTACTCAATTACAATTCAAGATGGTGAAGACGCATTATTATTATATGCTGTTGAACCCGCGATCGCTGATACAGTTAAGGTAGGTGACTCAATCAAAGTTACTGGTAAAAAAACAACCTATCAAAATGACGGTCAATTATCAGATGTTACCGAAATTGTAAAAGCAGATACTCCATTTAATCCAGTTGAACCACTCGATGTTAGCGCAACTTGGGTTAATGCGGACATGCTAAAACAAGGTGCACGTCTTGTTAAGATTGTCGAAATCAAAGTTGATCCACTCGCCCCTGAATTAGTTCCAGGATCGCCTGAATCTGTAAATCGTTTAGAATTCAAAGCCGTTCCTGATACAAATGGGCCAATTACAATCTTTGTCCCACAACACGTTGGTTGGGAAGTCGTTAACTATGTCGCTACAAGCTTTAACGGCATGAACCGTGTTCTTGATACAATTTCTGTAGTCGGAACAATGGCGCAGTATAACGGAAACGCACAAATCTTTGTAACTTCCGTAGAAAACTTTGTCGTTAATAAAGGTGAAGCGGTTGGACCAGCCGTTACTGGCGTTACAATTGCACCAAAAACACTTTCACTCGATATCGGTGGCTCAAGTGAATTAAGTGCAACAGTTGAACCAGCAGACGCAGGTAACCCTGTTGTTAGCTATAGTTCAAGT
>JAAYSH010000065.1 GCA_012518415.1 Erysipelotrichaceae bacterium | reverse complement strand
GATAATTTAGGAGAAGGTAACTTATGTTTGTTCACGTAGAAGATGTCTTTGATCCAGAAGCAGGGTATCAAGTAAATGAACTATTAAAATTTAGTAACCTTTTAAATATGGAAGTAACTTTAATAACCTCGAATTATATGGGTCCGTTAGAAAAAAAGCCTGATCCCGAAAAAGACAAAAAATTTGAAGAGACATACGGAATAAAAATTATTAGGCTACCTGTTAAAACGAAGATGAGTGGAAGAATTGTTATGAAGCGGATGTGGAAAACAATAGATGCACTTAAGCCCAAAGTCGTTTATTTACATGGAATTGCAGATTTTAAGGATTTAGTACTATATCGTAAAAAGAAAAAATATCTTATACTTCGAGACTGTCATATGTCTTGGGTGGCATCCAAAAATAAGTTAGCAAAATTGTTTTATAAATTTTTTAAGTGGTTTTTTGCTGGGAAAATCAATAAAACTAATAAGTATTTAACTGTCTTCGCACTTGGTGAGGAAGAAAAAGAATATCTACAAAAAATAGGTATCGCTGAGGATAAGATTACGATGCTGCCGCATGGATATAATGAAACCTCGATGTTTTATTCAAGTGAGAGCCGGAGTCAAACAAGAGAAAAATTCGGGTTTCAAGACAAAGACGTTGTTATAACGTATACGGGTAAATTTAACGATAGTAAAAGGCCGGATTTGATTTTTGATATAGTTTCACGGCTTCCACAAGAATTTATTGACGAACATCAAATCAGATTATTATTTGTTGGGAGTAAGAATCCAGAGTACTTTAAGTTTTTTCAAAAGAAGAAAGCAGAATTATTAGTAAACGTTCTGGTTGTTGTTAGTGATTTTGTTCCGTTTGAAAATTTAAGATATATATACTCAGGGTCCGATATATGTATTTTTCCAAAAGAAACGACATTAAGTTCAATCCACGCGCAAGTATGTGGCTGCCCCGTTATAATGGAGAATCATAAATCTAATCAGGAAAGAGTTGTTGATAATAACCACTTATATAACACGGATGATTTTGATGGTGCTGCAAAGATAATCAAAGATATTATTTATAACAAGGAATACATCAAGAGCGATAAATACTTAAAGAAACTTGAAAATCGTGAATATAAAAATCAGATTAAATTAATTAAACAAGTAATTACTGCTGGAGACGACAGCATTAATATTGTAAAATAGATGGGAAAAGGAGTAATTGAATGTTAAATATTATTGGACTAGGTTATATTGGGCTTCCGACGGCATTAATTTTCGCCGCACGAGGAATAGAGGTCGTTGGTACCGATTATAACGAAACTTTAATTAGCAAACTAAAAAAAGGGGAGTTAACTTTTGAAGAAAAAGGTCTGGCGGAATTGTTTAATGAGGCGCAGCAAAAGGGAATTGAATTTACTACCGACTATTTAAAAACAAACATGTATATTATCACCGTACCAACTCCATATGATAAGGTGACGAAAAAAATCGATCCAGCGTATTTGATTGCGGCGGTAAATAGTATTTTGGAAGTTTGTGAAAATGACTCAATTATTATTATTGAATCAACAGTGTCGCCAGGAACGATTGATAAATTTATTCGCCCAATTATAAGTGAATTCATTAATCAAACGAACCAAACTATTCATTTAGTTCATGCCCCTGAGCGAATAATCCCAGGTGACATGGTTCATGAATTAGCAAACAACTCGAGAACGATCGGGGCTGATAGTTATGAAGTTGGAGAAAAGGTTGCCCAACTGTATCAAAATATTACTAGTGGCGAAATTGTTATTACAGATATTAAAACAGCAGAAATGACCAAAGTAGTCGAAAATACATATAGGGCAATTAACATCGCTTTTGCTAATGAATTAGCAAAAATTGCTGACTATGATGATATGGATGTTTATGAAATAATCCGAATTTCTAACATGCATCCGCGTGTAAATATTTTAAGTCCAGGCCCAGGTGTTGGTGGTCACTGCATTCCGGTTGATCCGTGGTTTTTAGTTGGGGATTATCCGCTCCTAACACCGTTAATTAAAGAGGCTCTAGATATCAATGAATCGATGCCGGCTTTTGTCTTGAAAAAAGTTTCACAAATAATGAAGGAAAAAAATTTAAATGACTTTACTAAGGTTGGCTTATACGGATTAACTTATAAAGCAAATGTTGACGATGTAAGAGAAAGTCCAACACTTCAAATTTTAGAACTACAGGAAAAATTTCTCGCTCATCCGCTCAAAACTTATGATCCATGGGTAAAAGAGCAGGTCGCCGTTAATCAATATTTTGATTTTGCAGAGTTTCTAAACGGTGTTGAATTAGTGGTCATTATGGTTAAACATGACCATATTAAAGAATCGTTGGAACATTTAAAGGGAAAAATTATATTCGATACTCAAAATACTATTCCAGCAAGTGACGATTATATTTTATATAAGCTGTAGTAATAATCTATATGGATTTACTTAAGCGAAATAGACTTAGTTGGTTTTTGTTTTACTTCGCATTTGATAAAACGTCGTTATATAACGCAATATATTCCTGAAACTTTATATTTTCATCAAAGTACTGGGCCCGCTTAAGGCAATCTTCGCTTTTAAGCGGGTTGTTTTTTATAGTAGTAATCGCATCTCTTAAATGATTAAGGTTACCCTTTTCGATGACAATACCCGTTTTATTGTCAATGCTTTCAACACTGCCACCGGTATTAAAAGTAATGATTGGCGTGCCACATGCAAGCGCTTCTAGGTTGGTCGTTGGGAAATTATCCTCTAAGGTAGGATTTACAAAAACATCGGCGGCCGAGTATATTTCAGCGAGCTGTTGGACACTATTTGTCCTTGTTATACCAATAATATTTGCCGGCAGTTGCTTTTTTTGTTTGACGGATAAGCCGACTAAAACAATTACCTCATTATCACATAAGGTTTTAGCTAGTTGCAAAAAATATTGAAGGCCTTTTCTTTGATCCCAAATATTTGCTACTCCTAATATTATGAATTTATCTTCAAGATTATTTTGCTTTCTAAACAAACTAGAAGTAGGTCTGAACATATTTAAGTCAATCCCATTGTTAATAATTCGAACTGGATAATCTTTAAGAAATGAGCGCCGGACAAGCCCCGCCAGCCAATTGGAAGGGGTGACGATTGTAAGATTATTAACGTGAGAAAAAGCAGCTTTTTTTCTTTGGAAGTTTCTTTTTGAATTATCTAGCCAACTAGCGGGATATGCTCGCTTTTGCGGACATTGAAAACATTGTTTTTCCCATTTTTCACAGCCAACATAATCAAAGTGAACACAGTGCCCAGTAAAGTTCCAACAATCATGGAACGTCCAAATAACAGGAGTATTTACTTCCTTAATGTAGTCAAAGAGTATTTCAATATTAATATAATAACCGTGAAGGTTGTGTAGATGAATTAAGTCGGGGTTTAATCTTTTGATTTCATCAATTAATTTTAAGGTCGCCTTTTTTGAAGCAAAGCCGTGCAAGTCAAACATCCGGGTAAGAAATCCATGTTTATAAACACTCCATTTATTACCGATTCTAATCGTTTCGCTATCGCTACTGCCAAAAATTCGACCATGAGCAATATAACTATCATAGCCGCGGCTAACTAAGGTGGTGTGTAGATCGAAAGCGATTCTCCCAACACTTCCATACTTATAAACAGCGGATATTTGTAAAACTTTCATATTACCTCCATTTTGCCCCAAACATATTTTAAAGTATGTATATGAATATTTTAAGCTTCACTGCAGTAAGTAGTTATCGATAAGAACACCTCATCCGTCAGCAGTAACTTAATTATAAATTAAAAATAACCGTATTTCTTAATAATGTCACTTTTTTCTTATTACATATATAAAAGGTAATTACTAAGTCTTGAAAAATGATATCATTATAGTTAGAAGCTTATTTGCTTTGGTACACGCTTTTGCAAAACATTGCCAATAAGCAATTAAACTCAATTTTTTCTCAAACTAGATGCTAAACATCAGGCATGAAACTAAGCAAGTTGACCAAAAACGGGGGGGACATAATGAGTCAGTTAAAGTTAATGACAATTCTTGGAACAAGACCAGAAATTATTCGGTTATCAGCAACAATTAAAAAAGCAGATAAATATTTTAATCATATTTTAGTTCACACCGGACAAAATTATAATCATGAATTAAATGAAATTTTCTTTCAAGAACTTGGTTTACGCGCACCCGATTATTTTTTAAACGTCGCTGGAAAGCATCTAGGTGAATCGATGGGTAATATTATTGCTAAAAGTTATGAAATCATTCAAAAAGAACAACCTGATGCAATCCTAATTTTGGGAGATACAAACAGTTCGCTCGCGGCAATTTCCGCTAAGCGCTTAAAGGTGCCAATTTTTCATATGGAAGCGGGCAATCGTTGTTGGGACTGGAATGTTCCAGAAATGGTAAATCGAACAATCGTTGATCGGATTAGTGATATAAATTTACCGTATACGGAAAATAGTCGCCGGTATTTATTAAGTGAAGGAGTAGACGGAAAAACAATTTTTGTTACGGGCTCACCGATGTATGAAGTAATTTCTGAATATAAGCATAAAATTGATCAAAGCAAAGTCTTAGAAGAACTCGGCTTAGAACAAGGCAAGTATATTGTTTTAAGTGCTCATCGTGAAGAAAATATTGATATTGAGGAAAACTTTAGCGATTTAATGAATTCTATAAATGCGATTGCCGAAAAATATCAACTACCCATCGTCTATTCGATGCATCCACGCAGTAAAAACTGGATTGAAAAACGAAACTTCAAATTTCACCCACTAGTCCGCCCCTTAAAACCATTTGGCTTTATCGATTATTGCCATTTGCAACAACATGCATACGTTGTATTAAGTGATAGTGGAACTTTAACGGAAGAAAGTGCGATGCTAGATTTTCCAGGTGTTTTAATTAGAACATCAACTGAACGGCCAGAAGGCTTAGATGCTGGTACAATTGTTATTGGTGGTATTAAGTCAAAAGATATTGAAGAGGCGGTCGACTTAGCTATTAAAATGCAAACAAACAAAGAAAAGTTCGTGATGAATGATGATTATCAGGAATTAAATGTATCGGG
>JAAYSH010000064.1 GCA_012518415.1 Erysipelotrichaceae bacterium | reverse complement strand
GGTTTTATTTCGTTCAATTTATCGACATCATGTTTGTGCATAAAATTACCTCAGTTGAATAATTGTTCAACTGTTATATTATCACCATTTGTTTTTCGTTGCAACAAAAAAAGACGCTTTTTTAGCGTCTTCTTAAAGCACGATTTAAATCCGAAGAAGGCTTATATGCGGCTGCGGAAGCAAAACATGACGTTTTAATTAACGATGATCCAGTTTGGCACGCAAATACAAACTTCGAATTCTTCCTCAACGGTAATCAAAACTTTATCGCTGCTGATGGTTCAATTAGCAATAAGAACTACACCGGCGTTATCGTTTCAACACCAAACGCGGTTGAAGGCGAAGCAGCCTACACAAGTGTCGCGGAATTCTTTATTCCACGAACATTCCTTAACGAAGCAATCGAAGTCCAAAAAATTGGCTTTGCTTGGAAAACAAATGGTGATGACATTATTGGTGGTGGCGCAAATGAAGGCAACGCTGATCCATACTGGATTATTCCAGGAAGAGGCGCAGCTAATGATGTATCCACAGCTTATCCAGTTAGTGATTTAGGTTTAGACCTATCTCCACTCGCGTTTGAAGAACCAATAACATTTACTGTTGATGGTGATTTAAGTGATTGGGCCACGGATGTTGCGTATACAACAAACTTTGCAACTGTCCAAGGACTTGACGAAACAGCACACAAATCAGTTAAGTTTTACGGCAAACTAGCCCCAGAAGGATTATATGTTGCTGCTGAAGCTGAACATGATATTTATGTTACTGATGCCGCTGAATGGTGGCAAAACACTAACTTCGAAATTTTCATCGCTGGAGCCCAAAAATGGGTAAATGCAACTCCTGGTAAGAGTGATCCTGATTTTGTTTTAGGACATGTTAGCACTCCAAGAACTGAAGAAGGCAAATCAGCCTATGTTTCAGTATTTGAAGTATTCATTCCTCGCGCATTGTTAGGTGACGTAACCGATGAGGTTCTCGTTGGATTTGCATTCAAAACTGTGGGTGATCAAATCCGCGGAGGTGGCGGTAACGAACTCGATGATTGGTGGTTCGCTCCTGGACACTTCCCAGCCAATGCTGCAGAAGCATACCGTGTTACAGTTGATGGACTTTTTGCTCAAGTATAAGTAATTAGTCGAGACTTATTAACAAAAATAAAGGGAACACAATTATGTGTTCCCTTTTCTTATTAGTTGGATTTATATGGATTAGAAACTGCAAAAGCCACTTAATGGATCGCATTCTAGCGGTGTGTGGTTTGGTGAAATTAACTCACCATTACCAAGTTGCTGGCGTCGAATTAGTTGCTCAGCTTTCATTTTATCTAGTAGATCTTTTAACTCTTCATTAGTTAAATTAAATGTAGATTTAATTTCGACAGGTGCAACAAGTTCAAATTGTTCAATGAACTCTAAGACATTATCGCTAGTAGCGACAACATCTTTTTCTTTAAGGTCAGCACCTAACATTTTAAAAACTGCTAAGAAGTCTTCGTAAGTTTGGAAACTGCGCATTAATACCTGCTTGTCTTTGTATTTAACCATAAAGGCGGGGAATCCTTTAATTTGATATTGTTGGACAGCGTAACGGTCTTCTTCAAATGCGCGCTCGGCGCTGCCGTCTTCGATATGCGAAATAAAGCTACTTAAATTTAAACCAACTTCAGATGCAATTTCAATTAATACGTCAAGTCTTGATGTAACTTTTCCTTCTAAAATTGTTGCAAATCTTAACCGTCTTAAAAACTTAGCTGCGATTTCATCACCTTCAAATTGGGCAGCTTTTACCGCGATATTCTGCGGAAAAGAAGAAGGGTATTCATTACTAAAAAGTTTAAACCCCTCGGTTATAACGGGCATTCCGTGGCGTTTTGAAGATTCTAGCCAACTAAGCGGTAAATTTTTATTATTAGCTTCAATTGGATCTGCGTCAGGATTACGCGAATCATACCATTCTCGAATATCGCGGACGAGCCCACCCATAACAAACGATAATTTGATTTGTTCGGGGAAGCGATATAAAAGCTTCGTTAAAATTGGTTCAGACCCATAACACCATGTACAAAGCGGATCATTAAATTCAATAATTTCAAGGTAGTTTTCCATAAGCAATTCTCCTGTCTTAGTTATTATAGAGTAATTGCAAATAAAAGCCTAAGTAACGCTTTATTTAAGGAAAAGCGCTAAATTTAAGAGAATGTGCATATATAAATATAATAAAACATACGATTTTTTAAAAGTTGAAAATAATGGAAACCGCTTACAAAACTAAAAAAGACGCAAAATCATACGTTTTTACAAAAATGGTTCAAAATCGCTAACTAAACTTAGGTATAAAACTAATTTATTACATATAAAAAAATAATATAATCCGTTTTTAACACCACTTTTACCTCGTTTTTATTAGATTTTTATATAAAAGTTGTTGCTTTTTCTTTAATATCCTTTTACAATGAAGGTGCAGAAAAAATTATAGACATAATTAAAGGAAGTATATATTATGGTAGCTAAACTTATCGATGTATCATCAATAAGCGGCTTAAGTATCCATGAATGTGGCCGCGAAGTTTGTATCCCAAACAAAATTTTTAGTTTTGATGAAAAAGATTATTATTTAGTCCACTACGTAGTTGATGGGGCGGGAACACTCCATCTAAACGGACGAGACTACAATTTAAAACGGGGCGATATGTTCTTTTTTGCACCGCATGAAAAACCAGTTTATCATCCAAGTCCCACAAACCCGTGGACTTATATTTGGGTTGGTTTTAGCGGTGATGTTGCAGAAGAAATTTTAAAGTTGTCTGGAATTAATAAGGAAAATGCAATTTATACTGATAAGGATAAAACGCTTATCCCGTTTTTTGAACAAGTATATAAATATTATTCAGAAGCAGGCGCACTTGATTTAAGAGCGCTTGGGATATTTTACGTTATTTTAGGATCGCTTGAAGCAAGAGAAGATGAGTTTTCCAAATTACCGCTTCCGCTAAGAAAAGTTCAAGCAGGTGTCGAGTATATTGAAAACAACTTCCAACATAAAGTGAGTGTTCAAGATATTGCAGATAATGTCGGAATAACACCTAATTATTTATCTGCTATTTTTGTTGAACATTTAGGCTTATCACCAAAACAATACCTTACTAATTTAAAAATGGAAAAGGCGATTGATTTGCTGCTAAATAATAATGATCCGATTAAAGATATCGCGAAAGCGGTTGGATATGATAATGCACTGCATTTCTCGGGTGAATTTAAAAAACATACGGGACAATCACCATCAATTTATCGGGAGGAAAGAAGATGAAAAAACGAAGAAGTTTATTAGTAGGAATCTTAAGTGTCGTTTTACTTGCAGGTTGTGGCAGCGATAGTAGTAAAGATAAAACTTACTTTCACTATGATTCAAAAGATTTCGAACCAATACTAGGAGAAAAAGTTAATAATGAAACTTATAACTACGAAGGAATAAAAGTAAATCCAGTTATGAATTTACGTGATGATTTCGCCATGGGTGTCGACGGTTCAATGATTGCAACAGTCGAAGAAAATGGGGGAACTTACTTTAATAAAGATGGTGTTGAACAAGACGTCTATCAAATAATGGCTAATAATGGAGTTAACTTTTTTAGAGTTAGGCTTTGGAATAATCCAATGACACTTGTTGGTGATGGCTATGGTGGCGGAAATGTAAACACTAGAAAAGCGATTGCAATGAGTAAACGAGCCCAAGCTGCAGGAATGAATATTATGGTTGATTTTCACTACAGTGATTTTTGGGCTGATCCTGATACACAACGTGCACCAACAACATGGGCAGCCATGAATGAAGCACAAGTTGTTGAAGAAGTTGAGAAGTTTACGTTTGAAACGCTCACTCAATTTAAAAATAGCGGGGTTAATGTTAGCGCAATTCAAGTTGGTAACGAAATTAATAACGGAATGATTTATCCGTTCGGCCGCATCGATTGGAGTAACCCAAAGAAGGGCTTTGATTCCGTCGCTAACTTCTTAAAAGCTGGCATTAAAGGTGCAAAAGCAGTAAACAAAGATATTTATACAGTTATTCACCTTGCTAACGGCGGTGCAAAAGAAGAATTCGATGTTTACTTTAGTGAATTAGAAAACCGCAATGTAGATTACGATATGATCGGAGTTTCATATTATCCCTACTATCACGGAACGCTTGAAGCGTTAGAGGGGAATTTGCATAATTTGGCGAATAAATTTAACAAACCAATTATGATTGTTGAATTTGCTTATGGGCATACAACAGCTAACCATGAATGGGCAGCAAATATATATAACCAAAATATGGAAGAATCAGGTAAGTATTTAACATCAATCCAAGGTCAGGCAACCGCGTTAGTAGATGTTATTAATATTCTTGCTAATGTTCCAAATAATTTAGGTTTAGGATTATTTTATTGGGAACCAGCTTGGCTACCGGTTGAAGGTGCAAGTTGGGCAACCGCGAATGGTCAAGCTTGGAGTGAGTTTGGTGACGGAATGAATCCGTCTTATGTATCGCGATTTAGTGATGGTAAGGCAACATGGAGTAATCAAGGATTATTTTCCTATGATGGACGTGCACTTCCTTCCTTACAAACATTTAATTTAGTCCGCGGTGACCAAGAAGTAGTGGAAGAAAAATATATCAAAGTATACGAAGACGAAATTTCTTTAACACTTAACTTAGCAGAAAACGAACAACTACCGACAACGTACAGTGCAATTACCGACTTTGATGCGATTAGACAAGCAGCGGTTGTTTGGAATGATAGCGAAGCTGCAAGATTAGACACGATTGGTGAATACACCGTAACTGGTACTGTAAATGATGAGTTTTCGGTAACCGCAAATGTAAATGTTATTCAAAACTTTATTAAAGATCCTGGATATGAAAGTCAAGGCGAAACCGATGAACTACTTGCGCCTTGGATAATTCGCTCATCAACACCAAGTGATGATGTTGTCAAATTAAATCGTAAACCTCAAGACGTTAGAAGTGGAACAAGTGACTTAAACTGGTATCACGGAAGTGAAAGTTTTTCCTTCGACGTTTATCAAATCATTGATAACTTAGGCGAGGGAACATATAACTTAACGACATATATTATGGCCGTATCTCCAGGAGAACTTGCACATAGTAACCTTGAAGTTTACTTCAAAGTTAACGATGAAGAACATACAGTTCAAATGAAAGATTTAGTAATTGGATGGGGAACACCAGCGAACTACTATATTGAAGCTAAAATTGAAAATGTTTATGTAAGTAGTAATGCGAATGTTGAAATTGGAATTCGTGGTAGCGCGGTCGCAGGCGCATGGGGCCACGTTGATGATTGGTCATTAGTAGAAGTATAAGGAGAAAGCAATGTTAGTACTTAATTTAATTCATAGGCCTGAACTAGAGCCAGAATATGCGCTCGAAGGCGCAGGCGTAGCCAAAGAAAAAATTGAAAGAGAGTCGTTAGAAATATTCTTGCTCCAGCAAGAAATCGCCCACAAAAACGGGTTAAAAACAACGATTCAGATGACTTATGCGAGTTTGTTTTCTCCACTTGCAGTTGAGATTGCCAAAAAGCATCACGAGCAATACGGTGATGAGATCTCGCTAACTTTACTCGGATTAGATTGCCCAGCCTTTCGTGAAAAATTTCCAACACGCGACTTCTGCATTTGGATGTTTTCCAAAGAAGATAAACGGGCGATTGTTGATGATGTGTTTGAAAAGTTTTATGAAGTATTTGGGTTTTATCCAGAATCAACCGGCTCATATTTCCTTGATGCTTATACAATTAACTACATTAAGGAAAAATATCCAAGTGTAAAAGCCGCGGTCGCGACATGTTTTGAAGAAGGTCCAAAAGCATACCACACAACGAATAACTCATGGTATACCTTCATGGATGGGGGACCATGGAATCCGTGGATTCCTTCGAAAGTTAATTCGCATATCCCTGCAAGAAATAAACAAGAAGACTCTGGTATTGTTGCTATCCCGCATTTATCAAGAGATTTAAATGCTTGTTTTGATGGTAATGGTTCAAACTTTGGGACTCATCCACAAAATGTTCTTCGGGGAATGATTTATAAAGATGGTGAATATCCGTATATATTTAACTTAATCGATCAATATCATCATCTTGGTAACTATAACGCTGGTTATGGCTACAATATGATGTTTGTTGGTCCTGGTTGGATGAACAAAAAAGGTCGTTGGGAAGCACCGCATAGTTTGTTGGTGAAATCTTATGAAGATACACTCGCATATTACGGAGAACTAAAAAAACGCGGTGAATTAATTGATATGGGAATGGCGGAATATGCTGATTTCTACCGCGAAAACCATTCATATGGGGAGCCAGAGGTCGCTTTATGGAATGATATTCTTTATGGCGGTAATAAACAATATTATTGGTACTATGACCCATCATTTAGATTTTTAGCAGATTTAAATCAAGGTGGAGCAATTATTGACTTGCGTCCATATATCGGTGACTTAGGCCGCGAGGTAGGGATTGATACCCCACATGTCGTCGATGCTTCATATCCGTTTTTAATTCAAGCACATTACCGCGCTGGTTATTTTACCCATTATAAAGGTGAAGGAACACTTAAATCACTTCGCGTTCATTACAAGGGTGAAGTAGTCGACTTAGCCTTATGTCGCACAAAAGGAAGAGTTGTTAAAAAAGGCCAAAGTAAATCCTTATTAGTCGACCCAGTTGAAATTGTCTTTAGTGATGGTCTTACTTTAACGATTCAAACAAATATTACAGTTAAAGAAGGCGATCCAACAATATATTTTGAACGAGCACTTCTTGATATATCTAATGAAGCCGCAGAAGTCGTTTTTGAAGAATATGTAACGGCAACTTATGGTACGACTGAGTATCCAGAAGATATGAAAGTTATTACATTAAAGGTCGAAAACGAAGAAGAAGCCAAAACACTTGACTATGAATATAAAGACCGCCTTATTAAAACAAGCGGTGGAGTAGCGAGCGCTTTAATCCCGCCACTAAATGTAGCGATGAAAATAAGTGGTGAAGATATTGATGAAGTAAGTGCGCATGAAGGATATGCGTTCTCACCGATGTTTACTTTAAGTGCATTTAAAACTATTAATAAAAAAGGAGTAATGAAATCATGGCTCAATCTCGAAAAGAAAAACTAAATTATCGTTGTCCAAGTTGCTTTATGCGTGACTTAGATATGGATATGTTCTTTGATCCAAACACAAAGGAATACTACTGTCTTCGCTGCAATTTTAGCGGTGATGAAGAGCGCGTCCTTTATTTAAACGAAAAAGCTAAGTTTCGCTACGGATTACTTTTAACTCGGGTCGAACAATTTGCCCCTTTATTAGAGGAGGAAGAAGATGATTAAAGGCGTTGATATTTCAACATTACTCGAAATGGAAGAAAATAATATTCGCTATTATGATTTTGATAATGAAGAAATAACTGATATTTTAGTTTTTATGAAAGAACACGGAATTGAAAGTATTCGCCTAAGATTATGGGTCGATCCTTATAGTGAAGAAGGTATCGCTTATGAAGGCGGGACACTTAGTTTAGAGCGGGTTATTGAAATTGCTAAAAAAGTTCAAAATGCCGGGTTTAGCATTATGTTAGATTACCATTTTTCTGACTTTTGGACTGACCCAGGCAAACAAATGATCCCCAAAGCATGGCAGAACTATGATTTTGCGCAGCTTAAAGTTGTTTTAAGCGAATATGTTAAAACCACATTACAAACATTTTCAAAACATGAAATTAAACTTGATTTTATTCAACCAGGTAATGAAATAACAAATGGAATGTTATGGCCGATTGGTAAAGTGTATGAAGATGATGTTTTAATTGATGGTGGATATAAGCGGTTAAGTGAATTACTTAAGGTTGCGGTCGAGCAAATCCGGGATATTTATCCAGAAAGCAAAATTATTCTCCATTTAGAAAGAAGCGGTGATGCCGCTATGTATGATGAGTGGTTTTCTCATATGATTAAGGAAGAGGTTGATTTTGATATTATTGGTTTATCCTATTATCCATTTTTCCACGGTAGTTTTGACTTACTAGGAAAAACACTCGACGTTTGCAATAGTTTTGGCTATCCAACAATGATTGTTGAAACAGGTTATGTTTACACATTAGAACCTGCGCCTAATACTACAATGGTCGTCTTAAACAAGGACGAAGGGTTTGTGCCGTATCCCTACACTGTTAAGGGACAGGCTGATTTTATTAAGCGACTTAGCGAACTTGCTAAGGAAAAAAACGTCCAAGGAATATATTATTGGGAGCCACTTTGGTTACCAGGTGAAAATGTAAATTGGAGTTCCCATGCCGGCAGAGAATATATAAATGAAAAGCACAAAAGCGGCGGGAATGAATGGTCGAATCACGCTTTATTTAGTTATGAAGGTAAAGCCCATGAGGCTTGGAAAGTTATTAAAAACATTTAAAAAAGGAGTATTACTATGAAACGTAACAGTGTATTTTTTATCGCTGCAAGTGCATTATTACTCGCTAGTTGCGGCGGCAGTAGTAGTGAAGATGTCATCATTTTAAAAGTTTGGGAAGATGCAAACAATCACGAAATGCTTCGTGGCGTTGCAGATCAATTTATCGCAAACTATAAAAATGCTTATCCTGAAGCAGCATCAATAGAAATTGAATTCATTGAGCAAACCGAAGGAGCAGCAATGGATGATTTATCACTCCAAGGTCCCTCAGGAAATGGACCAGATGTATTCGCATTTGTTCACGACACTTTAGCAAGTGGTGTGAATAATGAATTAATTTCACCGGTTGAATTTAGTGATTTTGTTAAAGAAAATTTTTCTGAAGAATCAATCAATGCATTTACATTTGATGATTTACTTTATGCTTATCCAATAACCGCGGAATCACAAGTACTTATGTATGATAATACAAAGTTAACTGCTGAAGATGTTGGATCTTGGGAGCGAATAAGTGAGAGTGGTCAATCAATTGTCTTAGATAGTGCAGGTAGTGATTCGTCTGCGTATTATATGTTTTCGTTTATGAACGATGTTGATTTATTTGGTAATGGAACGGAGTCGAATAAGTTAAAGTTAGATACACCACAAGCAGTAG
>JAAYSH010000063.1 GCA_012518415.1 Erysipelotrichaceae bacterium | reverse complement strand
CGAGCGATAAGGCCGAGTGAAGAATGTTCGACAAAGGACTTCGCCTTCATCACTTATTTCAATTTGATTAAAGTATGAGAACTCAAACCCGTTATCAGAAATGTTGATAGGAAATACTTGCTTAACACTTAACACGATCATTTAGAAAGCCATAGCCGTGCACGAGTAAATATAAATGCTTGTTTTTTTTTTTTTTTTGATTTAAACTCTAAATATAGAAAAGAAGATATTTTTATAATTTTTTTTAAAAAAAAGAAAAAAAGGAGGTTTGTTTCATGAAAAAGCATATTAAATTACTTTCACTTCTTGCTTTTGTCGCAGGAGCATTTTCACTTAGCGCTTTACCTAAGGAAGATAAGGTAATTGAAACACAAGCCGCAGCAACAAATACAAAACGGGTTTGGTTTTATCCAGATTATGTTACTTGGTGGGCAAGCGATTTAGAGAATGCACCACTTGGGATTCATTATTGGGGTGGCTCTCACTCGACTACTTGGCCAGGGGCACGAATGCTAAAAGATGACGCTAATAATTTATGGTATTACGATGTCCCATCGGATACGACAGATGATATTTTTACTCGGATCAATAATTCAAATCCGAGTGAACATTATAATCAATCTAAGACCTTCCCCTTAGAAAATTATGTTAATACGTATCGATGTGAACTTTGGAACAACCAAGATAATAATGGACATCAAGAAGGAGTGTGGATGGCAACAGGGACAACTTGGAATTTAGTTACAACAACAAAAGTTTCTAACCTTGCTGATTCAATCGCTACTAAAGCACTTGCGTGTTCACCCACCAAAGCTCAACAAGCCGTAAACACATATAATTCATTTTCCACATTTGAACAAAATCAATTTAATGAGTTAAATGTTGGGGGCGGTGTAACAGGCCTTCAACGGCTTAATTATTTAAAGAGTTTCTATAATATTACGACGCCGTTATTAACGTCTGATCGAAAAATGAATAATAAAGAGTCGGATAAAACAGCCCTAGCAATTACAATTGGTTTACTAGGCGTTAGTACTTTTGCAGGTTATTATTTAGTTAATCGAAAAAAGGAAGTTGTTAAATAGCGCATTTAATAAAACCCAATTATGACTCTAGAGTCTTTTTAATGCTATAAATCCACTTCCGAGAATAACTAAAAACCACATAAAATTGGAAAAGTGCTTATTGCCGTTAACACATGTGCACGCCAACACCAAAAGAACATTCAAGGACAAACACGGCCAAACCTTACCGTAGACATACTTAGTGGCGACCACTTAACAATAAAAATGTTTATTAATGATAATGATGGTGATTTTGTCATCATTGACTCAAAGCATAAAAAATATAATATAATCAAAAATAAAAGATTAAAAGATAGAAAAAGCAAAAAAACTAAAAAGTTGTAGCAATTAATCAACTTTATGCATATGGCTTTTAGAAGGAAGGGGATTTAATCTTGTGGAGAAGGTTTATTCTAATAGCGTAATAATATATTTTTCGATTTTTGGTTTTGCAATTAGTCTGTCACTTAACAAACGCTAAAAAAACTATTTGCTTAAATTTATAGGGATGATATAATAATAACCGTGTCAAGCGACACCGCGTGAAGGGAGTTGAGAAAATGCCTAAAACAACAGTTCGTGAAAATGAAACGCTAGATGAAGCTCTACGCCGTTTTAAGCGTCAAGTTAATAAAGCTGGCACTTTACAAGAAGCCCGCAAGCGCGAATATTATGTTAAACCTGGAGTCAAACGCCGCTTAAAAGAAGAAGCAGCGAGACGTAAAAACCGAAAAAGACGTCGCCGGTAATTAACAACACCAACTAAATAAGAGCGGTGAAAGTCCGCTCTTTTTTATTTAGTACTAAAATGTTTAAAATTATAATTTACAAAGGTTTTACAATATTTATGGTAAAATTTATCTGGAGGGGAAATTATATGGATAATAGAAATGATTTCTTAATTTTAGACGATGATGAGAAGATTGTTTATACGTACAAACCAAATAAAACAAGGATTTGGTTTTCAAATTTATTATGGTCGATTGTATTTGCATTAATTAATATCGGCATCGGTCTAATGTTTGTATTTATCCCTGGTGAAGATGGAACAAAACCACCATTTGAAGTATTTTATATATTTTTAGCAATTTCTCTAGTAGTAGTTGTACTAACAATTATATTTACATCAATGTATTACAAAAAGCGGGTTTACGCTGTTACGAATAAGCGTGTTATTATTCGTGGTGGAGTTATTGGTGTTGATTATAAATCACTTGATTTAAAAATGATTGGTGCACTTAATGTTTATGTTG
>JAAYSH010000062.1 GCA_012518415.1 Erysipelotrichaceae bacterium | reverse complement strand
TCACATAAATATGCATGTAGAGTAATCTTAAATGTTTCGTATTCATGATTAACTGTCATTATAAATTCAACTACTTCAATTTCGGCATTTAGTTCTTCTTTGATTTCACGAATAAGTGCGGCTTCATTACTTTCGCCTTGTTCGATTTTACCACCAGGAAACTCATAACGGCCGCCCATTTCACCGAATTCATTTCGCTTTGCAGCAAAATAATAATCACCCTTTTTAATAACAGCCGCGACTACTTCAACATGTTTTTTTACTTTTACTTCCATAAATTAAGTTTAATAAACTAGGCGCTTACTTACAACTAAGAATTTTTAAGCCGTTTCGGTTTTCTTGTTAAATTCGTCCTACCTAAGACATTGAAATATAACTTAATTAAATCGCGAAATGAAAGGCGAATGAACTTTTTGGTTTCATTATCTAACTTGCGATACGCACGAATCGCTCGCAGTGATGTTTCAAGTACATTTTCATTTAGTTCACTTACATCAGTGACATTAATTGTTTTAATAAGTTCAAACATCGTTGTTACAAATAGTTCGCGTTCTTCATTATTCGCGCTTCTTAGCCACTGATGCAGTGTTGTATTGACACGAATTGCCCGCCTTGATATATTCGCCTCATATTGAAAATCATTGCCAGTTATGAGCCACGTAAAGGGGTTATGTTGGTAGACGCTTTGCCGATTGCTTTTAACAATATGATAGTCTTCTGATTCATAAAAAAGCAGACCAATTAAAGCGGATGTTGGGACGGTTTTATGAATTTTCGCTTTGATTGACAAATATTCCTCCCCTTTATAAAAATCACCTAGAAATCCAGGACCATCATGGTTATAAATCGCCTTAATTTTGTCTTTTACTTTGCTTTTGCTTTGGGATGCTGCATATACTGCTAAATTGCCACCTTTAGAGTGGCCCCCTAAAATTAAGCGGCCTTTAACTTTTTTAGCGACTTTATCCAAATATTCAACGGCCTCAATTTGTGAAGGAATCGGAAATGTAAACACCATATTAAAATCTTCTTGCCAGCCAATAATTGATGAATCAGTGCCGCGATACGCAATATAGGCAAGTGTCTCATTAATAATAAAAGTAATCGCAGCGAATTGGACAATTTTGTTTTGATCAAATTTTTCTTCAAAATATGCGAATTTAATATCGCGATACCGCGGCGACATTCCCATATTTATAAGTAGCGCTTGACTTTGAAGTGGATGTTGAACATTTCGCAGTAACTTTGGAAATAATTCAGCCTTTAATAAGTCTTTAATTTTTGGTAGGTGTTTTTCCTTTTTATTTAAGTGCTCACTAAAATGTTCAAAATGAAAGTAGGAGAGTTTCGTAAGAATTAAACTATCAATCGGGTTAAAGGGTACCTCGCTAAAGGGGGCGTGTTGTTCTTTAACGTAATCTAGAATTGTCATCCTCTCCTCCTTTGCTTCCAAAGATCATTTCCTTTGGTTAACTAACAATTGATGGCGATTTTTTATAATTCTTCTAAAACTTGCAATGATTATTTATATGATAAACTTCAAAAAAGATTGTAATTAAAATAGCGGTTCACTATTTTATTGCATCAAAGCACTTAGTCGATGTTTGCTAATAAGATTATACCATAACACCGATTTGCTGCTGCAGGGAATATAGAAAAATAAGATAAAAAAAGCATCAAGATATGAGGTTCTTGATGCTTAAATTCCTTTACTTAATTTGTGTTTATTTGTAAACGCCAAGTTTTTTTGCGATTAAGCGTGGTCCTCCACCAGCAGACATACCACCATCAACAGCAATTTCCGCTCCAGTAATATAAGATGCTTCATCACTAGCTATAAAAGCGATTACGTTGGCGATTTCATTGTTGAATCAAGTAAATTGTCGGGTAATTACGATGTTGTAATGACGGAAAATATAAAAAGTGTCTTTTCGATTTGTTCAACCTTAATTGAAAACCAATATTATAAAAAATTTGGTTTTGTTGGTGATATTTATCATTGCCGCGGGTTTTACGAACGTTATATCGCCATGAAGGAGGCGCTTGCATTTCATAATTTAGACTATAAAACCGACTACAGCATTCTTAAACCTGACAGCTTCCCTTACGGTGATAAAAGTGAGATGATGCAAGTGATTTTAAATATGGAGGAAGTACCTGAAGTATTTGTCTGCGCAAATGATTCGATTGCCCTTTCATTAACTGATGCGCTTCTTGCACTAGGATATAAAACACCTAAAGATATATGTGTTATCGGCTTTGACAATACAGTTGAATCACAAATTAATAAACCAAGTTTAACGACAATCGATATTGATAAAAAGGCACTCGGAAGACAAGCGATTACTACTTTGATCGAGAAAATCAAGCATCCTCAAAGTCTTAACCGAACAATATATTTAAATACTAATATTATTTACCGCGATACTACTCCCGCAATTTATAAACGGACTTAAAATTTATAGAGAATGTAAAAACTCACTTATTAATTAAAGTGAGTTTTTTTATATGTTTACACATTATACATTCTTTCGCAGCTTCAGCCGGTTAATAACTCCAATAACAACGGATAATCCAACAATAAATCCCCCCATAATTATCCAGTTAATATAAAGGTCTCCAAAGCCAACATTCATTTTATTAGCAATTAAATGATTATTACTAATAAAATAATAGCCCGGGAACACATGGCCTAGTGTATCAAGGACACCACTTACAAGGAAGCGGGGAATAAAGGCACCGATAAGGAAACTTTGGGTAAGTGAATAGGCATTCGCAATCGCGGGCAGTGAGGCCTGCGTAATAATATTGGAAAACAATAAGACGACTAAAACTGATGCCAAAGTATATAAAATTAAATTAATTAACATGTAAATTGTCTTAAAATTAGTTAATAAGCCTGGCGACAGTGCAAATAAAACAGCTAAAACAAAAACGATTGATAAAATACCAACAAAGGCACTTGATAAAATTAATTCACCCGTAACTTTTTTCGAGGGATAACTCGAAGCATGGATGCGATCAAGTATTTCCTTTTGCGATAAATTAAGGAGGATCGGGCCAAGCATCGTAAACATCGCATTAATAATTACGTATGATGCAAAATTAAAATAAGCGTCCGTTGAAAAAGTATCTTCATCAATTTGGCGGTGAACGATAACATCATTAATGTTTTCGCTTAACATTTCTAGCGTCTTGGCCGCGACTGATACTTCACTTACATCAAGCCCAAGAGCATTATTTTCGTTATAAATTAATTCGAATGTAGATAAATAATTGTTTATCGCCTGTTTAACTGGAGCAAATACACTTTCGTCGGCAAAAATTGTATAAAACTCGACTTCAACTTGTTCACCAGCAACAATCTTTTCATACATTTTACTCGGTAAGCGTAGTTCGCCATTAACAATTGCAAAATACATAGCATCTTCTAAGTTGTCACCAACATCTTTATAGTTAACATAATTAGCTAAATAACCAACAAGACCAGTTTTAATATTCGCTTTTTCATCATATTCACCAATTAATGGCGATGCTTCTTCAATATTTAAGGCGAGATCTACTTTTGCTTCTTCATAAGTATTTGTAGCACTGCCTAAGTCAACGGCAAAATAAATGATGACCGAAAATATAATGAGCGCCATACTCGAAATAACCGCACCGATATTCGCCTTAATCATTTTAAAAAATAATTTAAATACTCTCATACTTATTTCTCCTTAGTGAAATAAGTGTAACGCCAAAGAAGATTAAACTTAATCCACCCATAATTGCGATATTAAGAAAATATCGATCCATTGATATAAATCCGTATCCCGCCGTTGTGGCAACGAAAAGTGAGTCCGTAATCAAGTTAACAGGATTTAAATAAAATACCGGTTTTGCGTACGCATATATATAATATTTAACAAGATTAGACATCATTCCGGATAAAAACGCACCAAAAACGGAGATAAAGACAATAATCCCCATAACCGTTGATTCTTTGAGACGAGCAAACACATAACTAAGCATAAAGCCAAACATCGTCGAAAGAATGACCCCAATAAAACTCGCGAGGACAATATACCAAAAATTATATAAAGTAACTCCGTATACAACACCGATAAGAAATAATGTTATAAAAATAGCGACCATTGACACAAGAATAGAGACTAAAAGCGAAGCTAAAATTAGTTTGCTCTTAGGAAATGGTGAGGCGCTAATTCGCACGCCCGTATTACTTCGCCTTGGATGAAGCGAACTAACAAGGAAAAAAGCGATGTTAGCCCCAAACATGACACTCATACCAATAATCGTAAAAAAGTAATTATCAATTGGATCAATCCTTTTATTTCCAGCTTCTTGAACGTAGTTTTTTGAACGAACTTTTTGTTGAACTAGTGCAATTTCCCCCTCAATTTCTTCTGGAGTAAGCGCAGCAAAGTTAATATTACCCATTAAATATGCAACTTTTTGATGTGTGAATTCATATTCATCTAACACACTTTTTAAAATTGTTACTTCAAAGGAACTCCCTTCATACGAATTAATAATAATTTGCTCATTTTTAAATTGTAAATACGGCGTACTCTTATTTTCCATTTCGACTTTTGCTTCATCAATATCGACTTGCTTTAATTCGAAGAGCGGAATATTCGCGTCTTCTTTTTCATACTCTAAATTTTCAAGTAATTCGATAAAGCGAATTTCTTTATCTGTTTGCGGGGTATCAACATAATTAACTCTAATTGTTTCGAAATAATCTTGATTGCGAATATTTTCAAAAGAAAAATAAAAAAGTAAACTTAAAAAGATCGGGAAAAACAACACCCAAAAAACAGCGGACCGCTCGCGGAGTGTAATTTTAAGTTGATATAAGAAAAATTTCATAATTAATCCCTTAAAGCTCTTCCAGTAAATTCGAGGGAGACGTCATTTAATGTTGGTGTTTCTGAATTGAGTTTCGAATAATTAATATTGTTATTTTCTAAGTATTTAATTAAATCATTTAAAAGTGTTGGTCCGCGTCCAACATTAATCGTAATTAAGTCGCCATCTTGATCAACTGATAACACATTCGGCATCCCTTTAAAGTGGCCGATATGTTTAGCGTCGATATTTTCATCTTCTAAACGAATTTCAAAACGCTCACCAAGTTCGGTCATCGCTTTTAACTCTTCTTTATTACCGCGCGCCACGAGTCGCCCTTTATCAATGATCATAATTTCATCACATAGCATTTCCACTTCTTCCATGTAATGCGATGTATAAATGATTGTCGCACCCTCTTCATTAAGTTGTTTAATTTTTTCTAAAATTTGGTTGCGGTTTTGCGGGTCAATTCCAACCGTTGGTTCATCAAAAAAGATGAGCTTTGGTTGATGAACGATGCCGCAAGCAATGTGGAGACGTCTAAGCAACCCGCCGGATAATTTTTTCGGGCGGAACTTAACAAATTCTTGGAGCGAAACAAATTCAATCGCCTCATCAGTTAATCTTTTAATTTCTTCTTTATCTTTAATATAAAGACTTGCGAAAAACTCGATATTTTCTCGCACCGTTAATTCATTAAACACCGCGACTTCTTGGGTAATGACTCCGATTTTCCTTTTCGTTTCGTACGCAGACGGTGTCATTGGCTCACCAAAAATTTTCACTTCACCAGCATCAAAATTAATGAGTGATAAAAGAATATTAATCGTCGTTGTTTTTCCGCTTCCATTCGGACCTAAAAAGCCGAAGATTTCGCCCACCTTTACATTAAAAGAAAGACCATCAACAGCTTTCAATCCACCTTTATAAGTTTTTTCTAAGTCTTTTACTTCAACAACAAAGTTTTCCCGATTATGCATATATGTCTACCTCAGCTTAATTATAAAATGATTGCGGTAGTATTTATGCTAATAAAGTAAATATTTGCAACCTTTTTACATTTTCCCTTCGGTTGTGCTTACTTTTTTTGTTCGTAAATATTTGATTTGTTCGGTTAAGGAAAGTTTATTTTCTTTAACTTTTAATTGCTCACTTATTTTACTCGTTACGGCGACATGAATTATATAAACATAAGGCATCCCTAAATTCGTTTCTAAGAGCGAATTTGTTATAAGTACTTGAAGTTTATTTGCGCCTTCAAAGCCGCTGCTTCTAATACCTGAAATTAATAAAGCGGCCTCCCAGCCAAATTGAACTAACACACCAATTGCAAGCATCCAAAGGATTTGGGCCCGCTTTTGCTTATCTTTTTGCCATAAGTTATATATAATTACCCCTAAATAACCAACAAGTAACATAATTGCCATCGTGCCGTGGTAGCCACTTGTTGTTCTTTGGATGATGATTGGATCAGCGCTAGTAAACTGTGCACTAATAAGTGGACAAACAAACCACCATAGTAAGATAAGCAATGACCATTCAAGTAAGTGTTCATCTTTACTAAGCCATAGCCAGATCCAAACAAAGTTTGTAAACCCGTAGCTCATCGACATCCAAAGTAAGACCCAAAATAGCGAGTGACCTTCACTTATCGAGCGGCTATTATGAATTAAATGAAACATCCCATAGTCAACAACCATATACGTAACACCCATTATTAAACCAATAATAACGGTTAAGTATTTTTTCTTATATATAAGTAAGCCTGCTAAAAGTAGCAAAAAGCCAATATCTAAATATATATAAAGCGGAGAAAACTCACGCTTAGCAATAATTTCACCGACCATCTAACTTATCTCCTATCTGCGTTTTTGTCGAGTAAACTATACCACTATATTGATAAAGCAGGAGACATTTTGGTACATATTCGCGAATTTATA
>JAAYSH010000061.1 GCA_012518415.1 Erysipelotrichaceae bacterium | reverse complement strand
TTGTTTTTAATGCGATTTCAAACAAAAAACAGCCTTTTTTAACAGTGTTGTGCAATTAACCTTGGCTGTTTAATTGATTTTTGTGTTTTTTCACTATTCCGTTGTATTAACTTTGAAAAGTGACGATTCGCTCTTTATATGCATAAAAAGAATAGTAAAACCTACTCCTACACCACTTTCAATTAAACGCTCGTAAAAGTAAATATGTTATGATAAGACTATGAAATATTACTCATATACATTTAGTGCAACAAAAGTTAGTGAACTTATTAATCACTTTGAGCAATACCAGCTTGATCCAGATGGTGAATATGTTTATTTTTACGCTAGGATTGGCGATACACAAGTAAGAGTTTACTTGCCAAAAAAAGGTCATACGACACAAAAAGTCGTCTTTAGTGGTCCGAATCCGGAGCGAGTTATTTTAAACTTTGATGATACGCTAAGTTTAGAAATTAAGGACACAAAATCACCGCCGCTACCAGAAGATTACGTTGATTTAGGTGAGCAAATTGGGAGTGATGAGGTTGGTGTTGGCGACTTCTTTGGTCCGCTAGTGGTAACGGCGGTTTATTTTAAAAAAGAGCAAATTAAACTAGTCGATGGCCTTGGTGTAAGTGATTCAAAAGCTTTAAGTGATGAAAAAATTCGCATAATTGGACCAGTTTTAAAACAAAGTATTGACCATATAACAGCCGTTGTTAATAATGAAAAATATAATTCACTAATTAAAAGCGGGTATAACCAAAATAAAATGCTAGCAATGTTACACAACCATGTTCTTGCTAAATTACGGGTAAGACACCCAGGTAATTACCCTGCTTATATCGATCAATTCGTCGATCCGCGCAAATTCGCCTTTTATTTAACGGGACCGCAAGTAAGTAATGTGCATTTTCAAACAAAAGGGGAATACTACTACCCTTCAATCGCAATCGCAAGTGTAATTGCCCGCTACGAGTTTTTACTATGTATGGATGAGTTATCCACCAAATATAAAATGGAGATCCCTCTAGGAGCTGGTAAAATCGTCGATGAATTCGCGGTTGAATTTAAACAAAAATACGGACTAAAAGAGTTAGAAAAAATAACGAAAACACATTTTGCGAATTATAATCGGCTAATAGATGATACTAAATAACTTATTAATAAAAAAATACTCGGATTAAGCGAGTATTTTTTATTGCGCTTTTAAGTTATTAAGTACTTCTTTAAAGTAGTTAGGGAGCTCAGATGTAAATTTCATCAGGTTTTTACTGCGCGGATGAATAAAACTTAATTCGTAAGCGTGCAGTAACTGTCCCGCATTATAAACATGTAAATTATTTGCCCCATATGTAAGATCCCCTTCAAGTGGACGGCCAATATAATCAAAATGAACACGGATTTGATGGGTTCTTCCGGTTTCAAGTCTTGCTTCGATAAGTGTGTGGTTTTTGAAGCGTTTGATGATAGCAAAATGGGTAATTGCTTCCTTACCATTAACAAGGTCAACACTCATTTTTTGCCGATTTTGGCGGTCACGGCCAATTGGAGCAATAATTTTTCCTTCTTCTTCATTAAAGTTACCATTTACAAGTGCATAATATTTTCGCTCGACTGTCCTTTTTAAAAATTGCTCAGCAATAAATTTATGCGAATAATCATTTTTACAAATAATAAGTAAACCCGATGTATCTTTATCAAGCCGGTGGACAATACCAGGACGCGAAATATTTTGACTACTTAAACTATCGAAATGATGTAAAAGGGCGTTTACTAAGGTGCCGCTATAATTACCTGCGCCTGGATGGACGATTAATCCTGCTTGTTTATTGATAATTACTAAATCATCGTCTTCATAAATAATTTCTAGCGGAATGTTTTCGGCTACTAGTTTTCGTTCAAGTTGAGGAAGCGGGTTTAGTTCAACCTCATCTTCAAAACTAACGCGGTATGAAGGTTTTGTAATAACTTCGCCGTTTACTAAGACAAATCCTTGTTTAATTTGATTAGTTGCATATGTCCTTGAGCGCTCGCTAAAAACTTGAGCGATTGCTTGATCAAGTCGAAGTCCGGCGAGTTTTTCATCAATAACAAATGATTCGCTTGGCTGCATTTATTTTTCTTGCTCCTTTTCTTCAAGTGGAGGATTTACTTCTTCACCGTTATTACTTTCATTTTCCTCATGCTCTTCTTTCTTTTTATCAGGTGTAAATAGTAAAATAATAAATAAATAAATCGCGCCAATAACTAAACTTGCATCCGCGATATTAAAAATCGGGAATGTATAATTACCAAAATCAAAGCGAATAAAGTCAATAACGCCGTCTAAAACGCCAGCGACTGTTAAAGTTCGGTCAATTAAATTACCCGCCGTACCAGCGATTACTAAGGCGGCAATAATTTTATAGTGGATATCAATTTTATTTCGGTAATATATGCGGGCGAATAAAAATGCCCCTGTTGCGACTAGCGAAATAAGCATTAATATAACCGTTTGATCTGACATAAATGACCAGGCCGCGCCGGTATTATAATATAAATTAAATGAGAAAAAGTTTGGAATAATAACAACTTGCTCGGTTAATAAAGTATGGGCGAGTGCTTTTGAAATTATATCGAGGATTAAAACAAGGAAAAGCACCCAATAATATGAGTGGAATAGTTGCTTTAGTCGATATTTAACCTTATTTTGGGTCATTTTCCTTCATTGCCTCATAACAGCGTGAACATACATGTTCTTCTTCGTTAACTTTAATTAGCGGTGTATCATAGTAATTCCAACAACGGTCACATCTTTCACCGTCATGGACTTTTACACTTACTTCTTCGCCTTCAGTTAATGACACATGACTAACGATAAATAAGCGCGCGAGTTCACTTTGCTCAAGTTCCCTAATTTGCGTTGGTAATAGGTTACGGCCAACTTCAACTTTTGCAGCCTGCGAAGAACCGATTAAGTGATTTGCTCTTGCACCTTCGAGTGCTTTTAAAACATGGTCGCGGCCGGTGAGGAAGTTTTCGTAAACTTCAAGTAAGTTATTGTCAACTTTTTCAACTTTTGGGAAGTCAAGTAATTGGACGGATGGTAGTTTAGTTTTACTTGGGAAGTACTCATACACATCTTCCATGGTAAAACTTAAGATCGGCGTTAATAAGCGCATCAAGTTATCTAAACTCTCATATAAAACATATTGGACAGCTTTTCTTCTTTTTGAGTTATAAGCTTCACAATATAAAATATCCTTAGCAAAATCTAAGTAAAAACTACTTAAATCAAAACTAATAAAGTTAGTTGCTAGTGCGACAACAGTTGAAAATTGAAACTTATCATAGGCAGTAAGTATTTTATTAGTGACATCATGTAATTTGTTTAAAAGTAATTTATCAATAAAAAACAAATCATCTTTACTCACTGCTTCGAGATTAAATTCATGTTCGCCATCTTGGAGATTACCTAAAACAAATTTCATTGTATTACGGATTTTGCGGTATACCTCGGAAGTTTGTTTAATGACCTTATCTCCAATGCGGACATCACTTTGATAATTAGTTGAGGCGGTCCATAATCTTAAAATATCCGCCCCATATTGGTTGGCGATTTTAATTGGGTCAAGCGCATTACCGCGTGATTTTGACATTTTTTCTAAGTTTTCATCTAAGACAAAGCCGTGGCTTAAAATATTTTTATATGGGGCCTCGTTTGTTGTTGCAACTCCTAAAATTAATGAGGAGTTAAACCAGCCGCGGTATTGGTCACTACCTTCTAAATATAAGTCAGCAGGATATTTTAGACCGCGTTTTTTTACAACACTATTAAATGATGAACCGCTATCAAACCAAACGTCCATCGTATCAGTTTCTTTTGAAAATTCACCATTTGGTGAGGCAGTATTTTGATAACCTTCAGGAAGTAATTGTTTAGCAGTTTTGGAAAACCAAATATTTGATCCATGTTTTCTAACGAGTTCGATTATATGATCAAATACTGCTTTTTCCATAATTGGACTACCATCTTCATTATAAATAATTGGAATTGGTACTCCCCAAACCCGTTGGCGAGAAATGACCCAATCATGGCGGTCAACAATCATATTATGCATCCGGACTTTACCCCAAGATGGTGTCCAATTTACTTTATCGACTGCTTCAAGTAATTGCGGTTTAATCGCTTCAATTGACATAAACCACTGCGGAGTTGCTCTAAATATGAGTGGTTTTTGTGTTCGCCAGTCGTGGGGGTAGGAGTGTGTAATTTTACTATGATTTAAAAGGGCGTTATTTTCTTTTAACATCTCCAAAACGACTAAATTAGCTTTTTCAAAATATAAGCCTTCTAACCTTTTACCTGCTTCAGCAGTCATATGACCACGTTCATCAACGGGTGAGTATGGTTTTAAATTGTATTTAACCCCAATTTTATAGTCATCATCACCGTGGCCGGGCGCGGTATGGACGGCACCAGTACCTGCTTCTGCAGTTACGTGTTCACCAATAATAACAAGAGATTCTCGTTCATAAAATGGATGTTTTGTAGTTATATACTCAAGTTGTTCCCCTTTAAATGTTTCGAGTAATTTAACATCTTCGAGTTCAAGTTGGCTAATTAAATCATTCGCGAGTTCGTTTAAGAAAACTAACTTACCTTTAGATGTTTCATATAAGCCATATTCAAACCGGGGGTGAAGTGAAATTGCTAAGTTAGCGGGGAGGGTCCACGGTGTCGTTGTCCATATAACGATCGCGGCATCACTAGGTAAAATACCTTTGCCATCCAAAATATCAAATTTAACAAAAATTGCGTGTGAGGTTACATCAGCGTATTCAATTTCTGCTTCTGCGAGCGCGGTTTCACTACTTGGTGACCAATGAACGGGTTTTTCACCTTTATAAATTAGCCCATTTAAGGCGAGATGAGCAAAAACTTCAAGCTGCGCGGCTTCATATTCAGGTGTAATTGTTAAGTATGGCTCTTTATAATCACCTAAAACACCAAGTCGCTTAATTTGCGTTTTTTGCCGGTCAACTTGGGTGAGCGCATAGTTATGACATAAGCTGCGAAAATCGGCGACACTCATATTTTTGCGGTCAACCCCTTTTTGTTTGGTTACTTGTGTTTCAATTGGTAAGCCGTGTGTATCCCAGCCTAAAACAAACGGAGTGTCATAACCTGCCATATTTTTTTGGCGAATAATAATATCTTTTAAAATGCGATTTAACATATGGCCGACATGAATGTCCCCATTTGCATAAGGTGGTCCATCGTGAAGATGATAAACTTCCTTACCTTTATTTTTATCTCGCATTAATTCATATAAATTAATTTGTTCCCAGTTTTTAACAAGTACTGGTTCTTTTTTGCCTAAGTTGCCTCGCATTTCGAAGCCTGATTTTGGCATTAATAGTGACTTTTTCAAGTTCATTGTAACCTCCTAAAATATAAAAAAGCGTCCACATAAGGACGCCAAGTTTGCGCGGTACCACCTTAATTCGAGTATTTTACTCGCACTTTATGCACTTTAACGGATGCTAGCCGTGTTTACTTACTTTTACTTCGGTAAACCTCCATGTAGGGATATAAGACTTATTTTTCTTATAACGTTCCACCAAGTCGTTACTCTCTAGAAAGAAATAATAAGGTTACGTGTCTACACGATGATTTCTTGTTTATTATATAAAATGTTCTACCCTTTTACAATATCGCGGCTCTTATTCAAAGAAATCACTTAAGAAGTCAGGTAAGATGTTTACGACTTCTTCATCTTCGCTTTCACTTTCACTTGGGGTTTCTTCAACAAGTGGCTTAACTGGCCCTTGAAGCACAGTTGGTGAGGCGCTGAAATCGATATCATGTTCAAAATCAGTTGCAATAACACTAACGAGTATTTGATCATCTAAGAAGTTATTAAGGGAAATCCCAAATTTAATATCAAGTGTTTGGCCACTTATTTCAATAATTTGATAAACGGTATCTTGGGCTTCATATAATGAAACATTTTTACCACATGTTACCGAAATAATTGCTTTTCTTGCCCCTTGGAGTGAGGCTTCTAAGAGGGGAGAATTTACCGCATTTTGGGCGGCTTCTTTTGTTTTATTTGCCCCTGAACCTGACCCAAAGCCAATAAGAGCGACCCCAGCATCGCGAAGTGTATCTTCGACATCCGCAAAATCTAAATTAATTACAGCTGGTAAGATAATTAAGTCTACGACTGTTTTAACTGATTGGGCTAAGACTTTATCACTTTCAGCGAATGCATCAGAAACAGGTGCATTTCCGCTAACCATTAATAATTTATCATTCGAGACAACAATAATTGCATCAACAACATCTTTTAAATTATTTAAGCCTTCAACTGAATTCGCGATGCGTTGTTTACCTTCAAATGTAAATGGCCGTGTCACAATCGCAATTGTTAAAGCACCGGCTTTTTTTGCTTGCTCAGCAATAATTGGTGCGGCACCTGTACCAGTTCCGCCCCCCATCCCAGCAGCGATAAAAACTAAATCCGCGCCTTCAACAATTTCGGCAATTTCATCTTTTGAAGCAAGAGCAGCCTGACGACCAACTGCAGGTTTTCCGCCCGCACCAAGTCCGTGCGTATATGCTTCGCCTAAAACGAGGCGATTTCTTGTTCTTGAAGTTGATAATGCTTGTTTATCAGTATTGGCAACCCAAAACTCGACATTTTGAATTTCTTCATCGATCATTCGATTAACCGCATTGTTACCGGCACCACCGACACCGATAACTTTAATCATTGCGACTGGTTCAAAATTGTCTAAATCACTCGCCCCCGCGGACGGGCTATCTAAATTTTCATCTTCGAAGTGGGTAAAAATATCAAGCATTGTGTTTCTCCCTTAGTTTATATTTCCTTTGTCTCGACTTATATGCGTCACTTTGTTAATTTCATCACCAATTTCAACTTTATAACGTGAGTAGGCTTTAATTAATCCAAGTGTAACATTATAACGACCATGACGGGCGCCAAAAGTACGTGGAGTAATAAAAATAACATCTTTATTAGTTATATGTGTACTCATGTAATCTTTCATGCCGTTTAACTCTGCAAGTCCGCCACTAAATACAAGTGGGTATTTAAGTAAATCGGTATTATCACCTTGTTCGGTAACTAGTTGTTGCAGCCCTACATCAATAATTTCACGGTATTTTTCTAACCAATTTTCAATAACAGTTGCTAAATTTCTTATGAATAAAGGCACAGTTATTCCGGCTTCATTAACGTAGTCGGTAATTTTTGCTTCATAACCTGTTTGGTTAGGATAATAGCCGTATTTTATGATTAATGCTTCAGCTTGTTTAGTATCTAAATTAAATGCATCTTTAACTTCGTTAATTAAGTCATCTCCGCCGATATCAACTGTTACCGTCCCGTATAATGCCTTATAAGCGATTAATGAGAGCTTTGTTTGTTTTGCACCGGCGTCTACCGCAATATAGCCATCTGGTAAATTCGCGTAACTATTTAAAAATTCGGCATAGGCATATTGGCCAACGAAGCCTTTAGCGAGTTTATACCCTGCGGCCTCAACAATATGCGCGTATTCATTACAAAGGTCGGTTGGTAATAAGTGAATTTTTGCATGAATTGATAGTGTTCCTGAAACATAACCAAGTGGGGGTTCAACAAACTTCTTCCCATCATCTAAACTATATAAATCAGGAATAATTCCAACAATTGTCGTATTTTCAACTTGAGCATCACGGCGCATAATATTGACGACATTTTTTACATCGATCGTTTTAATTTTCCCTGAAGTTGCGACAACTGTTGATGAGCGATTCGCCTGGAATACTTGCATGCCTACGGCAGGTAAAGCTAAAACAATATCAAATATTTTGTAGTTTGTTTTTTGCTCGGCTTCTTGGAGTGCTTTTTTTAGCGCACCTGAAAGTAGGCTTGGATTGCTTATATGCCCATTTTCAATCGCTCCACGAAGCGGGTGATATGCAGCATATAAAACAAGCGGCTGGTTATCGAGTGTATATCCGATCGTTACTTTTACAGCGCTATGCGATAGTTCAACAGCGACAATGGGTTTATTCATTTATTCACCTAAGCCTTTATATACCTAATACTATTATAAAGAAGTGGTTAACAATACTCAATAACAAAAACATTGTCATTCAGTGATTTTGTTAGCGAAACTGCGATGTTTTAGTAGTTTTCTAGTAAAAAAACAGTTTGAAAATAGGGGGACGTTTCAAACTGTTTTTTTTACTAAGGAGGGAATTTATTTTACAGAGTTAATAAATTAACTGCCATAACCTCTTCTTCATTAGATGTTTGCGTCTCGTCTTTTAGCTCCTCTTCTAATGCTTCAGCAGCTCTAATTTGTGCGCTGACACTAGCATATATCGCAGAGCCACCGGTAATCATTAAAAGAAATGCTCCAAAAATTATCGCTTTACGAAGGCGATAATATTTAGCTGTTCGACCATACTTGACAAGTTTGTCTTTCATGATGCCTACCTACTTTCTTTCAATAATTCTAAGTTTTGCGCTTTTAGCACGGGGGTTTATTTCGATTTCTTCTTCTGTTGGTGTAATAACTTTCCGATTAACAAGCCGATATTTAGCTTCTGGTTGATAAGGAAGGTTACGGTTACCAATAACAACGGCGTGATCGCGGAAGATTTTTTTAACAATTTTATCTTCGAGTGAATGGAATGTAATTACTGCAAGTCGTCCGCCTTTTTTAAGCAGAGGAATCATTGAATTTAATGTGTCTTTTAAGACATTTAATTCATCATTCACTTCAATGCGAATTGCTTGGAATATTTGCTTTGCTGGGTGACCTTTTTTCCGAAGTTCACGAGCGGGTTTTGCTTCTTTGATAATATCAACAAGTTGCAGTGTTGATGTAATTGGTTTACTTTTACGGTATTCAACAATCGCATTAGCGACTCTTACTGCACTTTTATCTTCACCATATTCTCGAAATATTTTAATTAATTCATTAAGTGTATATAAGTTAACGACGTCTGCGGCGGTTTTTCTGCCGTTATATTGGTCCATTCGCATATCTAGTGGACCGTCATTGCGGTAGGAAAAGCCACGACTTGGATCATCAAACATCGGGGAAGAAACACCGATATCAAGTAAGACTGCATCAACTTCAAGAATGCCTCGACCTTTTAATTCGCTAGCAGCATTAACAAAGTTCGTATGAATTAAGGTGAAATTGGGTGAAATTTCGCTTAAGACTTCTTTTGAATAATCGAGTGCACTTTTATCTTGGTCAAAGCCATAAAGGGCACCGTTTGGAATTTTTTTTAATAACTCGCGAGCATGGCCCGCACGTCCGAGAGTTAAATCGCAATAAATTGAGTCGCTATTTAATGGTAAATGTTCGAGAATTTCATTTAATAAAACTGGTATGTGCGTATTAGTGGTCATCATAATTACCTAAACGAGCAGCGATGTTTTCTAAGTCACTACCTACTTCTTCAATGTAAGGATCCCACTTAGAGGCGCTCCAAATTTCAAAGTGATCATTTACCCCAATAACGACAACATCTTTGGTGATGTTATAGCGATTTACTAGCGAGACTGGGAGAGAAATCCGACCAGAGTTATCTACTTCAACTTCAACAACACTCGAAAGTCTTGTTCGAATGAAGTTACGGGCGTTTGGATCGTTATAGGCAAGTTTTTCAATTCTACTGACAAGAGCAGCGAATGTTTCTTGCTTATATACTTCAAGTGCGCCTTCATAACCTTGCATAATGTAAAGGGAGCTTGAACCTAAAATATTCCGAAATTTGCTCGGAACGACAAGACGATTTTTGTCATCTAAGTTATGACGGTAAGTTCCAAAGAACATCTCCCACTTCCTCCCACTCTTCTTGTATCCATATTATAGTTGGCAGTTTTGCTTTTAGCAAGTGGCGAGTTTTACTTAACGCTTACTTAAATTTAAAAAACGTATATTTAGCACTCTAACCGGACAATTTATTTTTTTACTTTTCAAAACTTTGTGCAAAGTGTACAAGAAAAATTGGCGTTTTTCCCCATAAAAAAAGGTGGGATGGTTTTCCCACCTTTGCTAGTATAGTCAAAACTTATTCTTCTTCATCATCGAAGGGAAATAAATCATCTAAGGCTGCCATTCGCTCGTTTGGCTCATTTTGTTTATTTATTATTTCTTCATAATAATCATCTTCACTAATAATCCGGTAGCCTTCACCACCTTTGGGCAGTGTCGCACCTGGTTTAACCGCTTTAATTGGCACTTCACTTAAGATTAGGCCATATATAAGTGGTTCGATTTCTAATGAAGGTGTGTCTAAATAAAATACATCTTCACTTTCAAGAATTGGGTTTTCGGTAAAAGTAATTAATTCTTCAATTTCTACTTCTTTTTCAAAATGATCTAAAGTATAGGCGCATTCTAAAGTAATTACTCCCGTTAAATAAATATCAACATCGATAAAATCATCATCTCGACTTATTGTAATTGAGGCGAAAATATCATCAATAGCAACGAGTGAAGGGTAGTCGTTTGTGTTTATATGGGATAAATCAAATTCTTCATCTAAATGAAGTGGTTCATTTGTTATATTAGATAAACGAATTTTCATAACTTAACTTCTCCTTCTAGCTCCGTAGCGTGTATTTAGTTCATTCATAATGTTTTCCATAGCGACATTAATTTCATGATCGGTAAGTGTTTTTTCATAATCACCAAATGTTAGAGAAAAGGCAAGTGATTTTTCATCACTAGCGACATGTTCGCCCTCATAAACGTCGAATATATCAACAGCATGAACAATTTTTTGCGCGCTTCTTCTAATTGTATGAATAATTGCTCCACTTTCAACCTCTTTTTTAACAACAATCGCTAAATCACGTTTAACAAATGGATATTTAGCAATATCGCTTGCTTTAATTGTTGAAGTTTTCATCTTCAGTAACTCGGTTAAATTAAGCGTAAGTACACTTACTGGCGTTTTAGCAAAATCAAGTTCATTTTTCGCAGTTGGGTGTAATTCACCTAAGACACCGATAAGGCGGTTATTTGCATAAATTTCACCCGAGCGATACGGATGTAGTTCATTTTCGCTTTGGCTAAACGTAGTTAGTTTAAATCTTGAAGCTGCAAGATTAAATAACTCACGAATTGATTCAAACAGCCCTTTAACATGATAAAAACTCGCCTCACTTTGCTTTAATTTACCGTGTTCATCAATTTGACCAACTAGAATGACTGCTAATTGTTTTTGAATTTCACCATCTTTTTTATAAACATCACTTATTTCAAATAAACCAAAATCTGAAAGTTGCCGCGCATAATTGTAGCGGGCACTTTCAATTAGGCCATAAAGTGAATTAAGCCGCATTTGCTCACGTAATGGTGTGAGCGGATTTATAATCGTGTACGGTTCACCTTTATTTAAGTAGGCGAATTTACTTTGGTTTTCTTTTTCGGTAAGTGAATAAGTAAGTGCTTCATGAAGTCCTTGCGCGAGTAAATGATTGCGAATTAATTTTTCTTTTTGGGCTTTCTCGCTTCGCTTACCTAAAGTAATCGCCCCGTACGGTAAATCAGCGATATTTATACTTTCAAACCCTAAGATTCGAATTACTTCTTCACTTAAATCAGCTGGGCCACTAAAATCAAGCCGGTACGGCGGAATCGTTGCTTTAAAGTTTACTTCATCAAGTTGCGTCACTTTTATATTAACCGCTTCAAGCGCATTATTAATTTGTTCATTGCTAAAGCTAGTACCTAAGCGCCTATTTATATAATCATATGTCGCTTCAATTACTTGTGGTGTATGGTCGACGTTATCAACATTAACGATATTAGAAAACTCATCCGCTTCACATAATTGTTTTAGTAACGCGGCCGCTAAATTAATTACTTCAGTTGCTTGATGCGGGTTTACACCTTTTGCAAACCGCTGGCTTGAATCAGACATTAAGCCAAGGCGGAGTGCACTTCGCCTAATTGTCGCTTGATCAAATACAGCACTTTCAATATAAATTCTCGTTGTGTCTAGTTGAACTTCAGAGTTAAATGCTCCCATGATCCCACCTAAACACATAATTTCATTATTTGAAGTAATCGAAATATCTCCCGCTTTTACATCATATTTATGTTCATCCAGGGCAAGAAACTTTGGGTCAATTACATCATCTTTAATAACAAATTTTGGACTTGGAACTTTACTTGCATCATATAAATGGAGTGGTTGCCCAGTTAAAATCATGACAAAGTTACCAATATCGACAACTTTATTTATTGAGCGAATGCCGCTTGCCATTAAATAGTTTTTTAACCATAGCGGTGATTCACCGTTTTTAATGCCGCTTACTTCCATAATCGCAAATTGCGGACATAAGTCAGTTTTGATTTCAACACTTGCGTTTGTTTTAAATGTCTCTTTAACAGTTGGTAAAACGATGTCCTTTTTTCTTCCAAGCAAACCTTGAAGTTCAAGGGCAAGCGGGATTGCTGCGCTTGCATCAGGCCGATTAGCAAGTAAATCAAGATGTAAAATCGCATCATCAAGCCGTAAGTAATTTAAGACATCTTCATCACCTACGATTGCCTCATCACTAAGTACTTCAATCCCTTCAAGTTGGGTTTTAGTTAAAAATTCAGGATTAACTCCTAATTCGCTAAGGGAGCAAACCATCCCGTTAGAAGTAACACCGCGAAGATTAGCCGCACCAATAAGTAAATCATTAGCAAGTTTTGCACCAACTCTAGCAACAATAACTTTTTGGCCAACTGCACAATTTGGCGCACCACAAACAATTTGCTCACTGCCATATTTAGGACCCAAATCAACTTGGAGTACACTTAAAGTTTTTGCGTCTGGATGTTGCTCTTTGCTTAAAATTTCACCAACAACTAAGTTTGAACCAATTGCAAGTGGGGTAATACTTTCAACTTCAATACCAGCGTTTGTTAGTAGGCTAGCGATTTCTTCATGTGTTAAATCACTGAGATCAACATAATTATTTAATAAATTTAGGGAAAATTTCATCATCTACTCCTTTAATCCTGTTTCCTAAATTGGCTAAGGAAACGAATATCGTTTTGATAAATTTTACGGATATCATCAATACCGTAACGCAGCATTGCCACACGTTCAATTCCAATTCCAAAGGCAAAACCTGAATAAGAATCGGGGTCGTAGCCATTCATTGCTAATACATCTGGGTGAACCATTCCGCCACCAAGAATTTCAATCCAGCCTGTTTGTTTACAGACGCTACACCCTGACCCGCTACATTCAAAGCAGGAAACATCAACTTCAATACTCGGTTCTGTAAACGGGAAATATGACGGACGGAAGCGAATTTCTCGCTTTTCACCAAACATTGCTTTTACAAATATATCAAGTGCACTATATAAATGGGCAAGATTAATATTTTTATCAATAACGAGTCCTTCAACTTGGGCGAATTGATGAGAATGCGTCATATCATCAGCATCTCTTCGATAAACTTTACCAGGGCAGATAATTTTAATTGGCTTTCCTTTTGCAGCTTGCATTACTCTCGCCTGGACTGGTGAGGTATGGGTTCTAAGTAAATACTGCTCATCAAAGTAAAAACTATCTTGCATTTCTCGAGCTGGGTGATCTTTGGGAATGTTTAGTAATTCAAAATTGTAATGATCACTTTCTACTTCTGGACCTTCTTCAACACTGTAACCAAGCGCGATAAATATTGCTTCAATTTCGTCTTTAATTAAATAAAACGGGTTTCTTCCGCCTGGTAAATAGTTAACTCCAGGTAAACTTAAATCGATTGTTTCGCTTTTTAATTGTTTATTTAAGGCGATTTCTTCTAAGGCAAGCTTTTTTGCTTCATATGTTTCATTAACATTTTTGCGTAATTCATTTAATGCTTTACCAAAAGTCGCCCGTTCACTTGGTTCAAGATCTTTCATGTGGACGCCTAAAGATGAAACTAGACCCTTTTTAGCTAAATATTTATTAAATACCCCACTTAGTTCATCTAAAGTATTTACTTCATTAATTGCAGTAATTACTTCAGTTTCAATTGCTTTTAATTTCTCAATATTCATAATTAAACCTCTTTTTAAAATAAAAAAGTCTTCGCTGGGAACGACTTACTCGCGGTACCATCAAAATTCGCAGACTTCTACGCACTTAATTAAGCTATTAACGCTAGCAACGAGACGATTACAGTCTGGACTAATCGGTGAATTCACTAAGTGTTCATGAGTATCTTTTCAGCTAGTCGAGACACTTTCCTAACATGACCATGATTTAGTTACTATGTCGATATGATTGTCCGATTACTATTATAGCAAAATTATGCTTTTATTAACAAAGTAAATATTTTCACGTTATATAAGATTTATTTTGGAGTAAAAATATCAAAATAACTTAACTTATATCTTAAAATTTACTTACGAAAATTGTATAAAATAATACTGCCTGCACTCGCAACATTAAGTGAATCAATTTCTTTCATTGGTAAATAAAGCACTTCATCGCTTTGGTTTAATAATTGCTTTGAAATACCTTGCCCTTCATTGCCAAGTATAACTATTAACGGCGGGTTAACTTTTATTTGTTCAAGAGTTTTTGCCCGTTTATTAATTGCACTAGCAATAAAAGTATGAGTATTTTTATAAGTAGCAAGTAGTTCATCGATTGTGAGTGTTAGGCACGGGATTTTAAAGTTTGCCCCTTGAGCAGCAAGGAGTGTTTTTTCATTATAAAATGATGCACTCTTTGGTGAAGCAAACACGCCGTCAAAACCAAATGCGAGTGCGCTTCTAATTAAGGTGCCGACATTCCCTGGATCTTGAACATCATCTAAATATAAGAAGCGGTCAGTAGTTTTAAGCTCAAGTTGGGGAAATTTTGCAACACCAATAACGTTTGGTTTACTACTTAAAGAGGAGAGTTTAGCAATAACTTCTTCACTTACTTGAATTACTTCAATGCCGTCTTTATATAATTTAGGATCAGTAGTTAAAATAGTTAAAACGATATTAGCCTCTATCCCCATATGAAGGAGATGTTCTCCTTCAATTAAAAACATTCCTTGTTTAACTTGCTCACTGCGTTTACGTAGTTTAGCGAGTTGTTTAATATATGGATTTTGCCGGCTTGTTATAATTTTAGGTTCCATCGTAAGAATACTCTCCTTGTTTAAGTTGGTTAATTAATTGGTCATAATTTGGACAATATTTCTTTAACTTTTTATAAAAATCGCTTTGATGTCCACTTATAAAATAATGGATGAGTTCATGAATAATTATTGCATCAATTATTTGTTTATCATAGTGGACGAGTTTAAGCGAAAACGATAAACTATGTGTCTTTTTTGAATTTGAAGCATAACGTGAAGTCATTTTTTTAATCCGAATTTTATATGGCCTAGAAATGCCAAGTTTTGCCTCATAAAGCGGGACTTGTTCGGCTAAATAGGTGCTTAATTGCTCTTTTAAATACTTTTCAAGTTGTACTTCACTTAAGTCATTACGCGACATTTTTTCACCGAACAAATAATAGTAATCACTAGTAATTGGCTGAGTACTATTTTGCTTAGCCAGTAATCTAGGTCCGACGACTTTAAGCCGCTTGAAAATTACTTCATTACTAACATAAGGCGGGGCACTTATAATAAATGCCTCATCACGGTAGCGAAAAATAATGTTTTTCATTCTTGGCTTTTTTGTTATATAAATTGGGTAGTGTTTATTATCTTTACTTTTAAATAATCCGTCGCGTTTTTTCATAGTTTAAGTATAACGAATAATGGCTATCTTGCCTAGTTAAATAAAGAAATATCCGCTATAATTGCTAGGGGAGATAAGCTTATGGAAAAACTTCTTATTTCAACTTGTTTACTAGGAGTTGAGACTCGCTATGATGGCGGGCATAATTTGCTTCCAAAATTACATTTATTAAAAGAAAGATACATTTTAATTAGTGCTTGTCCTGAAGTTGATGGCGGACTTCCGACACCTAGAGACCCTGCCGAGCGAATTGGCGAAAGCGTCTTGACAATTACTAATGAGGATGTGACCGAGCAATTTAATTTAGGTGCAAATATTGCTCTTGATTTATGCAAAAAACACAAAATTAAGAAAGCTCTATTAAAGAAAAACTCCCCTTCCTGCGGGCACTCGCAAATTTATGATGGTTCGTTCACGGGTAATTTAATTAACCGTGATGGGGTGACGGCTGAGTTGTTAAAAGCAAACGGGATCAAAGTATATAATGAAGATGAAATTGACAAATTATTATGAAAAGAAATACAACAAGAAATATAGTTTTAACTGCTTTATTTAGCGCGCTTATGTTTGTGGTAACGCGCTTTATTCAAATACCTTATCCGAGTATGGCTGGCTATTTTCATTTTGGCGATATGTTTATTTTTGTCGCTGCCTTTATCGTTTCACCAATAAGTGGCGGTTTAGTTGGAGCGCTTGGCGGTGCGATGGCGGATGCTACAAGCGGTTTTGCCCAATATATGCCATTTACAGTTGTAATTAAATTTTTAATGGGTGTTGTCGCTGGTAGTTTATTTAATTTATTTAAAAATAAAAAAGGACTCCGTTTTCTTGGTGTTTTAATCGCTGTTTTTATTAATGCAGCGGGCTATTTCTTTACTGACTGGTTAATGTTTTCTTGGCAAGGTGCGGTCGGGGCACTTTTGCCAAACTTACTTCAAGGTACAATTGGGATGATCCTTACTGTTATTTTATTTAAATCAACGAAAGATTTTCGTATTTTTAAAGTGACTTATAAAGACAACTGCAAAGAAGAAACAAAGTAAATTAAGTTACTTTTGCTAGTAGTTTTAGATATTTTAAAAACCCAGCTAAGTTAATTCGAGCTGGGTTTTGCATTAGATTTTACTTGTATTTAGATTCTTTCAACTCTTTTAAGACATCTTTATCAAGTGAGATAATTACTTCAGTCATTAATTCGACTAAGGCAACATAATCATCATAATCAACAATCGATACATGTGAGTGGAAATAGCGACAAGGAATACTTACGGTCATATTAACAACACCGTCGTAAGCCTTATGAATCGCACCACTATCAGTGCCACCACCAGTTAACATATCATATGTATATTTAATGTCATGTTTTTTGGCGATACCTTCAACATAATCAAATAGTCCGCGGTGAGCAATAACACTTGAATCCATAAGAGAAAGTGCTGCACCACTACCTAAGACTGTATCTTTTTTTGGTGAACCGGGTAAGTCATAACTCATCGTTACATCGGTTGCAAAAGCAATATCTGGTTTAACTTTATAAGCGGCTGTTTGAGCTCCGCGAAGACCAACTTCTTCTTGAACGGTACCTGCAAAGACAAAGTTAACTTTGTGACCGCGTTTACGTAAGTTTTTCGCAACCTCAATTCCCGCTGCAACAGCGATACGGTCATCCCACGCTTTACCAAGTAAAGCTTTACCATTATTTAAAACGGCGAATGTTTGCTTTGGTGTTACGGTATCACCAGGCCGAATACCTAGTTCGAGTACTTCATCTTTTGAGTAGACGCCTAAATCTAAGTACATATCTTTAAGCGGAATTACTTTGTTTCTTGCTTCTGCACTCATGCCGTGCGGGGGCTGGGCGCCAGTAACGGCTAAATATTCCTTACCTTCACGAGTTTTAACAATAAATTCATGCGCAGGAATAACATGACCCCACCAGCCTCCAACATTTTGGAGTCTTAAAAAGCCATTGTCTTCAATGTGACTTATTAAAAAGCCAATTTCATCCATATGTGCGGCAAATAAGACCGTCGGTTGTCCTTCTTCACCGTCTAAGTAGGCTAAAGTTGAGCCAAGATTATCAAATTCAAAGCGGTCGACATCATCTTTTAAATATCTTTGAATTAATCTTGAGACTTCAACTTCATGTCCAGAAATACCAGATACTTCGGATACTTCTTTTAATAGTTGTAATCTTTGTTCTTTTGTCATAATTCGCCCCTTCTAATAATTATTCGCTTGCCGGCGATAATTAGTTCTTAATTTTTTTAAATATGCATCCTTTACTTCTTCTTCGCTAAAGCCTAGTGATGAACCAAGCGCAAAAAATGCTCGAAGTAACGCAATATATTGTTTGCGGTCATTATTAGCCACAAAACTATTAAACACCGAGTAAACAGTTAAAAATGCGGTTGTTAAGTCGCTTGTTGTTGCCGTGTAAGTAATTTCTTCAACGACTACTCCTGTTGCTAAACCAAGTGATAAGAGAAAATGTAAACCATCCGCGTATTCATCTAATAAGAGTTCGCGCTCTTCACTTTGTTGATTAGACCAATATTTAAAGCATCGGGTTTTATTAGCAAGTTCGCCAAGTTCAACTAAAAAGGCAAGCTTACGGCGCGCTAAAGTTTGGCCGTAAGTTAACCCTTTTAATTCGTGAATATGCTCATCTAAATCTTTTTGATAAGCAAATAGCGTTATTAGTTTTAGTGTTTTACTTTTACTCATAAATCTAATTTTTCCAATTGCCAAATTTCGTCGTTATATTGCTCAATTGTTCGGTCAGTTGTAAAGAAACCAGAACGAGCGATATTAATAACGACAGATTGTGCCCATGCTTTTTTATCTTCGTAGTGTTTGTTAATTTTTCTTGTTTCATCGACATAGGATTGTAAGTCTTCTAAAACTAAGAATTCATCGCCACGGTACATAATTTCATCAAAGATTGGTCTAAATTTGTTTGTGTCACCACTTGACCATGTACCATCGATTAGTGAATCAATAATCCACTTAACATCACTATCGCGGTGATAAACATCCCAAGGGTTGTAACCTTTTTTCTTTAGTTCAACAACTTCAGGTTCTTTTAAACCAAAGATAAATGAATGCTCATCGCCAACATTTTCGTTAATTTCGACATTAGCACCATCAAGTGTGCCTAAAGTAAGTGCACCGTTCATCATAAACTTCATATTTCCAGTTCCACTTGCTTCTTTACCTGCAGTTGAGATTTGCTCGCTAATATCAGTTGCAGGAATAATAATTTCTGCACTTGATACCGAGTAGTTTTCAATAAAGACAACTTTAATAAATTTGGAAACTTCTGGATCATTATTAACGATTTCACCAACCGCGTGGATTAATTCGATAATCTTTTTAGCAAAGTAGTAAGATGGCGCGGCTTTTGCACCAAAGATATATGTTTTTGGTACTGGTTTAAAGTTTGGATTTGTCTTAATCTCGTTGTA
>JAAYSH010000060.1 GCA_012518415.1 Erysipelotrichaceae bacterium | reverse complement strand
TGGTACAAAGAAAATTTATAAATCAATTATTGAATGTTAAAAAAGCAGACTATTACAGTCTGCCTTTTTATTAATTATTAACTAGGAGAAGATGATGTTCGAGATTTTTTCGTTAATCACCTTATTACTATATTTGCTCACGGCATCAATCCGTGCGTTATTTGCAAATGTTTCTACAAGCGTAGGATCAGAAAGTAAATTGATGATCGCCTCTGCAAAGCCGTCTATATCATGGAGTTTAACTAAATAACCATTGTGGCCATGTTCGACTAACTCATTAACACCAACCGTGTCATAGCCAATAACTGGCCGTCCCATCGACATCGGTTCTAGTAAACCGCGCGGAAAACCTTCGCGAAACGAAGTTAAAACACAAAGTTTATGTTGATCTATAATTGGCCGAACATCATCAACAGCTCCGAGGTAGTTAATTATCTCTTCATCAATAGCATATTGAATATCATCTAGTACAATTTCATCCTCTGGTCCTAAAAGTGAAAAGCTAATTTCAGGGTGAGTTTGTTTTACTCTTCTTGCTATATCAATATATTCATAAACACCCTTATTTTTAACAAGTCTTGTAACTAATAAAACATTATCTTTTTTAGGTAAAGGTGATTGAGCAAAATAGTCCGTATTTATCCCATTACCGTGAACGACGTAAGCGTTATCTTCGCTACATATTTTCGATTCGATAAATATTTTACGGTCATGACTATTATGGAAGCAAACGCCATCTACGTTCTTTAGCGAATTCTTATACATAGAAATATAAATTCTTTTAAAAATTCTTCCGATAAAGTTTTTGGGTTGAAACGGTTCGCCTAAGCCATTAATAAAAGAATATACTTTAGGCACCTTCGCCTTTTTAGCAGCTTTCGCGCCTACGATATTAGGTTTAACTTGAAATGTTAGGACGATATTAGGTTCAAAAGTCTTAATCGCTTTTTTGAAACGGCGATGGAGCGATATCATTTTAAAAGGGCTTATACTTCGATTAGAAAATTTAATTACTTCAATGTCAAAACCATAAGAATTAAGCTTAACCTTTTCTTTATCATCTCCACATATTATTTTAACTTCATGACCTAAACTAATTAGGTATTCGATAATCGTAATTCGAAAATTTAAGACATTTTTGGACCGGTTATCGATAAGTAGAATTTTCATTTAATCCTCCAAACATGTAATCTTTAATGTTAATTAATGACATTTAATATAATTAACGGCTGATTAGCAAACATATTATACCATTATAAAAATAATGAAAATCATTCTTTTTAAGAAAAGATAGTTTTAAGCACATAAAGAGTGTTATAATTGACTAAGACAAAATTGCCTTGTTTTACCTAAAATTATAGTCTATTATTGAAATTACACTGGTTTTGGAAAAAACATGGCAGTCTGGAAGGTGAAAAAATGAAACTACTATTCGCGTATTCGCTTAATTTAAAAAAGGATAAAAATGGCAACTTGTATTTAAGCAAGGCTTTTCCTAATGAAATTTTAAAGCGATATTTAGATCTATCCGATGATTTAGTAATTTTTGCCCATATCGATGAAAAAGAATACGATGTTTCTTATGCTAATGAGCAATTCGAGCCCTTAAAATACCCTCATATCCGCATTGTTTTGCTACCAAAACTAAGAAGAAGTTTTAAAAACTTCTTAAGCATCTCAAAACGAAGGGAATTCAAACATAAAATCAAAGAAACGGTAAAGAGTGTCGATAAAATAATTTGCCGGATGCCAAGCCCAGTTGCGAGTAAAACAATTAAATATGCAAAGAAATTCGATAAACCAGTTTTTGTCGAAGTAGTCGGATGTGCGTTTGGTTCGTTATGGAATCATAGTTTAAAGGGGAAAATTATCGCAATACCCAATTATTTTATGATGAAGCTCAGGATAAAGACCGCACCGCATGTTTTATATGTTAGTGAAAAATTTCTACAAAAACGATACC
>JAAYSH010000059.1 GCA_012518415.1 Erysipelotrichaceae bacterium | reverse complement strand
GTTGGAACATAACTAAAATCGCAAAACTAGCTAGCACCTCTTCAAATAATCCCGTAATTAGAATAAGCGGAATATTTACAACTGCCAAAATAAGCAGCCAAACAAAGCGATATCCTGCAGCTTTAAACAGTGATGTTTCATCGCTTTTTGAAGTCGCAGCTAGTTTCGTATAGTCTTCACTAGCTTCTAGTGCATATGCTTCAATCGCATCATCTAAAGTAATCATTCCAACTAAGACTCCACCATCACCAACAACTGGTGTTACAAAGTGAGAGTAGTCTTTTAAATACAAAGCAATATCTTCAATCGAATCTTTAACGTTAAAGGCGCGTACCTCCTTCGTTAAATCAGCGATTGTTGTTGGCGGCTTAGCAGCAATTAATTGCTTTAAACTCACTTGACCGACTAAAACTCCGTCATCATCAACAACATATAATGTACGGATAGTTTCTGCATTGGGAGCTTCAGCAATCATCTTTTTTGTTGCCGCTTTTACGCCCATATTTGGCGATAAAACAATCATTTCAGTTGTCATATAGGCACCTGCTTCATCATCTTCATAATCAAGCAAGTGTTCTAATTGATCAGTTTTTTCTAAAATCGGAATAAGTGTTTCTTGTTGATCATCATCTAATTCACTTAGAATATCGACTGCATCATCAATTTCCATTGCATCAAGTAAACTAACTTGCTTGGAAAAACTTTGTGCTTCAAGGTGCTTCGCGGCATCTTCAGGATCTAAGTAAGATAAAACATCTGCAGCGAGTTCATCATTGATTAAATGCATTAATTCATCAAATTCTTCCCGTGATAATTGTTTGCTTTCGCTAGCAATATCAAAAGGATGCATTTGGTTAACTGCATTAAGTAATGTTTTATTGTGCTTATTTAGCAATAATTTCTTTAACACGGTAATTCCTCTACATTGTATAGTTTACACTATTTTTGCCAGTGTTTTCTAACTATTTTGTGCTGCAATTAATTTGTTCCATGCAGTTGGTAGTGAAGAAATAATATCTTCACTCATTAAAGAAAGCGGGCTACTAGTTTCTAAAGCAATTATGTGGGCGCTTTGTTGAATATATACTCCTAACTTAGCAGCTTCTAGAGGCTTGTAGCCTTGAGCAAGTAACGCACCAATTATTCCGCTTAAAACATCGCCCATACCGGCTTTAGCAAGTGCAGCACTACCTTTAGTAGCAAGTAGGCACTCACTACTATTAGCGATTAAAGTTTTACTCCCCTTAAGGACAAGTGTTAAATTATCTTTTATTAAAAGTTCATAATTACTAAGCGGGTCAAGTCCATCAAGCAAGGTGGTCGCCTCACCAAGATGTGGTGTTATAACAACTTGACTTAAATCATCAAACTTGGCTGCGACTTTTTTAAATAGATGAAGTCCGCTCGCATCAATTAACAGCGGTATCTTACTTTCAAGTAACATCTCAAGTACTTGTAAATGGAGTTTGCTTTTTATATCAAGGCCAGGCCCAAAAACAACCGCACTAAATTTATCTAACCGCTCTTTAATATTTTCTTTAGTAAAAAAAGGAAATATTATTGCACTTAATACTTTTTGTTCAAATTTAAAATATGTATGAGCAGGCAAGGCAATACTTACAAGCCCGACCCCACATTTAAAAGCAGCTTGAGCAGCAAGTTGAGGAGCACCCATATAATTAAGTGAACCACCAATTACTAATAAAGACCCATACGTATATTTGTGCGAGTCACTTATTCTTTGGGGCGCGGCCTGTAAATTTTGTAAGGTTAACTCTTTTAATTTATTCATAATTTAATTATAAAGTATCTATCTTAAAAGTTAAAAAAGATTATTTTTTTTAAAAATATATAAAAGTTGAATAAACTTATTTATGGGAACCTGACCAAGATTTAGTCAATAAATAAAAAAACGCTTGGTAGGAGCTTCTTTACTCATATATTGTAGTTAATTAAAACTATATGCTAGAAATTTCCAAACAGTCTTCGCCACTTAGAACACTCACGTTTTCAGCAGTATATAATTTAATAAAGTTAGAAGTATAAGAGATAGTCCGATTATGCTGATGGTTTTCCACCTAAAATCACTATATTATCTTTTAAAAATACAATTATTTTTTCTACAACCTCAAAAGCATAATTTTCTGACAGTGTGATATTGATTTTCATAATACACTCATCCTTTAACATTAAATTATAATTTAATTCATTGTCCTGCTCATTTATTAATACAAAATCAACATCAGACTTATTAAAACTATTTACAAGCAAAATATCAGTGCATTTTATTGCGAATTCTGTATTGTCAATCCATTTATGATGAGGTAGAAAAACTAAAGAAAATCGATAGGTAAAAAAGTAATAGCGATTTTCAAAGTCCATTATAAAACTATCTTCTAGATGATTTGTATCCACAATATAATATGTATATCCAATATAAAACACATTAGTTAAATCAAAAGTAACAATAAAATAATCCTGCATACAAAATTTGGATAAATAATCCTCAAATGAGGAAAAGCTACTAAACCTATAAGTCTTTGGTTGGTCAGGATCAGGTCTTGGCATTCGCTCAGATTCGTCATAAGAATCACTTGATTCGCTTTTATCTGAAACGTCCTGACTGCATCCTAAAACTCCAAAAAGGCTAAAAACCCCGGCGAAAGTCAATAACATTTTATTAATTGTTTTTTTCATTACGATAATGGCTCCTTTTTTCAAATGATATTGCTTTCATGAAAAATTGCCTTATGAATTAGGGGTATACAAATATATCGTTTGGATTTAGACTTTACACAAAATTGATTGTACACTATAATTTCTATTAAGTTTTTCTATTTCATTCATACTAGAGAATACGAATGATGAAAAGTCAAAAAAACGTATAAAAAAGCCCCTTATTATAGGGCTTTTATAACACTTTGTTTAAACTGACCAGTTTCAAAGTAGCGATAAACATATATTATTTAGCGTAAAAAAGGGACGGGTATCATTGTTTTAGAAAAAGCATTGAATACTTTCAATGTTTTCAAATTTGAAAGTAGTTTAACCTTATATTTAGCAGTACATAAGAAATAATCTTAATTTAATGTATACGAATGGTAATATGATTCCTTCTTGTTATTAACAAGCTAATACAAGACGTAAAATCATTAAATTTGTAAATATAAAGAAAAAAGGCTTTGACACAGATTGTTCTTTGCATCAAAACCTGTAATTTTTAATGGTGCAGCCAAAGAGAATTGAACTCTCACAGGTTGCCCTATACGGCCCTCAACCGTACGCGTCTACCAGTTCCGCCATGGCTGCAGCGTTTTTTATTATAGCAAAAGGGAAAAAATTAACAAGCATAAATACATCAAGCTACTAAGATTTACAAAGCGAGTTAATTTATCCACCGCTCATCTTTAATTATTTTCCTCAAGTAATTCGGCTGGTCCTTCTTCATCAACAATCATATTTTGATCGACTAATTCACCATCAACAAGAACTTTTTTTAGATGTTCGTCATCTTTTGAAAGTAATTTTAAATCACTAATTAATAAAATTAATACAACTGCATTTATAATTGCAGCAATAATATTTCCAGTTCGCGTTGAATCAAATAATAGTGGCTCGCCTAAATAAAAGTGTGAGTAAGTAATTAACGCGGATAACTGACTTAAGAAGATCAAGTACCAGCGCTTTTTCTTTGGATATATGACAAGGATATAAATAAAGATTAATATTTCCGCTAAGTAAAAATATCGCTCATGCATATGCGGTAATACATACGGAGTAAATAAAGTAATAATTGCTGCCACTAATAAAATTGAATGCCCATTAACTTCATATCCTTTATAGTAAATAATATAAATAAAGATAATTAACGATAGAAGTGCTAGTGGAATACCAAAAGCATCAACGATAGGTATTCCAAATACACTACTTTGATTTAAGCGGTGATTAATTTTTTCAAACAATGCATAAATATTTCCAGCATTCATATTCACCTGTGAATATGTACTAGCGATTGAGAAGTATTGCTCAAACGGAACTTTAAAGGGCATCCCTGCTAAATAGTTTGGAATAAATGTTAAAAACAAAACACCAAACGGAATAACAAGATACCATAATTTATACTTGCGCTTTAACCATAACCACCCAAGTAAAGGGAAAATAAATACGGCTTGAATTTTAATTGATAAGCTTAAACCGATAAATACGGAAGCGAAAATTGGTTTATCTTTAAGCAAGAAATAAATACACCAAACAATTAAAGCACCATATATTACATCTGATTGGCCCCACATCGAGGAGTTAATAAAGAAGGTTGGTAATATAAGTGCGCCAGCATAACCAAGTAATTGGATCGGTTTAGACTTTTTAAAATGCCGAAGAATCATTAAAGTGCCAAAAGCCATAAGAAAATCAAATGCATAACTTACCAACTTAATAACCGCTAAATTAGAAATTGGTAAATAACTAACTAAAGCAAGTAATGTAAAATAAAAAACCGGATAATTAGCGTACTCTAACTCATATCCAGCAAAAACATCAATACCACTTAAAACATCATGTCCGTATGGATAGCGCTGATTTCCAAAAAACACAGTAGAAATAGGAATTTTATCTAGTGATTTTAAATTACCGAAGTCACGAATATACGTAACCCAAGGCGATAAATGCCAAAAAGAGTCACCGCTACTCATGGGGATGGTCGCAATTTTTGCAATTAAAACGGCAACCGTTACAACAACAAGCATAATGATAAAATGGTAATTGCGGAAGAAGTTAATTAGGGCTTCAGCAATCTTCGTTGACCATTTTGACATAAATTGATGAAGGTTTTGCATACCTTGTTTAAATTTACTTTGCTTTTTGTTCATAATAATTCTCTTTACTTCCACAAGTTGTTTTTTGGATATAAGACAGGATTAGTAATTGATCTAACCGCATTAATACCACTTAAGATGCTTTCATCCATTTGTAAGCGCCTGTGTGTACCTGAACCACCGATACAATACAAATTATCAACTTGATTTGTAAACTTTCGAATAAGTGGCATATTTGTATATACTTGGTCATAAACAGGATACGCCTTATCTTCTTTATATACAACCGTAGTTAAAGGTTCATCATTATGTTCAATCAGCCCTGTTTTTCTTAATTCTTTCACTGTGAATTGGATAATTTTATCATCACCTTCACGCCAAAAGTTTTCATCTGGGCTTACATAGTAATGAATTCCTAGCCAAACGGTATTTTGGAAATCTCTAACCATATAAGGCGACCAGTTATTATATATTTGCATAGAACTTGCTTTAACGTTGTCACTAAAATGAATTGTTGTATCAGGCAAGTTATCATCAATTGAAGGTAGTTTTGTTTCATTTTTAATTGCAAGCTTATTTACTAAGATTCCAACTTTAATTAAGTTCCGGTAATTAAGTTTAGTGGCAATATCATAAGCTTCACGGTTAAGAGGAGTTGGCCCAACGAATTCAAAAAAGTCGCTTAATGCAATTGAAGAAAAATAGTAATCGCCACGTAACGTTTGTTTTTCCCCGTCTTTTATATATTCCACTCCGTTAATATGAAATCGCTCTAAATATATTTTGTTAACTCGAGCATTTAAAATAATTTCTCCACCTCGGGCAAGTATTTGCCTAGCAATTGCCTCATACATTTGACCTGCGCCTAATTTTGGATAGTAGAACTGAGTTTCTTTTTTTCTAATTTCCGCTTTTTTCTTTTTAGATTGGAAAAGCCCTGTCAAAAACCGTCCAAGCCGTCTTCTTAAACAAAGACCAGAGAAATCCTTAATTTTTGGATCAATTGTTTGTTTAGATGGATGATAACCAAAAATTTTCTCGCTCATCGGCAAATAAATGTTCGTATAAAGAGGTTCGCCGTATCGATTAATTAAAACATTTTCGTAGTTTTCTTCGACATGTTTAGAAAACTTAGTTTTTAAATAACCAAAATATGCTTTCCTAAAGCGATTCGTACCCAAAAGGCGCTGGTTTGTCGACGATAAAGTAAATGGCCAATCAAATAATTTATTATCAAACATTAATCGCTCTTGCTTATACCGAGTAAGTAATACTTCATCGCTATTTTCAGGATCTGGACCTGCTTTAGCAAGCGGAACACTCCGATTTAAAAGTCGGTCATCCTTACTTTGTTTGCCTTGCGCCCGCAAAGAAGAAAGCCACAAATCATTAACGATTTTATGTTCGCTGACAAAGGGACAACTTTTTAAGTCGATATAGTTGCCTTTATGGACTTTTGTACTCGAAATACCGCCGACTTCATTTTTTGCTTCTAAAATAATTGGATGAATATTAGTTTCACGCAACAAGTATAAAGCTGCTGCTAAACTAGCAGGCGAAGCACCAATAATAATCGCTATTTCTTGCCGTTTATCCATCTAAATCTCCTTTTTGAGTTTCTTCATTTAAAGTGTCATCGCTTTTACTTTCGCGGTACAAAATAAACTTTCGGGTAATGTAATTATAAACCATAACAACTCCAGTCGCGAATATAAATACGATTGTATACCACCATGTATACTCAAGACTATATATTAATTTACCTAAATTGGTTACCCCAAGATTAATTAAAAGCCCGCCTAAACTTAGGAGGGTAAAAATAATAAATCCTTTAACCGACCGCGCAACTTTTTTATCTTCAACATTTTTAAAAACAAAAAATGTTGATAAAAGATAATTAACAATAATGCCAAAAGTATATCCTATCGTCCTCGCTAATAGTTCGCTTCGACTTAAACTATGTCCCCCAAAAATCGGTGTAGGATCAGTATAAATAACTTTCATAAATAATAGTGAAAGCAAGTAATCGCTTAAAGTTGCAATAACTCCAACGATGACAAAGCGGATTATTTCTGCGTAGTGAGTTTTGATAAATTCTAACAATTTTTTCATAAAGTATTTCCTTTAGTAATGGTTTTATTATATCATGAGACGGTTGTGGCTCATATTATTGTTTAAATTTATTAAGCAACATGCTGCAACTAACTTCATAGTTAAACTTTTGAGATTGTGATATAATTTTTTTAATAAGGCGAATAAATTTATGGAAAACGAAGTTAATATAAACAAAGAAGATAACTTAGCTAGAAAAGAAAAAATTAGACAGATAGCAGGAATAGTCTTAATTATTTTCTCGATTGTTGTCGTTGGTTTAGTTGTTTATTTCACTTTAAGAGAAGACATGCCCGCATCATGGGGAGCATTTTTTGAAGTCTTACCCAATTTCTTTACGAATTGGTACTTATTAGCTGCGCTTGGTGGAATTCTCGTTGTAGTTTTTATGTCAGCCCTGAATTTTAGAATATTAATTCACTCACAAAACGGACGACGTTACCGCAAAGATTCAGTTCGTACTCATTTAATTGGCCGCTACTATGACCACATCACCCCATTTGGAAGTGGTGGACAACCATATCAAATATATCATTTACGCAAACTTAACTTAAATGGTGGTCAAGCAACATCAATTACATTTTTAAACTTTGCTGCTTCACGGTTTGCTTTTGCAACTTTATCAGTTATTTTTATTGTTTCAGTCCGTCATCTACAAATTGAAACATGGGTAAGAATCGTCTCCTATATCGGATTAACAATCGGCGGATTACTCCCAGGAACAATCATGTTACTTACAACATCAAAAAAGATTACCCGGCAAATGTTAAAAGCAGCGTATTGGTTAATTAATAAACTTCCATTTAAAAATAAAGAAGCAATGAAAATTAAATCGATGCGGTTTTTGCACAATTATCACATGTCGATGAACGATTTAAAAGGCAACATGGGTTTAATCGCAATCATATATATTAATCATTTAATCAATCATCTTGCTCTTGCATCAATCGCTTATTTTGTTTTAAAAGCAGTTCCTGCTCAGTATTTACAACCTGATTTTGGTGGACAAGCTTTAAACTTTGGTAATGTTGTAACGCTAAGTTTTTATACAACTAACTTCACAAACGTTTGGCCAACTCCTGGTGGAGCAGGTGGTGCAGAGTTATCGTTTGGACGGTTATTTGGAACATATGTTAGTGGTTCATATTTAACTTGGGCGATGTTTATTTGGCGCTTTTTTACCTTTTATAGTTATATCATTATTGGATTTATCCTTGTTGTCACAAGTGCTGCGAATGTTAAAAAAGGTGCGGATGCGCCTAAAGTAAAACAAGACCGACTCATATCGTATCAATTTATTGATAACTATTATCCATCCATTGATGGAGTTGTAAAAGTTGTTAATGCATATGCAACCCATTTAAAAGATTTTAATATTGAAACAAAAGTAGTCGCACCTGCTTATAAAGCCGCGGATGACTCCAAATTGCCATATGAGGTGCTGCGCACTCCTTCGATTAAGTTTTGGTTTAGTGATTATGAAGTTTCGAAACGGAGGATGTCACTTAAGTTTCAAAAACAATTTGATGAACACCATCCCGCCATCTTACATGCACACTCACCATTTATCGTTGGTCATAAAGCAATAAGACTTGCACAAAAGTATCGAATCCCGCTAATTGGAACATTCCACACGCAATTCCACCATGATTTTCAAAATGCAACAAAATCTAAAATACTCACAAAATTAGCCCTTCGTTATGTTGTTAACTTTTATAAAGCGTGTGATGAAGTATGGGCTGTATCAGCGTTTGCAGCGGATGTCTTAAGATCATATGGGTATCAAGGCCCAATTAAAGTAATGCCAAATGGCATCGATATGAATTTAATTGAAGATGTAAGCGATAATCTTGAAAAAATTAAGAATAAATACGGTATTAAAGATGATGAGAAGAACCTTCTTTATACAGGTAACTTATTGTGGCAAAAAAATGTTAAAGTCGTTATTGATGCTTACGTTAAATTAAAAAAACAAGATCCTTCGTACCGACTTATTATGGTTGGTGGAGGCCGAAATCAACATCAAGTTAAAAATTATGCGACTAAAATTGGCATTTATGATGAAATTATTTTCACTGGTAGCATTGATAATTCAAGAGATATTCAAACATTATATGAACTCGCTGATTTGTTTTTCTTCCCAAGTTTATATGAAACATATTCGCTCGTCTTTAGAGAAGCAGCGGCAAAAGGGACAGCGTCACTCGTCGCTGAGGGCGGGGTATGTGCTGAAGTTATTACAGATGGGGTTAATGGCTACGTCGCTGAAGCAGATGCAGAAGTAATGTATGAAAAAATTATTGAAATATTTGCTGACGAAACCGAACTTAAAAAAGTTGGCCAACAAGCTAAGATCGATATCCCAACTCCATGGGAAAGTGTTTTAGTTAACGTTAGTGAACAATATGAAAGGTTAGCCCACGACTTTTATGAGCAACTCGCAACAAAAATCGAATAAGAAACCGAAGCGGAAAAAAAAGAAGCAGAGATTTAACATACTTCATTCCGCCTTTACTCATTCGATGTATTCAATTTTTAAATTTCCTTTAATCGGATTCTCGATGTTATTTTATAATATCCGCTATAAAAGAAATGGTTATAAAATTCCTAAAGGACCAGTCTTATTTTTATCAAATCACTCGAGTAATCCAGATGGGCTTTGGGTAATGGGTCTAGCCTTAAGCAAGACGATATTTTTTGTCGTTAACGAAGAATTATTCGCAAATAAATTTTTCCGCATTTTTACATCAGGTGTTGCCCAATTTATTAAGCGTTCAACCTCACTCAATGATGTCGGACATATCCGTGAATTAAGAAGGTATGTTAAACAAGGCCGCTCAGTTGGAATATTTCCTGCTGGAGATATTGGTATGTTTGGTGAGAGTTTACCTGTTGACGAATCGATTGCTAAACTTGCCAAAATGCTCGATGTCCCAATTGTTACAACGAAAATTACCGGCGCAGCGCTAAGAGCCCAGCGGACAATTAAGAAAATGCGTCGCTCAAAAATTACTTATCATATAACTGATGTCATTAGTGTCGAAGATGTCCGCTCACTTACAAATGAAAGTTTACACGAACGCATTGTTCAAGGTATCGAACACAATGAGCCCGAATGGCAAAAAGAGCAGATGATTAAGCTCAAAACTAAAAGAAAACTCGCGGAACATTATGAACTTGGCTTATTTTTATGTCCAAAATGCGACCACTATGAAACACTTAAAAGTAATAATAATGATATTAATTGCCTAAACTGTGATTTTAAAGTTACCGTTAATCGCTACGATCAACTTGATTATTATGAAGTTAATCCAACTTATCCAACCTTTATAAACGCTAATGATTGGGATAAATGGCAACTAGAAAAGCTAAAAGAAAAAATCGATAATTGGGATGATCATAATACCCCAATCGCTTATCGGGAAAATTTATATTATAACGAAGTTAAAAAAGATGAAATTTTCCAACCATATAGTGAAAAGAATGCAAAAGCATGCTCGTTTGCAATTTTTTTAGATAAAATTGTCTTAACAAGCGATAAAGGTGAAATTATCCACGAGCTTTATTTTGAAAATAGTGATATTTATCGAATCTTAGTCCAATATAAAGATGTTTATGAACTCGATTTTGGGGAATATCGTTTACGAGTATTTTCCAAACAAAAAGATTTCCCCGCCCATATGTATATTGAGGCTTCTAGACATTTATTACATAAAAATAATGTTATAATATCAACGAGATAAAAGGAGAATAAATTATGGGAAAAATACTTGTCGAAACTAGTGCTAGACATGTTCATATATCAAAGGAACACTTAGCAATTTTAGCTGGAGAAGATTACAAACTTGAAAGTGCCGCGCCACTAAGTCAACCAGGTGAATTCGCTTCAACCTTACGGCTTACAATCGTTGGTCCAAAACGCTCAATTGAACGAGTTATCGTCTTAGGACCAGAAAGAGCAAAAACCCAAGTTGAAGTAAGTGCAACTGACGCAAGAACACTTGGTATTAATGTTCCAATTCGTGAATCAGGCAAAGCTGAAGGCAGTGCACCTGTGAAAATCATTGGTCCTGCCGGCGAACTTGAATTAGAAGAAGGCTTAATTATCGCCAAACGCCATGTCCATATGAAAGAAAAACATGCTGAACAATACGGCGTAAAAGATGGTGATGTTGTTGGTGTTAGAGTTAAAACACCGCATCGTTCTCTTGTATTTGAAGATGTTATTGTCCGCGTTAGCGATAAATATGACCTAGCAATGCATATCGATACAGATGAAGCAAATGCTGCCGGCATAAGCGGTGAAACTTATGGTGAATTAGTTAAATTATAATTTCGCAAAAATATATTGAAGGTGAGGTAACTCACCTTCTTTTAAATGTTGACTACACTTAGGCGACTATTTATAATGAAGAAGCATATAAAGTCATTTATCAAGAACCGCGCTAAGGGAAGTTATTAGCGGTAGCAACTATCAAAGTAACTTGATTAAGTGCTCTTCCCAGCAGAGCCCACACTCTGAACGATAAATGCGGAAATACCAATGTCGGTAACTTCCATTTTGTGGGAAGTTTTTTTCTTACAAGGAGGAATAATATGAAAAAAGAACCAATCTTATTTACATCAGAAGCCGTTGGTGAAGGCCATCCTGACAAAGTTTGTGATCAAATATCAGATGCGATATTAGACGCAACACTAAAACTAGATAAAGAAGCACATGTCGCCTGTGAAGTTGTTGCCATGAAAGATGCAATTTTAATAACTGGTGAAATAAGTGCGAAAGCTAAACCAGACTTTGAAAAAATTGCTCGCGATGTTTTAGCGAATATCGGATATACAAGTGAAGAAGTCGGCATCGATGCTGCAACTTGTGAAGTTATTATTCGTGATAATAAACAATCAGAAAATATCAATCAAAGTGTAAGAAGAGATGGTGAAAAACTTAACCAAGGAGCAGGTGACCAAGGTATCATTTTTGGCTATGCAACCGATGAAACGGATGAATATATGCCGCTATCTTTAACAATCGCCCAAAAGCTAGTTGAACGCGGCGACACCTTAAGAAAACAAAATAAATTCAAATGGGCAAGACCCGATTCAAAATCACAAGTTACAATTGATTATAGTGACCCAAACAATATCCGGGTTCATACAATTTTAATGGCAGTTCAACATGATCCAAATTATGATGAAGTAAAGTTTAAACAATTTATTAAAGAAGAAATAATGTTACCAGTAATTCGTGAATATAAATTAAATGAAGATTTTAAAGCGATTATTAACTCAAGCGGAACATTCGTTATCGGTGGTCCTAGTGGTGATACAGGGTTAACTGGAAGAAAAATCATTATCGATACATATGGCGGCGCTGCACGTCATGGGGGTGGAGCTTTTAGCGGTAAAGACCCTTCAAAAGTTGACCGAAGTGCTGCTTATTATGCTCGCTATATGGCGAAGAACTTAGTCGCTGCTGGAGCAGCAAGTCGCCTTGAAATCCAACTCGCGTACGCAATTGGTAAGCCCGAGCCCTTAAGTATAAGTGTCGCAACATTTAAAACAAGCAACTACGATGATGAAGTAATTTTAAGTATTATCGATAAGGTATTTGATTGTCGCCCTGGAGCGATTATTGAGCACCTTTCGTTAACTGAGCCACAATTTAGTTATGCTAGCCTTGCAAAATACGGGCATTTTGGCAGAAAAGAACTCGACATTCCTTGGGAAAAACTTGATAAAGTTAACGAGATTAAGGCTTTGCTTAAAAATATATAGAAACGATATCTCCGTTAAGTAAAAATTAAGTTAAGATTTTTGCGCTTTTAAGTATGAATTTAAATAAAAATATGCGAAGATATTAATAGAAGAGAAGTTAGAAAAGGAGATAATATTTATGAAGTATCAAATAGTCGGGAAAAATGTCGAAATTAACGACCAAATTTATGATGCAATCGTTAAAAAAATGACGCGGATGAACAAATACTTCATCATTAATGATGATGTCTTATGTCGCGCGGTTGTAAGTGCTTATCGAGGCGGAGAACACAAAGTCGAAGTAACAATATTTACACACATGATGGATTTCCGCGCTGAAGTTACAAGCGATACGATTTATAACGCTGTTGATAAAGCAATCGATAAATTAGAAGGCCAAATGCGGCGACTTAAAACAAGACTATATAAAACAAATAAACAAGGACTTGCCGAGTCGATAGCCTTAGAAAACTTTGAAGCCGCAGCCCAAGAAGAGGAAGAGAAGGAAGTTGTCCGCATGAAAGAAATCTTCCTTGAACCGATGGAATTAGATGAAGCAATCTTAAGAATGGAAGCGCTAAGTCATGATTTCTTCCTTTACTTAGATGAAGAAGACAATCGAATTTCTGTCCTATACCGCCGTCATGATGGCGGATATGGCATTATTCAAGCGGAAAATAAAATTAAATAAGCAGATTAAACTTAAAGCAAATTTTAAAAGCAGGATATTCTCCTGCGTTTATTTTAAAACTAATCTTAAGATAAGGTATTTATATAGTGATTAACCACTTGTAATAAAAATCATGTATAATTATAACTTGAGGTTAGAAGATGATTAAAGTTATTGCTACAGATTTAGACGGTACATTATTTTACCCAAAACGAAAACGGAATATGATTCCGAGTAAAAATATCGAGTTTTTAAAACAATTTAAGGAAGCAGGAGGAAAAATTGTCCTTGTTAGTGGACGTTCACATTTCTATGCAGCGAAAGTAATCGAACGACTTGGTTTTGTTGTTGATTCAATTTGTTGCAATGGAGCGGTTGTCCACTATGATGAAGTTTTAAAAGAAGAACATTTTCTCCCCCTGAATTTTGGTGATATCCTTAAAGAACTTGAAGAAAAATTCGATTTTAATGGCCAAGCCTTAATGAGTAAAAATATCCAACTAGCAATTAGGGGTCGAAGCGATAACACTTGTAAAACTAAGTTGAATAACGCGATATTTTCGATTTTTTATAGCTTACAAGGTGTATATAAAGAAAAATATGTATCTGACCCTAAAGTATTTGATGAAGAACTTAAAAAAGGCGAAATATATAAGTTTCTCTTATACTTTGGAACAAATAAAAAGGCACAAAAAGCTGCAGAAGCGGCGGCAAACTATATTAATAAAACATATGATGCAATCGAAGCCGCGTATAGCGGGGGTTCGGTAGAAATAACTGACCGGAATATATCAAAAGCCGCGGGCTTAAACCGCTACTGCGAAGCATTCGGCATTAGTAAAGATGAAGTTATTGTCTGCGGTGATTCTGGCAATGATGTCGCAATGTTTGAGACATTTAATGAACATAGTTTCGTTATGTCGCATGCACCAAAAGGTGTAAAAAAGTTCGCTCGCTATGAACTAGACCGTGTAAGTGATTTAAAAGATTACATCGAAAAACTCGAAAGTGAAAAGAAGGAATAAATTATGAACAAATTAAATACATTTGTCTTAGGTATTTATCAAGTCGCGCTTATTGTTCGCGATACACTTGAATATGCTGTCATCCGTGAATCATATAGTCTTGAAGCATATGAGCAACGTAAAAAGGCACTTGAAATGCTTTTAGAAGAGAATGCTCCGCTACAAACATTTATTAAAAACAACGGTGAAAAAGCTCAAGAAATTTTAGTAAACATTCAAAGATTTCAAGAAAACATTTATGGTGAACAATCAACAATTGTCTCAAAAACATCAAATGGATTAAAAGTTGATCACAACCAACATGTCCAAATATATGAACAAGTTATTGGTATTTATCAAACCTTACTTGATATTTTATTTGGCTATATGAATTATGCAAAAGAAAATGGTCTTGCCGATGATGAAGTAATTGAATTATTTAAACTTGACGAGCGAGTGTTCCGGCTTTACGCTCATATCGCTCTTGTTCATGATTTAATGCGCAACTTCACCGAATTCAATAAAATAGTCAGAGAAAACAATGGCAAAACCGACCCGCTTTCTAATTTCGTCGTTGAAGATATGAAGAAACTAAACGGCTTTGTTATGTTTCAAAAACAACACAACCGGATAATTGATGTTGAGTATAAGGAAATAACTGATGAAGTATATGCGTTTATTGAAAACATGGAAGGTAAAAGAGCCTTACCAGAAGGAAAATCATTTCCGGATATTCACCGTGAACTATCAGATAAATTAATCGAGGAATTAAGCAAAACTGAGCCAAAATGGAAAGAGCAATTCCAGCAAATAACAAGGCGAATGGTCGGCAATCAAAAGAGCAACTTGGCGTAATAATGTTGCAATACTTAATTAATTTATTAAAATTGTTATTACACGATAAAAATGATACGGATGGAGGTCGATTTTTATGCAAAAATTTGGACTAATCATTGATTCGACAGTATATTTTGATGAAGATACATTTAAAAACATCGACTTTGAAGTTGTTTCTTTATCAGTAACAGTAGATGAAATGACTTATCAAGAAGTCGAGATAAATGAAGAACTTTTATACCCATATATCGATGAGGGCACAAGGATGAATTCATCTGCTCCATCAGTCGGAGCTTTTGTTGAAGCCTACGAAGCGGCAATTGAAAAAGGTTACACCAAAATCGCGGTAATACCTTTATCAAGTGGACTTTCTTCGACATATCAATCAGCAGTGATGGCGGCTGATTTATTAGACCGTCCCGATATTGATATTCGAGTTATTGATACATTGTCAGCTAACTTTGGCATTAGAAATCTCCTACTTACATTAACTGATGATATTGCTTCAGGTATGGACATTGATGAGTTTGAAAAAGAAATATTAAAACGGGCAGAGCAATCAAAACTTCAATTTACGCTAACTCACCTTCGTCAACTTTTAAATACTGGCCGCCTAAGAAAGCTTACTTATTATGCTGCAGGTATTTTAAGAATTAAACCTCTAATTGAGCTTATTGATGGAAAATTAGAAAACGTAGCGAGACCACGTTCAATGCGCTCAGTTATTCATAACTTTATTAATTCAATTGGATCAATTATTAAATTAGGTAAACTTTTAAGAATTACAGTTATCGCACTTAACGAAGAAGCGGCCTTAGAGGAATTACTTCGTCAAATTAAAGCGGAATTTCCGCATGCTACAATTGATGTTATTCATAAAATTAACCCGGTTTTCACATTATCACTTGGATACAAAGGAATCGGCTTTGCCGCAACAGCATATTAATATATCGCATTGTTAATAAGATATATGTATGATAAGATTTTATACGGATTAAGGTGGAAAAGAAGATGAAAGCAAAAAGAAAAATATATAAAAGCGAAATAGTTTGGATTGTTATTGCGAGCTTATTCGGAATCGCAGCATTATTTTTTGGCATAATCGGAATTGTTGAACGTTACTTACCAGTTAATAATTGGATTTCAAGGTTTATAACGCAGTATAACAACGCATTTAACTCCAATTTGCCATTTACCGTTCATGCCACAATATATTTAGCAATCGGGCTTGCCATATATTTAATTTCAACATTAGTTTATGCTAACTATTCAGAAACTAGATTCCAAAAACGTCAACGTCGACAAGCAAGAAGGAGAATGGAAGAAAGTATTGAATTAGAAGCAAATAGCGAAGAAGAAACAATAGAAGAAGCAAAACCGATTGATATTGAATTTAATTAATAAAAAATACTATTTTAATAAGGGAGATTTAATAAATGTATTGCGTAAATTGCGGAAACTTACTAAATGAAAATGATGATGCCTGCAAAAAATGTGGCCATCCAGTCAAAAACAAACAAAACACTAACAATCAAGAAGTTGTAAGACACCATAACGTCCAACAAGAGGAAAAAGTTAGTGCACTAATAGTTTCAATTATTGGAATTGTAGGCTGGGCATTAATCGTTTTCATTCCATTGTTTATGACGGCTCAATAATTAAACAAAGTAAAATCCCAGCGATATGCTGGGTTTTTTATTTGTAAATTTAAAAGTTTTCTTAACTTAGAACTCTTTTTCATAATCTAAAAGCAACTGTTTTATCTTGGTTCCAGCCCGGTATCCTTTTAAACTTTGATCAGCACCAATAACACGGTGACAAGGAATCATAATTAAAAGCGGATTACTCCCTAGTGCAGTGCCAACAGCTTGCGCTGACATTGATTTGATCCCTCTATTTTTAGCAATTAATCTAGCAATATCACCGTAAGTAGTTGTGGCTCCAAACGGGATTGAGCGAGTAATTTCCCAGACTTCTTTTTGAAAAGGTGTAGCGTTTAAATTTAAAGTAACATCGATATCGGGAGTAGTCCCAATAAAATATAAGTTAAGCCAATTAATTGCAGCATTTATATGTTCGTTTTTACTTAATGAGGTAAACAAACTAGAGTCAAGATTGTCTTCTTCACTAGCAATTTCAATGGCAAAAAGCCCCTTATTATCTGCTCTTAAAACAAGGTTGCCAATTAAACATTTATAAATATAAATATCTACCATACATTTAAATAAGTTAGACTCAAATAGTCTAAGCTTTTTTAATAAATTCTGATTTTAAGTCAAGATTACCAAAACCTGCGACACGGCCAGTGATATTATGGTCACCTTCTTGGATTTTAATATTTTCGACTTTGCTTCCTTGTTTTAAAGTATTCGCCGAGCCTTTAACTTTTAAATCTTTTATAACAAAGCCACTGTCTCCATCAAATAATTTATTCCCATTCGCATCGATAACAAATACTTCCGGGTTAATTTCCCAGCTAAATTGACAAGCTGAACATACATACATATCACCGTCTTCGTAAATGTATTCAAAATTACAACTTGGACACCGTACACTCATTTTATTCACCATTTAATCTTTCTTAATATTTTTAAATCAAAACTAATTTTGCTTATTATAGTTTAGCATATAAGTAAACTTTTCTAAACGAATCCAATACGGGTAAAATATAAAAAAAGATGATCAGTGCACTTGTTTTATTTATATAAAAGCAGCTGCGATCATCAATTAATCATGGCGGAGAAAGCGGGATTTGAACCCGCGCGCCGTGTTAGCGGCCTACTAGCTTTCCAAGCCAGCCCCTTCAGCCTCTTGGGTATTTCTCCATGGGCTAAATTATTATAGCAACATTTGTCCTTTTTGTCATTTAACATTTTGTCATTTAACCAATTATAAGTAACTACTGTGGTTGCTATTTTATTAATCGCGAAGATTATGACAGGTTTTCATCTGAAAACAGTGATGCCGAATATGCTGTAAATGAAGGCAACTCTATATATTATGCCTATGGTGAAAACAAAATGCTTATTTATTCCGTTGTTGGTTATCCGGTTGATGAATTAATCGCAGTCGTATTCCCTAAACATCTCGGCACGCCAGATTTTTTTCGAAAAGCATTAAGTGAAACGAGGAAAGAATTATGAGAGTAAAACTTTTAACAGTTTTGATTACAACACTAAACTTTAACGAGTTTAGGAATATCAATTATGATTCAAATGTCAAGGCAATTGAACAAAGTCACCTCGTTAATGAAGTTGAAGAACAAGAGGCATTTATTCCAGGGCTAGAGCTGCCAGCAATTGATAGATCGATGCTTTCTACTAATAGTTTTCCGTATAATATGGTTAATTATAATGTGCAAACATAAACAAGATCATTTGAATATTTCGATCCAAATTCGTATCCTCATAGAAGCGATACAACACTAGTCCACGCTTACAGCAACAAGATAAACAAAGACAAACACTGCACTCAACATGTACAATGGCGACCATTTTAAATTTTGTGGCCGTGCCTGAGGAAATAAGACGAAAAGCAGAAGACTTTAGAACGTTAAAATCTAAGGTCTTTTTTCTGAGTTATATCTCAAAAATACTTCATTTGCACCTAGTCTGTCATTTAACATTGGGGAAAATCATCACACTTATGCTAAAATTAAAAAGTATGATTGAATTTTTAATTACACCACAAACTGCCAACCAACGCGTGGATAAATATGTCAAAAAACTCTTACCTGACGCTCCGCTTAGTTTTATATATAAATTATTTCGGAAAAAGGATGTAAAAGTAAATAAAGCGCCAGTAAAAATTAATTATATTTTGCAAGATAATGATGTGCTCACTCTTTATATTAATAAGCAACAATATGATGAGTTTCGCATTGAGCCAACACTAGAGGCGAAAAAGTTTCCATATGAAATCATTTATGAAGATAAAAATATATTAATTGTTAATAAACCAGCGGGTTTATTAGTTCATGGTGGCAATAAAAAAGAAACACTCACACTAACTAATGCTGTTTTAGCATATTTAAAATCTCAAGGCGAATATGATGAAACAAAAGGGGTAACAATCGCTCCAGCTCACCGCCTTGACCGGAACACGGCCGGGCTTATTGTTTATGGCAAAAGCGTTAGAGCACTCCAAGCTTTAACTTCAATGTTTGAAGCAAGCGCGAAAATTTCTAAAAAATATTTAGCGATTGTTAGTGGTAACCCGCTAGAAAATGGTAAAATAAAAAAGTCTTTAATAAAAGACCATGATTCAGGAATGGTTATTATTAAAGACACTGGTGATAAGGCGCTTACGACTTACGAAGTTTTGGAAAACTTTGCTTCATCCGCTTTAGTCGAGTTAAACCTCATTAGCGGAAGAACTCATCAACTACGGGTCCACTTAGCAAGTATTAATCATCCAATTATTGGAGATGGCCGTTACGGGGATAAAGAAGTAAATAAAAAAGCGCAAAAAGAGTTTAATATAGCGAATCAACTCTTAGTCGCACATAAACTTATATTTCTTAATCCGCCTGAACCACTAGAATACTTAAAAGGGGAGCGATTTATCGCTCCACTTCCAAAACAATTTGAATACGTCTTAAATAGATTAAGAAAGAAGGATTAAATCGATGAGCAAACAATCAATTGCAGACAAATACAATACATGGCTTGCTTCACCAAAAGTAAGTAGTAAAGATAAACAAATATTAAAATCATTTAGCGAGACTGAGATTAACGATGCGTTTTTCCGTGACATTGAATTTGGAACCGCAGGCATTCGCGGAATCATTGGTCCTGGAACAAATCGAATCAATTATTTTACAATTCGTAAAGCGGTTGTCGCTTTTGCAAAAACAGTTTTAGAAAGGTTTCCTGATGCAAAAACTCGCGGGATTGCAATCGCCCACGATAACCGGCATATGTCACGCGAATTTACACTTGATAGTGCAGAAACACTAAACCGCCTTGGGATAAATACATACATATTTAATAGTTTAAGACCAACCCCAGTATTATCATTTGCCGTCCGATATTCTAATTGTGTCGGCGGCATTATGATTACCGCATCACATAACCCAAAAGAGTATAACGGCCTAAAAGTATATGATGAAACAGGTTGTCAACTTGTACCCGCAAAACTAGAAAGACTACTTGAAATAAATGCTGAACTACCAAGTCATATTGAATTACAAATCGAAGATGCGCCTCATCGAGGTGTTAATAAAGTTTATGGTGATGAAGTTGATAATGCGTATATTAAAGAAGTAGAAGCAATTCAACTTAATCCTGACTTACCTAAAGATAATTTTCCGATTGTCTTTTCACCCCAACACGGGACAAGCTATGAACTTGGAATGAAAATCTTCGATAAACTTAACTATGAAGTACATCTAGTTAAATCGCAGTCAAAACCAGATCCAGATTTTGGTGGTACCCCAACCCCAAATCCAGAAGATCCACGAGCCTATGAAGAACCGATTAAACTAGCAAAAAAAGTAAACGCTAAAATAATTTTAGTTACGGATCCAGACGCTGACCGTGTTGGAGTTGCCTATCCAGATGAATATGGTGATTATAATATTTTAACTGGTAATGAATCTGGGACACTATTACTCCACTACATCTTAAATGAAAGGAAAAAACGTGGTTTATTAACACCTAAGTCAACTGTCTATTCAACAATTGTAACAACTGCATTTGCTAAGAAGGTTGCAAATAGCCACGGAGTTAATTATAAAAAGTTTTTAACAGGCTTTCGCTATATCGGTGAAGCAATTGAACAAGGTATTCAAACGAACACAGAACAATTCGAATTTGGTTTTGAAGAAAGTTATGGTTGTTTAATTGCACCATTTGTCCGTGATAAAGACGCACTCCAAGCCTTACTCATGTATGCAGAAATGGCGAATTATTACTTAGTGAATTATGACCAAAACTTAGGTGAAGCCTACGATGCCCTCCAGCAACAACTTGGCTACCATAATGATGAAGTATATAGTATTGAGTTCCCAGGCGCAGCCGGAGACGAAAAAATGAAACAAGTGATGTCTGCTGTAAGATCTCGTCCATACCAGAAGTTAATCTCTGCAAAAGTTGTCCGGATTGAAGATTACTTAGCGAGTGAAGCTTATGATAAAGACGGAGTTACGCAAATTAATTTACCAAAAAGTGATGTCATTGCCTATTATTTATTCAATGATGAAACGATTATTATTCGTCCAAGTGGAACTGAACCAAAAATTAAGTTTTACTACGGTGTTAGTAATCCAAGCAGGCAATATACAGAAAAAAGACCTGCAGAACTACACCGGAAAGTGATGAAGCAACTCGGTCTAAAATAGTTGAAACTTAAAAAAAGAGCAGCAATTTGAAGTGAACCCCATTTAGTTCACATATTAAAAAAAGCCTAACGAAAGACAGGATGTCACTAAGACTTCCTGTTTTTTATTCGGTCAGAATTATAAAAAACAATCCATTCTTCAACGAGTTTAATGT
>JAAYSH010000058.1 GCA_012518415.1 Erysipelotrichaceae bacterium | reverse complement strand
TTTTCCTTAAAATCAGGTGAATATTTCTTGAATTTTTGACCTTTGCTCGCCATAAAAAAACCTCCTTGGGTTTAATTATACCTCAGGAGGCTTTTTTTAATATGTGAACTAAATGGGGTTCACTTCATTTAGCGCCTCTTTTTCATATATCCGCTTATATCAAGCCATTCACCGATTTCAAAATCCGCCAAATCATCGGCAAAGATGAGTGTTCCTTTCGCGGGTGTAAAAGTCATTTCATTAAAATATATGTGACCATCAATTAAGAAGAAGTCTGCACGGACAAACGGTACATCTTTTCCTAATTGTTCAGCGAGTTTAACCATCTCTTCATATCCCTGCGGCTTTAGCGGTGGTATTTCTTTTGTTTTCCAATAATTAAACTGTGATTCATTAAACGGAGTCCAATCAATGTAAAAGTTTGAATAACGGATTTCCTTACCTCGTCCCGTTACAACATATAAATATTTCGCCTTACCATTAAAGACATGAATTTTATACTCGATTGGTAATTCATCTGCTTCAATAAGTAAATGTTCAATAACGATGCGTGGCTTAATGCTGTTGTAATGTGGCTCGACTGTTTTCTTGCCGTAATTAGTTTTTTGCCATTTTTTAATTTGTTTTTTAGCCTCGGTAATATTTAAAGATGATTTATCGTGGACAATTAAATTATATCCAGAGGCATGCGCGAGTTTGATCGCAAACGAGTTAGGGAGTTTATGAAAATCGATATCATCGACATTATCATACACCCCGATGATTGGGATCAAATGTTTCGCGAGACCTTGCTCTTTTAGTAACTCTCTAGCACCGACGCGGTCGGCATATTTAATAACAAGCGGCAGGTTAGGAAAAACATAAAGCCGTAAATGTTGAAGTTTCTCGGTATATCTAGTTGGATTTTTCCAATTTAATTTGTGGTGAGTAATATAGCGATACTGTAAACTTATGTATAATTTTTTCGAGAAAACTCGAATAATGGGTTGAAGAAACTTCGCAACCGCGCGTTTAACTTTATTCTCATTAGGTGGAACATTACGTTTACTCATCTTAATCACTCCGTTTCTTAACCATTAATAAGTTAGTAATAATATTTTCTTTGCTTAAAAGTAAAATCGTGACATAAACCGCGCCACTAATTACACCAACAACAATAACTTTTAAAAGAGCATCCATCTTTAATAGCGGGATAATAAAATAAGCGATCAAACTAATTGCAATACTTGCAAGTACGATTTTTAGTGAATTCAAATTAAATATAGCAGGTGCAGTAATTTTTCTTGTCACAATTAATAACGGCACTAAAACAATTAAATCACTAACTAACGTTGAAATTGCAATACCAATAAGCGGACGGTCCTTAAACACAACCCCGCCAAGTAAGAAAGCACCTCCGATATTAAAAACAACACCAATACTCAGGCAAATTAGATATATGTATTCTTTTTCTAAAGGAAGAAGTACTTGCGAATAAATATTTTCAGCAATTGAATAAGTTAGCATAATCGAAGCGATAATAACTAAAGCGAACGTTGCATTTTCTACTGCTGCACTTGTCCATGTATTAGCGTTATTACTTACGATATAACTAATAATTTCAGGAGCAAGGACAATAACTAATCCAACAGCAGGTAAGCCAATGAGCAGCGTTAAGTTATTCGAATACTTCGTTATATTTTTAAATTCTTCAATATTATTGTCTTTAACTAGCTTCGCGGCCCGCGGGAAAAATACCGCACTTAATGAGGTTAAAATAGTAATAACAATTTCAACAACTTTAACCCCAATCGAATATGAACCCGTACTAACTTGGGTCTTATCAAGTCCCCCTAATATCATCGTATCCGTTTGGTTATATAAAGTGATTAAAATTGTTACAACTGCGATAGAGAAGGCGCTTTTCCAGTATTTAGAAAAGTTGTAATTCCCAAGCGGACGGAAAATAAAGCCGTTTTGGTGCAAGAAAAATATATTTATAACACTTGTTAGAAGCGCATATGTTACTCCAATCCCGGCATATAAAAATAAATGTCGGTGTGACCGGACTAAAGCGATTGTAAGTAGGGTTCCAATTGTTATAACAATAATCGATCTAATTGCGATAAAGAAGTGCTTTTCTAGAGCGATATAAAACCACTCAAACGAGAAAACACCAAGCAAGAAATTAAGTGAAAGTAAGAAGATTAATACGCGCATTTTATCTTCTTTAAATGGACCAGGAAGTAAGAATACAAATGCTACCATTGCAACAAATGAAAGCAGAGTCGTAATTAATTGCATTATGAAAAACGTTTGCGCTTTCCTACTTAGTTCGACTTTATCATCGCGAACTTTCGCGCATTCTCTTGTTGCTAAGTTAGGAATTCCTAATCGCGACAAAATTAAAAAATAATACACGAATGCATTCGCATATGTATGATACCCCATTCCCACTTCGCCTAAAGCTCGGGCTGCGAATGGAAAAGAGATAAACGAAAGCAAAGTAATCGTTATTGTTTTGATTAAATTAACAACAACAGCGCTTCTTATTGAACGTGGAGCATTTCTTTCCATAATTATAGTATAGTAGTTTCCCCTTCTAAATTCATTGGTTTATTTAAGAAAAACAACTTGAGTTTTGCAGCAACTTCATCAATTTGACATAACTTCTGCACATCTTTTTGTCCCTTAAGTCTTTTATATAAATAATCATCTTTGCTTAGCAAATATGCATTAAGTGCATCATATATTTCAATTGTTGAACCAACACCTAGTGAAATATAACTACTTGGGAATAAGCGGGTTAATAAAGGATGATCACTTGAAAATACAAGTGTCGCATTATTAAAGTAATTAAGCACTTTTGATGGTACTGAATATAAATCGATACGCTTATCTAAAGGACGCGGGTTAATTGCCCCTGCAGCATTTGCAACATAAACATCGTATTCATCTTCACTAATAAGCCCTAAATAAATAATCCGCTCATCAAGTAAAGCTTCTTGTTTGATATAAGTAGTTAGTTCACCGTGGCCAGCAATAAGTAACTTGTGCTTTGTTGGTAATAACTTAAATGCTTCAATTAAGTTTTTGACCCCGTAGCGCTCATAAAGGGCACCGCCGAAGAAGAAGTAAGGTGTATATTGTTTTACTGCCTTTTTGTCCTTCTTTAGTGGAGCGCGAACAATACCAGGTAAAATAAGGGAGGGTTTGTCGCTCCTATTTGCATATTCATCTAACCCTTCAGTTAAAGTAATAAATCCAGAATACTTATTAAAACTTTGTTCGACACGTTTTACATACATATTACTTACATTTGATAAGTTACCAGGCTTATCAGTTAATATCGCATAAACAGGAATACCGTATTTGTTCCCGATTGAAAGTGCTAGTTCACTAAGTAAAACAGAAAGAGCGTCAACGACAAAAACTAAGTCAGAAGTAGTAGCGATAATCGGGCGTAAAAACTTTTTTGCACTTTTAATTAATGTGCGTCTTCGCGATAGTCGCGTGTTTTTAAAGCCAAGGTAGTGAAAAATCCCGTTATCTTTAGTTTTAAAGCGTGTGTGATAATGGGTCTTGTGATTAATTGGCCGGGCACATACTACTTGAACATCGCTAAACTTCGTAAAGGCGTTAATAAGTTTGTAATGAAAGTTTTGACCGCTCGGATTAAGTGTAACTAAACTATTATTAACGACTTCCTGAAAATCTTCAGGCATCATTGCACTTGTAAAATAAATAACTTTTTTCATAAGAACCTCGCTAGAAATTCAACGTGTGCATCGACCATTTTTTCAATTGTGTTGTTAAGAGCGCTGTTAGTTGCTTGTTCGAATGTATCGATTTTTGTTATCGCTTTTAGTTTGTTAAGAATTTCTTCGGTATCAAATGAATCAATAAGAAAACCGTTTTTACCAGGCTTAATTAATGTTCTTGCTGCAACAATTTTTGGTGAAGCAACGACACCAAGTCCTTGCGACATCGCTTCATTAACCATATGACCGTATATATCTTCTTTTGATAAGAAAACGGCATAGTCACCCATTCTTAATGTTTGAAGTAATTCATGATGAGGTAAAAAGTCAATCAAACGGACATTACTTAAATTGTTTTCTTTAATAAATGTCTCATATAAAGGCTTTTCTACCCCGTCCCCGATTAAAAATAAATAAACATTCTCAGGAACGTGTTTCCATATTTCTAAGAGCCGTAAGTTATTTTTTCGGTCGATATATTGCCCAACGGACATAAATAAATATCGAGCATCACTAATACCATAAGCTTTACGCATGTTTAGTTTATCTTCCTTACTTAAAGGTTTTCTAATAACATCTTTTTCAAATACGGTCGCATATGGGTAGTGAGTAATTTTACTTGGATCAACACCGTAGTGAATTAAATACTCATCCGCCTCTTCGCTCGGCGACATATAATGGGTGGCCCCGTTAATGAAGTAGCTTTTAATTTTTCGCTTGAGTTTAGATTCTTTTTTCACAACCCCGCCATTAATGTAAAAGATATAGGGGATTTGTTTGCGCTTTAAGTATCGAAGTGCTTTCATTTCAGCGAAAGTAGAATAACCATTCATAATAATTAGGTCGTACTCATTTTTCTTAATATGTTTTTTTACACCGCGTGAAATAATGTTTTCTCGTCCAATTTTTATTCCCTTAATTTGATGTTGAGTAAATAAGTAATCATCCTCACAAAAAGCATAAAAAAGTTTATTACGGTCACTAGCGCGGTCACGTTCAAAAATAACGTGTAAATCAACGTGCTGAGCAAGCCCGTTAAATAACGCTACTTTATATGGCGCTGGATGATTGAATACGATTAAAACTTTCTTCATAGTAGCCTCTTGTCCTTTAATGTATATTATACAATAATTGCCTACTCTTATTACGATTTTGTTAAGATTAGATTATGAGCAAACTAAATTCATGGCAAGATGTATTCGTCCTAATAAAAAAGCAACAATATTTTACTCAACTCGCAGAAAAAGTTAACAATGCTTATAAAACAAGCATTTGTTATCCTCCTGCACCGTTAATTTTTAATGCGTTTAAATTAACACCATTAGAAAATGTAAAAGTCGTTATTATTGGCCAAGACCCATATCATCAACCAGGTCAAGCAATGGGACTTGCTTTTAGTGTGCCTGAAGGAGTAGTGTTACCACCTTCATTAAAAAACATTTACCGTGAAATTGAAGCTGACCTTCAAATAACAATGAAAAATAATGGTGACCTTACTTATTTAGCGAAGCAAGGCGTGCTCTTATTAAATGCTCGCTTAAGTGTTAAAGCAAATAGTCCGCTTTCACATAATTTTAAGGAATATGAATATTTACTTCGTGATATATTACTAGCCCTAAACGAACTAGATCGCCCGCTTGTTTTTATCTTATGGGGTACATTTGCAAAATCACTGCAAAAGTATTTGAATAATCCCAAGCATTTATATTTAACGGGGACACACCCTTCTCCATTAGGAGCAAATCGTGGTGGTTTTTTTGGGGGAAAATATTTTTCAAAAACTAATGATTATTTAGCAAGCGTTAATATTGGGCAAATTAATTGGCAAAACTAAATATGATTTGATATTATTTAACTATACGGGAGCTAGGTGAGACCTGGCTGAGAGGACTAGTAAACTAGTCGACCGCACCTGATCCAGATAATGCTGGCGGAGGGAACAGTTTTTTCCAACATCCTTTCCGTTAGCGGGAAGGTTTTTCTTTAAAGGAGATAGAAAAATGGAAAAAAACCAAGAACAAGAAATTACCAAACAAGAAAAGAAGTGGTACGAGAAACAAATTGGTATCGTCGAGGTAAAAGACTTCGTTGTCTTAGCTTTTGCCATTTTAGTGGCTCTAAGTAGTTTGCTTTCCACGTTAGTTGTTAAAGAAAGCGGAGAAATACTATATTTATTTACGCCGAATTTCTTTAGTAATGTAAAAGGCGCAGGATTTGTTACGGCTTTTTACTTTATACCACTTATAGCAGGGATATTATTTATCTTTGCCCGATTTAATAAAATATATAGGACCATTGCCTTTATCCTCATAGTTATTAGTGAAGCATTCATCTTTTCTTTTGCAGCAATTGTAAATGAATTAAATGAATCTAGCCACAACTTAGGCGCTGGTCCAATAGTTGCTGGAGTGCTCTTAAGTTTAAGTTTACTCGTTATAATTCGCGAAAACTTTATTGAAAATCAATTTAGTGTACGGGAAATAGTTGAAATTGGTGTACTAGTTGCCCTTGCTTTAGTATTCGACCAAGTCGGGCCAGTTATTCGCATTCGTGCTGGCGCGGGTTCAATTAACTTAGCAATGCTACCGTTATTTATTATTGCCTTCCGTTTCAATTTTATTAAAAGTTGGATTGCTATTGGTGTAGTTTTTGGTTTGATTTCGAACCAAATGGATGGATACGGAATTCAAACATATCCATTCGATTATTTCCTTGGATATGGACTTTCGGTCGCACTAGCCGCTTTCTTTCAAAAACTTGCTTTTCCAAAGCGCGGAGCATCGGCAAAGTTCCATCACTACGCTTTCTTTGCACTAGCTATTAGTGTTGGAGTTATTGGTAGATTACTAAGTAGTACAATTTCTGGAGTAGTCCTTTATGAAACTGATTTTATTGGTTCGTTAGTATATAACGGATCAAATATATTACCAACTGGACTAATAACTTTAGTGCTTTTACTATTTCTTTACCCCGCGATTTTGGTTATTAATCGAAGATTCCCTGCTAGCAACGAATAGGGTTTTACATGGGTTTTAACAAAGAAGCATATTACAAAAGCAGACTATAGTCTGCTTTTTTATATATTTAGTGCGGAAATTGCTTCTTTGGCATATATAAGTGGTATAATTAAAATAACAAATATGGAGGTTCCCATATGTCAAAATACGAAGTAATGAATAATCGCGAACTAGAAAGACGCGTTAAACGCGACGAATTAGGGGCGATTCACGAACTTTCCCGTCGTTTAGTCCAAGGGATTGGTATTGCCGAAGACCATGCGCGAGGTTTTGCACTTGCAAAATACGGGACAGAAAAGGGGTTCGTTAAGTCAAAAACAGTATTAGGTTACTGCTATTTTTATGGCAAAGGCGTCCCGGTTGATGAAAAACATGGAGTTTGCTTATTCCGTGAAGCCGCGGAAGGAGGTCATGATGCTGCACAATATAACATGGGAATTGCTTATGAAAGAGGAACGGTAATTCCGGGGGATTATGAACTCGCCTACGAATGGTATCAAAAATCAGCAGACCAAGATTTTGCGAAGGCTTTTTATAAACTTGGTTTTTTCCATGAAATGGGATATGGACGGCCTAAGGATTTGATCAAAGCATTTAGATTTTACAAAGAAAGTGCAGAAAAAGGTTACCGGAAGGCGCAGTATGTTTTAGGTTTAGGATACGCTAACGGCACAGGAGTTTTAAAAAACAAGGATAAGGCTATGTTTTGGTTAGGAAAAGCCGCGGAACAAAACTTCCCACCCGCGATAGTGAAACTTCGCGCCCTTAGAAGAGAGTTTAGCGAATAAGCAAAATATAAAAAAAACTATTAGTCGCCTAAATTTTTAATTGCATTAAAAAAGTAATATTTTTTAAAAATATAGTAATATCCATAAAAATCTAACAAAACTTGCTTTTGTAACCTTTTTTAGTTATTCAAATTATAGAAGTTAGTCATTGAAAAAATTAAGATAATTACGATGAGAAGAGATAGCATCGATTCAATTGTAACCAGAGCTACAATAATTATTTTCGAAAATAACCAACGGCTTAAATATAAATTAGTAATTAATTCGATGAAATAACGCTTAAGGGAAGGATGTAATGAAAAGAACTAAATTAAATTTAGGGATTGCTTTGTTGACAGTGGTTTCGACTACTGTGTTATATTCATGTCCTCCTGATTTTCTTGAGCAGGAAGGGATAAATCGGTCGTATTCGACAGAATACCTTAAAATCTCGGGGAAGATTACCGATGATGAAGAGAAAAAAATTGCCTATTTATATGAATTTACTGACTTAGGTAAGAAATGAAAAATATTATCAGTACCAAGCCACGTTGAAGGAGTACGCTTAGAAAACATCGGATATAATACAAGAGCGGGTCCTAGAAGTGATAAACTTGAAAAAATATATATATTCCCTATACCGTTGACTATATATTCACATATCTTTCTCCTGTATTGAAAGAGGCGGTATTTATTGGAGTAAAGGACAAATATGAATTTGGCCATGCATTGCATACCTTTATAGGAAGCGATGCATTCACCTCAATAGTTATCCCACCAGATCGTTACGACTATTTAAAATTAAATGAAAAATTTTATGTGTCAGCATATCACTATAAGCCCGCGAATGTAGTATATTACTATAATTACGATGATGCACCGAACGAAAATATTTATTGGATTGATTTAATAACGGGTGATAATCTCCACCTTAACCCAGAACCTCCCGAGCGAGAGGGATATGATTTTCGGGGCTGGTTTACGGATGAACTTGCGATACTAGAATGGGATGGAAGTTTACCATCATCCCCAGATGAAAGTTTAACCCTTTATGCAGGATGGAGTAAAAAACCATATAGAATAGTGGAGGCATAATCGAGTAAATAAACATTACTAAGCAACCTTTTTGCAAGGATGTTTTTTTTATTGTTTTTTTTTTGAAATTAATGTTGTTTATATTGCAAGCAGTAAAAGATTAAATTATGTTAAAATATTATGTGCGTCATTTAGATGAATTTATTAGTTAGAAGAGGTTAATTTATGAGAAAAGAAATATT
>JAAYSH010000009.1 GCA_012518415.1 Erysipelotrichaceae bacterium | reverse complement strand
TTATTTTCGCTATCGTTGAAGCGGGAAATGACTTAGAAAAAATTGATATTCGTTCATTATTAACTGAAAGTTTATACGTAAATAAAAACGTCCGTGTCGATGACTTATTAACGGAAATGCAAGCAGCAAAAAAACATATGGCGATTGTTGTTGATGAATTCGGCGGAACTTCAGGTATCGTTACAATGGAAGATGCCCTTGAAGAATTAGTCGGTGAAATATATGATGAGTATGATGAAGTCGAACAAGATGAAATTATTAAACTTGGCGAAGACCACTATTCAATCCCACCTGACTTTGCAGTCGAAGATTTATTTGAAGAACTTGAATTAGGTGATGAGCCTAAACACGCAAGTTCATCAGTCGGTGGCTTTGTTTACCGCTTAAGCACCTCGCTTCCTGAAGCAGGTATGGAAATCGAATACGAACACGAAGTAAATATTCATGATGTGGAAAAAACGACAACAATTCAATACTTACTAACATTTGTTGTTAAAGAAGTTGAAAATCGCCGGATCTCAAAACTTGAGTTATTTGTAAAAAAACTTGGTGATGAAGAAGATATCACCGAAACGGTAGAAACTGAAGATAACGAATAATAATTAATCTATTAAGGCGGATATTAACTAAATTGCTAGGTCCGCCTTTTTTCATGGTATAATATTTTAAGAAAGTGAAGTTTTAATATTCTACTTCTAGAGAAAGTATCGCTGGTGGAAGTACTTAGTAGAAGTAAAACGCGCCCCTTTCTTCAATAAGACTAATCATCTTCGTCACTCACGTTACGAGTAATTAAGCGCATTACAATGTAATGAATAAGGATGGTACCGCGAGCAATTCGTTCCTTAGAGGTACTTTTTTTATGTTTAGGAGGATAAGTTATGAAAAAAATAACTGGTCAACAAATTCGCGAGTTATGGCTTAAGTTTTTTAAAGAAAAAGGTCATGCTCAAATTGAATCATCAAGTTTAATCCCCCATGGGGATCCAACACTTCTTTGGATAAATTCGGGAGTCGCAGCTTTAAAAGACTACTTTGACGGAACAACAATCCCCAACAATCGCCGGCTTGTTAATGTCCAAAAATCAATTCGGACTAATGATATTGAAAATGTTGGTTATACAGCAAGACACCACACATTTTTTGAAATGCTTGGTAATTTTTCTATTGGTGATTACTTCCGGCAGGAAATGGTCCCTTGGGCAATTGAATTACTTACCTCACCTGATTACTACGATATGCCGCTTGATAAACTTTATTTTACGTATCACCCTAGTGACTTAGATACTTATAATACATGGATTAAAGCTGGTGTTGACCAAAGTCACTTAATTCCTTTAGAAGGTAACTACTGGGAAATTGGTGAAGGTCCTGCTGGTCCAAATACGGAAGTATTTTTTGACCGCGGTCCAAAATATGATCCAGAGAATAAAGGAATCGAGTTATTAAAAGAAGACATCGATAACGACCGTTATGTTGAAATTTGGGGTATTGTTTTCTCCCAGTTTAACGCTAAAAAAGGTGTTAAACGTGAAGACTATGAACAATTACCATTTAAAAACATCGATACCGGCGCAGGTTTAGAACGAATCGCCTGTGTTTTACAAGATACACCGACAAACTTTGAGACCGATTTATTTATGCCAATTATTAAAGAGTTAGAACAAATAAGTCAGGTTAAATATGAAGAAAACCTTATGGCGTTTCGGGTTATTGCAGACCATATACGGGCGCTTACATTCGCCTTATCTGATGGCGCGACTTTTGCTAATGAAGGAAGAGGCTACGTTTTAAGAAGACTATTACGTCGCGCGATGCGCTTTGGCCAAAAAATTAATATCGAAGAACCATTTTTAAGTGATCTTGTCGATATTGTTGTGAGTAAGTATGAAGGCTTTTATCCAACAGTTGCCCTTAATGTTAACAATATTAAAAAGACAATTAATGATGAAGAAGTTAGGTTTATCTCCACACTAAAAAGCGGAGAAACTCTCCTTCAAAGCGTGTTAGAAAAAAGTAAAAACGTCAGCGGTGATGACGCATTTAAGTTATATGACACATATGGTTTTCCCTTTGATTTAACAAAAGAAATCGTCCTTGAACAAGGTGGCAGTGTCGATGAAGAGCGCTTTAATCAATTACTTGAAGAGCAACGAATTCGCGCTCGAAGTGCTCGAGTTGACGCTGCAAGTATGGCAACTCAATCAAGGGACTTATTAAACTTTACAAGCGAATCGACATTTTTATATAACAATCTCAATGAAATAAAGACAAAAGTAATCGGTTTATTTAAAGGTGGCGAAAAGGTTGGTTCCCTTCAAGAAAGTGGTGAAATTGTTGTCGAAACAACAAACTTCTACGCCGAAAGCGGCGGACAAGTTGGTGATGAAGGTGTAATTAGTGGCGAAAACTTTAACGCGAGA
>JAAYSH010000057.1 GCA_012518415.1 Erysipelotrichaceae bacterium | reverse complement strand
CTAATGGCACTTGGCTTGCAACCCGTTTTGGCATTTTGGCGTTTGTAAATGTAACTGGCCCTCCAAGTGAAATATACATGCCTAGATTAATAAACATCTCTGCCATTTCAACCGAAGAACTATAACAATGCATAACTCCGCCTTTTTTCGGGCGGTGTTTTTCTAAAATATCATATGTATCCTTTGCAGCATCGCGCATATGAATCGATACTGGTAAATTGTATTTATTTGCTAGTTTTATTTGAGCGATAAAAAACTCCCTTTGTTTACTCCGACCTCCTTCATCCTTAATCCAATGATAATCAAGTCCGATTTCTCCAACAGCGATAACTTTTTCGTGGTTAAGCATCTTTTCAATCTCATCAAGCACGCTTGATTCATATTCAACACTGTCGCTCGGATGAATTCCAACAATCGCATATACCTCTTCATAAGTTTCAGCGAGTTTTATCGCTGTTTTTGAACTCTCAACATCCCATCCCACAACAAAAAACATAGCAACTCCTGCCGCTTTTGCCTTTTGGATTACCTTTTCAACGTCAGGTAGAAGACGTTCGTTATTTAAATGTACGTGTGTATCAATTAACATATTACTTTCCTAAACAAAATCTTGAGAATATTTCATGTGTTATATCTGTATCTCCTTGATCTCCAAAAATCGCCCCAATATGATCATAGGCATCACGGAGACTAACGGCGACTAGATCAAGCGACAGTTCATTAAGCGCATCTTGCTTTGCTTTTTGTAAATCATCCCTAACTTGTGATAATAATCCTAACTGTCGCGGGTTATTTAAAGCCGGCCTCGAATATGTTGCTTCTTCAATACCAAATAAATCAACAATTCGCTTCTCGAGCTCACTAATATCCCTCGTTAATGCACTGATGTAGAGTTTATCTGGATCATCTTTGCTTGTTAAATCGCTTTTGTTATATACAATAATCCGGTTTTTATCTTTAGTTAAAGTTTTTAACCGTTCGTCTTCTTTATCCTCTGGCTTTGAGGCATCAAGGACTAAGATAACTAAATCCGCATCTTCAATTTCTTGCTCTGCCTTTAAGATGCCGATGTTTTCTATTTTATCATCGGAAGTACGAATACCTGCAGTATCTGCTAGTCTTAAAGTAATTCCGTGAAGATTAATTTCTCCTTCGACAATGTCTCTTGTGGTACCCGCAATATCAGTTACAATTGCCTTTTCTTCAGCGATTAGGGCATTTAATAGCGATGATTTTCCGACGTTTGGTTTACCAACAATCGCTGCTTTAATTCCTTCGCGAATTATTTGTCCTTGCCTGCCTTCATCAAGTAGTTTGTTTGCTTCATTAATCATCACTGTTGTGTCTTTAATGACTTTTTCATTCGTTGCAACTTCGATATCAACATACTCAGGGTAATCAATATTAACTTCAATTAGCGATAGCAAATCTGCGATTTTTGTTTGAAGCGGAAGGATTTTGTCAGTAGTTTCTCCTTGCAGTGATAAAAGTGAAAGTTTTTTTGCTTCTCGGCTTTTTGCGTTAATCATGTCATTAATTGCTTCAGCTTGAATTAAGTCAATTTTCCCATTATAAAATGCTCTTGCACTAAACTCTCCGGGTTCTGCCGCTCTTGCGCCATAACGAATTAGTACTTCAATAATTTGTTCCACAATAACCATTGAACCGTGCGACATAATTTCAATAACGTCTTCACCAGTAAAAGAACTTGGTCCAACATATGAAAGTAAAATTACTTCATCGATAACTTCATCACCATTAACAATATTGCCGTAATGCATACCGCGACTCTTGGGCGTTAAGTCTTTGCTAAAAACTTTATCGGCAATTAAAAAAGCGTCTTCGCCTGATAAGCGAATAACTGCGAGTGCACTTTTTAATGGTGGTGTAGCCAGAGCAACGATTGTTTCAAACATTTTTTTCTTTTTACCTCAAAGTAATTTTATCATAAAAAAAGGACCGTTATCGGTCCTTTGCTTTTAATTTTCAACGTATTTAATAACAATTTGTCGTCTGTGGCCGCTGCCAACTGACTCTGTCGCAATATTACTGTAGCGAGTTAGGGCGTTGTGCACCCTTCTTCGTTCATCAGCAGGCATTGGATCAAGTGTTGCATCAACTTTTGATCTTTGAACCTCTTTAGCAGTCCGTTTAGCAATGGTAATTACTTTACGGTATTTGCCTTGCTTATAATTATTTACATCGATTAATAGTCTAATGCGTTTTTTGAAATGGATTGATGTCACAAGTTTTGTAATTTCAGTTAAAGCTTGCAGCGTTCTCCCGTTTCTGCCGATTAATATTGCGTTGTGGTCGCTATCAACATCGATAAGGATCCTATCGTTTTGAATTGTGTAATCAATTTCCGCTTCGATATCTAATACTGCAATAACTTTTCTTAAATATTCTACTGCATATTCAGCTTCATCTTCGATTTCTACGACTTCAATTGTTGCGGATTTTTTAAACAAACCTTTCTTTTCTTCGACAATTGTATAAACGAGATCTTTCTCATCTTCAATTTGTAATTCTTCGCACGCGAGTGCGATTGCTTCTTCTAATGTTTTTGCTGTAAATTGTTTCATTGTTTATTTTTTGCCATCACTTTCTGTGTAATATAAGTTTGTAAGATTGAAATTAGGGCTCCAATAAACCAATAAATACCCATCGCGGCTGGTAATGACCAAGACATTATAATAATGAAAATAAACATAACGATTTGAATAGTTCTTTGTGTTTTAGCTTGTTTTTCTACAGCCGGATTTTTCCCCAACTTCGTAACATCTTTACGTCTTTGTTTTTGCATCCATTGCGGAAGTTTCATTGAGATATACTGTCCTCCCGCCATTAAGATAAAGAGAACGATTGCTGTCCACCATGACGGTGAAAACCAATTTGAGACCATCGCGCTCCCAAGTGGAGTACTTAAGTAAAGTCCAAACACTTCATCCGAAGCAAGAACAGCAGAACCAGTCATCGCTCCCCACACCGAAATAAATATCGGCATTTGAACAATAAAGACTAGTAAAGACGCCATTGGTTTAACACCATGCTTCTTATATAATTCCATCTGTGCTTGCGCGAGCGCTTGCTTTTCATAGTTGTTTACATGTGAATTAGGATACTTTTGCTGGAGCTTTTCCATTTCTGGTTGCAAAGCAGTCATCTTTTGTTGGCTAATTGTTGATCTAAGTGTTAACAAAATCATAATTCCACGAACAATAAGCGTTACTAATACAATTGCTCCAACTTGTCCCCAACCTTCACCTCCAAACGCTTGAGTGAAGAACTCAATTAATGCAGCGGTCGGATAAACGAAAAGACCTTCTAATAATCCCTTCTTCCAGGCATCTCCCCATGTCTTTGGTTGGATATATGTTTGTTGCCCAGGAGTTCCATAATAATCGCCATCAATTGCGATACATGAGCGACTTGCACCAATTGACCTAAGCATTTCTTGTTGATAAAACGCCTTAAAGTCTGTATCGGGAATATGAAGTAATCCATTTTCACCTTCAGCATCTAAATCAAGTTTAATTTGATGAGTCCAATAATTAATATTGCCAAATAAAAATTTAGCTGGATCATCTTTATCATTAAGGTCATAACTTAATCTTGATGAGTTCTCGACACCTAAGTACCTAACATAACCATATCGCTTTAATACTTCGTTTTTTATTTCCGCATCAGCGTTTATTTCTTCTTTTGATAAAACGCGGCCTTGTGAAGGTACGACTTGTCCGCTTGCAACATACGCATCAAGCGCATAGTCGTTAGCATATGCATCTAGGCGGATATAGTATTGTTTTGATGGAACTGTAATACCGTTATCGCGAGCCCGCATATGTAATTCTTCGGTAAACTCACTAAAACGCGGATCACCTTGAGGGTTTGTTTCGCTTACGTTATCGTAGCGGATGATTCCACTATCCTTTTGGTATAAAAGTCCCGCCTTATCTTCAGGCGTGCAAAAATTTGCCGTACATGATGCGGCAAATAAGATCGTAGCGGCAACAAGCGCACTCGCTTTGAATATTCTCTTGGTCTTAGGACCCATAATAACTCCTTTGGAGATGGTTGATGAGCTCTTTTAGTTCAACTTCCATCTCGGCATAACACATCGGATTGTACCCAGCTCTTACGATAATAATGAGGTCGTGGCTTTCATTAAAGTTCAGATTTTGCTGACACATTGCCCGAACTTGTCGTTTAATTCGATTTCTTTTGACTGCATTCCCACGTTTTTTGCTAACAGATACGCCTACCCTTGTGTAGCCTAGTTCGTTTTTTAGTATTGATATAACGAAGCTTCTGCTCGTTTTACTTAGGCCCGCCTCGATAATTTTTCCAAAGTCTCTATTATCGGTTACACGATTAACCTTTTTCATCAGCGTGCCTCCTTAGTCGTGATTTTCGTAGTGAAAGATTATACGGTTAGTTTTTTCCGTCCTTTACGTCTTCGTCTTGCTAATACTGCACGACCGTTATTGCTCTTCATCCGTGCACGGAATCCGTGTTTTCTTTTCCGGCGGATATTACTTGGTTGATATGTCCGTTTCATCGTCTCTCTCCTTTTTTCTTCATTAATAAAACCGTAAATACTTGTTTACGCGTCCTGATTATATTATTTTATGTCGCTGGATGTCAAATAAAATCAAACAATTACCACGAATTAACTAATCTTTTCCACTTCAAAACATCTTGCGTTTATTAATTGATCGTTTTAATCTCTCGTTTATTGTAATTCATTGTTAAAAATATTAAGTTAACCGCTTATTTCTCACCAGTTTTCCACGCTTAAATAGCGTTTTAATAAATTATATGTGATTTTTTGTTAATTTAGCATCCCTTTCTTTACTTTTTGGAGTGTTTTTATCGGGTTGTTTTTACCTAATTTTGTTTTATCCACTTTTGCACATCTCCATTAGTGCACATACGTTAGTAACTGAGTTTTTCCCTTTATTAATCACGGTTTTGTAAGTGTTAAAAAACCATTTAATTAACAAATACTTAATTTTCTTTCCCCTTTTCCACTGGGGAGAACGTTATCCACAAAGTTATCCACATTTACAATTTGTGGATAAGTGTTATTTAGTTGTCTTATCGGGGTTTTCACCGTTACTAATTGTGGACAAACTAATTCGTCTTGACTTTAACCTAGAATTGAATTCTTTTTGTGCTAGAATATAGCCAAGTTAGGGGGAGAGTTTATGGTTTCATCAGTTAGTGAATTAGTACAATTATGGGAAAGGATTCTTTCAAGAATCAGGGACCGACTAAAAGACCAAAGGATATTCGATTCTTTTTTCGCCGATAGTTACATTCATCGAATTGACGGCGATTCAATGTTAGTCGTAGCGTCTACTGAACTTGCAGCGAACTTACTCACAAGTCGTTACATATCAATGATCAGCGAGGTTGTTAGTGAAGTTACTCAGTCAAATTTTAAAATAACATTTGTCCAAAAAAGTGATATCCCTTCTACTAAAATTGAAAAAGTCCAAGAAAAGCCGACATTTTTCGCTAACTCTTTCATAAATCCTAAATTCACTTTTGATAACTTCGTTGTTGGTGCTTCTAACTTAGAGGCAAAACAAGCAGCTCTAATGATTGCTTCGAATCCAGGAACGATGTTTAACCCCTTATTTTTATATTCTGCATCAGGTTTAGGTAAGACCCACTTACTACATGCGATGGGTAACTATATTAAAGAACATTTACCAGCTTCAAAAGTTTTATATATTACAACCGATGACTTTGTCGATGAATTTATTAAATATGTTCATGGCGATAAAGATTCCGAATCGCTTAAAGACTTTTTTAAAGGGATCGATTTCTTATTAGTTGATGACATTCAGTTTTTAGCCGATAAACCCAAAACTGAAGAAATGTTCTTTCATATATTTAACGCTTTAGTTAATATAAATAAACAAATCGTATTGACAAGTGACCGGCATCCGACTGAGTTAAAAGGGCTAGAATCGCGGCTTGTTTCGAGATTTAGTAGCGGACTTGCTATTAATATTGCAAAACCCGATCTAGAAACAAGGAAAGATATTTTGCTTTCTAAAATTGAAGCGAATGGGCTTGAGGTCGAGCGCTTTGATGAAGAAGTTATTACATTTTTTGCAGAACGATTCGGCGATAATATTCGTGAACTTGAAGGTGCGCTTAATCGGTTGCTTTTCTACATTATTAATATTAAGAAAACGGACTATGTTTCACTTCCTATCGCGCTTGAAAGTGTTCAATCTCTTGTAAGCGTTAATGATACTAAGTCAAAACTCGATGCTGTTAGAATAATTAACGTTGTCGGTGATTACTACAATATTACACCTGCACAAATTACTGGAAGGATGCGTAAAGCTGAAGTTGCACTTGCGCGACATATCGCCATGTACTTAACAAGAAATTTACTTGATCTTCCGTTTAAACAAATCGGTCAAGTGTTTGGTGGAAAAGATCACTCAACTGTGATTAACGCCTGCGATAAAGTGGAAGAACAGTTGAAAACTTCTCCTGATTTAGCACAAGCAATTGTACAATTAGAAAAACAGTTAAAAGTTTAGTCACCAATTAGGTTTTCTTACTTACAACATATAACCAAGTATGGTAAAATTAAGTCAGAATATTGTAAGTTATCCACACAATCCACACCCCTTATTATTATTACTATTCTTTAGGAGGAATATAAATATATGAAATTAACGATTAATCGAGAACAATTACTTTATGGATTAACAACTGTTGCAAGAGCAATAAATGACAAACACCCAATTCCAGTTTTAAGAAATGTCAAACTTGAAGTTAATGAACGAGGCTTATCCGTTATTGGTTCTAACAACGAACTAATTATCGAACATGTAGTTCCTTTTAAAATTGACTCTCAAGTTGTTATTCGTAACTCACAAGAAGGTGTTACTTTAGTTAGCAGTCGTTTGCTTACCGATATTGTTCGTAAACTTGAAGGCCGCGATGTAACGATCGAAGTTATCGATTCAACACTTGTTCAAGTCGATGATGGACGCTCAAACTTTAGACTTAATTCGATTAATCCAGAAGACTATCCTGACGTTGATTTAGAAAAAATCGGGGAAAGTTTTGTTATTACTGGCGGAGATTTCGCAAACTTAGTCGACCAAACCGCTTTCGCCGCATCAACGCGTGAAGTACGTCCAACGTTAACGGCGGTAAACTTAACTGCTCGTGATAATGAACTTGTCGGAATTGCAACTGATAGTTTTAGAATGGCAAAAAAAGTTGTTAAACTACAAGAAAGTGCCGAGTTTAAAGTTAACGTTCCTGCGAAAATTTTAACTGAAATTGCCCGCTTAGTTCAAGACGAGCAAGAAGTTGAAATACATGTTACTGATAAAAAAGCATTGTTTTATTTTAACGCTACGACCGTTAGTAGCCGCTTAATCAGCGGAGAATACCCGAGCATTGAAAACATTATTCCTGATCACTACGATTATTTCCTTGAAGCAAACGCTGATGAGTTGCTTCGGGCAATGGACCGAGTCTCGCTTTTAACAACAAACGAGCGTGAGAGTGTTGTTAAACTTACAATGAGTGAAGAAGGCGGGGTTCAACTATCAACGAGATCACTACAAACTGGTAGTGCGATTGAATCTTTAAACACATGCCAATTTACTGGTGAACGTTTAGAAATTAGTTTTAATTCCAATTTTGTCAGTGCAGCAGTAAGAGCATGTAAATCACAAGACGTTATTATCGGCTTTGTCGGAGAAATGAAACCGTTCAGCGTCCGTAACGTTGCCGATAATACACATATCCAAATTGTCACTCCAGTAAGAACTTATTAGAGCCGTTTTTAAAGGCAAAAAACGAGAATAAAGGGAATATATTATATTCCCTTTTTTGCTCTAAAAAATGGTATAATTAAACCAGGTGAAAGGGTGACGAAATTATGACGGTAAAAGTAGCTAAAATTAAGATAAATACCGAGTATATTACACTAGGTCAATTACTCAAAAAAACAGGTCTGATTACTAACGGTGGTGAGGCGAAGTTTTTTTTAACAATTAACGAAATTTTAGTTAACGGTGAACCGGAAAACCGTCGCGGAAAGAAATTACGTGCTGGTGATGAAATTATCGTCAACAATAACAAAGGTTTCTTAATTAGCGATGGTACTTAAACGACTCGAACTAAGTAAATTTCGAAACTTTAGTAATCTACAACTCGATTTTAACGAAGGTTTAAACGTTATCATCGGTCAAAATGGAGTGGGAAAGACAAATATCGTCGAAGCGATTCATTATTTATCACTCGCTCGCTCGTTTCGGACAAATTATGATGACGCTCTTATAAAGCACGGCCAAGAAGAAGCGACGATTAAAGCTTATTTAGATGATGAACACCGAACACATAAGATCGAAATAACAATTGGTAAAGATGGAAAGCGAGTTCGCCATAACGACATACCGCTTACGAGATTATCAACACTCGCTGAATTAGTTAATGTTGTCGTGTTCGAACCAAAAGATGTTAACTTCTTCAACGGACCACCAAGTTTAAGAAGGAATTACCTTGACGTTCATCTTGGCAAGACGAAAAACCTTTATTTAAATGGCTTATCCACGTATGAAAATTTACTCCGTGAAAGAAACGCTGCTTTAAAAAAAGATAATATCGATACGATTGAAATCGATGTGTTGCAAGCCCAAATGGTTGAAGCAAGTGAGGTTGTTACTAAAGGCAGGGCAGAGTTTATTCGTAACTTAAACGAAATCTTACCGAAAGTGTTAAAAGAACTTGATCCAAGTTTAGCAAACATCAAAGTAAACTATAAGCCGTTTGTAACACTAAAAGGTGATTACAAAACTAACGCAGAAGCGGTATTTAATAAAGCGAAGGCTAACGACTATAAATACCGATCAACAAGTGTCGGGCCGCAACGAGAAGACTTTATTACCGAACTAAACGGCCAAGATGTAAGCGAATACGCTTCGCAAGGACAAAAGCGTATAATCGCCCTTGCCCTTGCTATCTCGCCATATTTCATTGCTACAAATAGGCAAAAACGTCCAATTATTGTGCTAGATGATGCACTAAGTGAATTAGATGCTAATCATCAACAGCGATTAGTGAAGTTTATTAACAAATTCAATCAAACGTTTATTACAACTACATCGTTCCCTTATCAAGGAAGCGAATTATATGAAGTGACAAAAAATCAAAAAGTTATAAGAAGGAGGTTTGTATGAGTAACGAAAAACCTAAAACTCTAAAACAAATACAAGAAGAAGAGGCCCAAGCAAAACGCTCAGCAGAATGGAATGCTAAACGAGCAGAAGAGCAAAGAGCATCAATTCAAGAAGAAATTGAAAGAAGAAAAGCTGATGAAGCGTATACGGGCGATAATATCCAAGTATTGGAAGGACTTGAAGCAGTTAGATTACGTCCTGGTATGTATATTGCAACGACGTCTGCAGCAGGACTTCACCATTTAGTCTGGGAAATTATTGATAACGCGATTGATGAAGCACTCGCGGGTCACTGCGACCACATTGAAGTAAGTTTACTTGAAAATGGCGCAGTTTCTGTTAGTGATAACGGAAGAGGAATCCCAGTAGACGCGGTTGAAAAAACCGGCTTAAGCGCAGTCGAAACTGTATATACGAAATTACACGCAGGTGGAAAATTTGGTGAAGGAGGCGGCTATAAGGTCGCGGGCGGACTCCATGGTGTCGGCGCTGCGGTTGTTAACGCTTTAAGCGAATATATTGAAGTCCGTGTTTATCGCGATGGACGCGAATATTTCACTCGTTTTGAAAACGGAGGGTATATCGCGCAAAAACTCACCGATGTTGGACCAACAACAAAACGCGGAACGTTAGTAACCTTTAAACCAGACCCAATTATTTTTACCGAAACAACCGAATTTGATTTTGGTGTTATTAGTAAACGCTGTAAACAAATGGCGTATTTAAACCGCGGTCTAAGAATGAGCGTTAAAGACAAACGCGGTGAAGAGGTCGTTGAAGATACATACATCTACGAAGGCGGTATTAAACAATACGTTGAAGATTTAAACAAAAACAAAAACCCAATGTTTGAAGAAGTTATATATTGTGAAGGAAGCGCGGATGTACAAGTTGTTGAAGGCGAAAATTCTCGGCATATCCACGTTGAAGCGGCACTCCAATACAATGCTGAATTTAATGAAAATATTTATTCATTTACAAATAACATTTTCACCAGAGAAGGCGGGACCCACTTAGACGGCTTTAAACTCGCACTAGGACGAGTCGTTAATAAGTACGCTCGTGCTTCAAATTATTTAAAAGAAGATGATTCTAACTTCGAAACAGGTGATGCATTACAAGGATTAACTGCGATTGTCTCGGTTAAACACCCAAACCCGCAATATGAGGGACAAACCAAAACAAAACTCGGTAACTCTGAAGTTAGGCGTGTTGTCTCACAAATTGTTGGTGATCAATTAGAGCAGTTCTTATTAGAAAATCCACGTATAGGGAAAAACATCCTCGATAAAGTTAATAGTGCTGCCGAAGAAAGACGGGCGATTCGCAGAGCGCGAGAAAACGTTCGCCGCAAATCTGGGTTAGATATTACGACCTTACCAGGTAAACTTGCAGATTGTTCCAGCAAAAACCCTGCAGAATGCGAATTGTTCGTCGTCGAAGGTAACTCCGCGGGAGGTTCGGCAAAAGCGGGGAGAGACCGCAGAACGCAAGCGATTTTACCTTTACGCGGGAAAATTTTGAACGTGCAAAAAGCAAGACAGCGACGAATCTTTGAAAACGCCGAAATTGGTAATATGATTTCTGCAATCGGAGCAGGAATGGATCCAGAATTCGATGTTAGCAAAATCCGCTACGATAAAATCGTTATTATGACGGATGCGGACGTCGATGGAGCCCACATTAGAGTCTTGCTCTTAACATTTTTCAACCGCTTTATGCGGGACTTATTAGCACAAGGACATGTTTATGTCGCGCAACCACCGTTATACAAATTAACGTATCGTGGTAAGGACTACTATGCATATAGTGACCGTCAACTTGACCAAATTAGAGAAGATCTTGGTGTCCGTGACAATTACCCAATCCAACGCTACAAAGGGCTAGGCGAAATGGACGCTGAGCAACTTTGGGAAACAACTATGGATCCTGAAAATAGGAAACTTATCCAAATTACATTAGAAGACGGTGTTGAAGCTGACCAAATATTTGAAGATTTAATGGGCGATGATGTTGAACCACGCCGTGAATTTATTATAGAAAACGCTAAGTTAGTTAAAAACTTGGACATTTAAAGGAGGAAGTAATGGTACAAGATAATAACCAAATCCCATTTGATGGTGATGATGAAATAAAAGATGAGGAACAGCTAGAAGAGGAAGAAAGAGAAGTCGCCTCAACTGTTCAAGCAGGAATTGAAACTGGTATTTTTGAAGTTGATGTTACGACTGAAGTAAAGTCTTCTTTCCTTGATTATTCAATGTCGGTTATCGTATCACGCGCACTTCCTGATGTTCGTGACGGGTTAAAGCCAGTTCACCGACGGATTATTTATGCGATGGATGAATCAGGCATGACTCCAGATAAACCACATAAGAAATGCGCAAGAATTGTTGGAGATGTAATGGGTAAATATCACCCGCACGGTGATCAAGCTATTTATTCCACACTAGCAAGACTCGCTCAAGATTTCTCGATGCGCTATCCACTTGTCGATGGGCATGGTAACTTTGGATCAATCGATGGTGATCAACCAGCCGCGATGCGTTATACCGAAGCAAGATTAGCGAAAATCGCAATGGAGATGGTCGCTGATATTAATTACGATACCGTCGACTTCACTGCTAACTATGATAGCAGTGAAAAAGAACCCGTTGTATTGCCTTCAAGAATACCGAACTTATTAATTAATGGTTCATCAGGTATTGCTGTTGGAATGGCAACGAATATTCCACCACATAACTTAAGTGAAGTAATCGATGCAATTCACGCAGTCGCTAAAGATGAAGATATAACTCCGCTTGAACTAATGACAAACCACTTAAGCGGACCAGACTTCCCTTCAGGAGGGATGATTTTAGGCCGCGGAGGAATTAAAAAAGCATACGAAACCGGAAAAGGTACGATTGTTATGCGTGCAAAAACGCATATTGAACAATTATCCGGAGGCCGTAATCGAATCGTTGTTGATGAATTACCGTATCAGGTAAACAAAGCAAAATTAATCGAACGAATCGCAGACAATGTGAAAGAAAAGCGCATTGATGGTATTACCGATATTCGTGATGAATCAAATAAAGAAGGAATTCGTATTGTTATTGAGTTAAGAAGAGATGTAATTCCCGAAGTTATTTTGAACCAATTATTCAATCTAACGCAATTACAGGCGAGTTTTGGCATTATAAACTTAACGATTGTTAATGGAGAACCACGTGTTTTACCAATTACTGATATGCTAAAACTTTACTTAGAACATCAAATCGAAGTAACAGAGAGAAAAACACGCTACTTACTAGAAGAAGCAGAGTTACGCAAACACAAAGTTGTTGGGTTATTAAAAGCGATTGATCATATTGATGAAATTGTTGAATTAATTAAAAACTCTGAATCTCCAGATGAGGCATCCACTAAACTCCAAGAGCGGTTTGGCTTTGATGATATTCAAACAAGAGAAATTTTAGCGATGACGCTGCGCCGCTTAACCGGCTTAGAAAAAGGTCGGCTTGAAGGCGAACTTGCAACGCTAGAAGCAAATATTGAAAAATACAATCATATTTTATCTGGCCGTGACACATTGCAAGCTGAAGTATTATCCGATTTAGCAGCAATTAAGGAAAAGTATGGTGATGAAAGAAAAACCGAAATTAGTGACGACGTCGCAACGATTGAAGATGAAGATTTAATTCCCGTTGATGATATTATTATTTCGTTTACTAACCGTGGTTATATTAAACGACAATCACCGGATGCATTTAGAAAACAAAATCGTGGTGGGAAAGGTGTAATCGGCATGCAAACATTAAGCGATGATGTCGTTGATAGCCTTATCCATACGAATACGCACACTGATGTATTGTTTTTCACAAACCTTGGAAAAGTTTACCGACTTCGCGGGTATCAAATCCCAGAGTTTTCAAGAACTTCACGAGGAATTCCTGTACAAAACCTCATTGGAATTGACCAAGATGAGTTAGTCAAGACAATTATTAGTATCGATGATGAAAAGGTTGAAAGTGATCACTACTTATTCTTCGTTACGAAAGAAGGAGTCGTGAAGCGAACATCGATTAGTGAATTTAAATCAATTCGGGCGAATGGTAAAATTGCCATCACCCTAAAAGAAGGCGATGAACTAGTAGACGTGAAACTTACTGATGGCTCCATGCTTATTGGTATTGGTTCAAGCGAAGGTAAGATGGTTAAGTTCCATGAAAACGAAGTTCGACCAGTAGGTCGAAGCGCTCAAGGGGTTATTGGTATGAACCTTGATGGCGCAGAAGTTATCGGTGTTACAAGCTCTATTGAGGGTGAATTAATTCTTACTTTATCCGAAAATGGTTACGGTAAGATGACTTATGCGGATGAGTACCGGCAAACTAGACGAGGCGCAAAAGGTGTAATTACACTTAATATTACCGAAAGAACGGGTAAATTATGCGGACTTCGTGCTGTTAATGGTGATGAAGATCTACTTGTTATTAACGAAGAAGGTACGATTATTCGAATTAACCTCTCTCAAGTTAGTATAAGTGGTCGAAATACCCAAGGTGTTAGAATTATTCGCTTAAACGAAGGCGTTAATGTTTCTTCATTTACAGTCCTTATCCCTGATGATGAAGCAGAAGTTACAGTCGAAGAGGAAGAGTAAGACCAAACGTAGTAATTAGGTGTCCAAAGAGGGCACCTTTTTTAATTGTCGTTGCTAAGTAGGTTGAATATAGGCTATTTGTTCGCTAAAATTAAATTGTTCAATGAAGAGACTAGTAATGAAGAAATCATTAAAGTGACCAATTGATAGTGAGAAAGTTGGATGAGGCATTCATGAATTCCACCTCGGAGAACAAAGTGAGAACTTTCGTTGTCTGCGTTAAAGACAGAGGAGATATAAGTTTTAAAATAAACTTATAATATAGGTGGTACCACGGTGAAGCGTCCTATTGGACGTTTTTCTTTATTTAAGGAGGAATATTTATGTTAGATATTAGATTAATTCGAGAAAACCCTAAGCAAGTAAGCGAAGCGCTTAAAAAGAAAGGTTGGGAAGTTGATTTTACAGTCTTACTTGAAAAAGACGCGAGAAGAAGAGAATTACTTCAAGAAGTTGAAAGTAATAAGGCAGAACAAAATAAGTTGTCGCAGTCAATTCCGCAAGTAAAAAAACAAGGCGGAGATCTTGAGCCGATTTTTGCGAGAGTAAAAGAACTTAAAGCTAGTAATGAAGCAGGTACAAAAGAATTAGCAGCAATTGAAGAAGAAATTGAGGAGTTCATGGATGAATTACCAAACATACCTGACGATGATCTTGTTGGAGGTGGAAAAGAAAACAATGAGGTTTTGCAAGTATATAATGAATTACCAGTATTTGATTTTGCTGCCAAAGACCATGTTGAACTTTGTGAAAGTTTAGATTTAATTGACTATAAACGTGGTGCAAAAATTTCTGGAGCAGGGACATGGATTTATAAAGGTTTGGGGGCGCAACTCGAATGGGCGCTATTAAACTTCTTTATCGAACAACATTTAAGTGATGGTTATGAAATGCTCTTACCACCGCATTTACTTAATTATGAAAGTGGCTATACCGCAGGTCAATTCCCAAAATTTAAAGAAGACGTCTTTTGGCTTGAAGGAACGGAACCGCGAAGGTTCTTACTTCCAACCGCGGAAACTGCACTAGTTAATTATCACCGCAATGAAATACTTGAAGAAGAGGATTTGCCAAAGAAATATTTCGCCTACACACCATGTTATCGCTCAGAAGCAGGGTCTTATCGTACGGAAGAAAGAGGTATGATTCGTGGATATCAATTTAATAAGGTCGAACTATTTCAATATGCAACTGAAGCTGGAAGTGACAAAGCATTTGAAGAAGTAACAAACAAAGCAATTGATTTAGTTAATAAACTGGGTCTTCACTTCAGGGTTAGTAAACTTGCAGCCGGTGATTGTTCACATTCAATGGCAAGAACGTATGATGTTGAAGTTTGGATCCCTTCTATGGGTATTTATAAAGAAGTAAGTAGTTCATCAAACGCTAGAGATTACCAAGCAAGACGTGGGAAAATCCGCTACCGCGAGAAAGAAAGCGGAAAGACAAAATTTGTTCACACAATTAACGCAAGCGGTCTTGCTACAAGTAGACTTATTCCTGCAATTGTTGAACAATTCCAACTAGCAGACGGAAGTGTCATTATTCCTCCAGTTTTACGCAAATATTTAGGAGGGTTAAAAGTAATAAAACCTAAGTAGCATATTACTCGTATGAGAACTCGACTGTGGTATAATTTATTTGATGTAGAATGGTCTAAAGCTACATTCAAAACGGCCACATCGATAGTCACAAAATAGACAAATTATTAAGACAGTGATATAATAATAACGCCATCGCAATGAGGGACTTTCGAACCAGGTCAGGACGGGAACGTAGCAGCCTTAAGAAACGAAGTCATGTGCGGTGGTTTTAATATTTAATAAAGAGGAATTTATGTTAGAAAAACACGAAAAATTTATGAAAGAAGCACTAAAACAGGCAAAAATTGCTGCTTCTTTTGATGAAGTTCCTGTTGGGGCTGTTATTACAAAAGATGACGAAATTATTGCAGTTGGCCATAATTTAAGAGAAAGCGAGCAAAATCCGTTATTCCATGCTGAAATAATCGCAATTAATAAAGCGGCGGAAAAACTTGGGACATGGCGACTAAGTGATTGTACGCTTTATGTAACGCTAGAACCTTGTGCGATGTGTGCTGGTGCAATAATTAATGCAAGAATTCCGATGCTCGTCTACGGAGCAAGTGATCCGAAAGGAGGGGTTATTAATAGCGTGATGAACTTATACGAAATTAAAGAGTTTAATCACCACCCAGAAGTTATCGGAGGAGTACTAGCAAAAGAAGGCGGAGAAATAATTTCGAACTTCTTTAAAAGAAAACGAAAAACCGAGTAAATGAGGTTATTTGCCCAAATAATAAACACCAAATAAATGATAAAATAAATATGTAACTTGAATAAAACTTTGATAGAAAGGAAGAAGATAAATTAATGCTAGAACTAAGAAATATTTACAAAGATTACTACATTGATAAAAAACCACTTCATGTATTAAAAGATGTTAACTTATCATTTCCGCGGCACCAATTCGTATCGTTATTAGGACCATCAGGTTGTGGTAAGACAACAACACTGAATATCATTGGCGGGTTAGATCAATATACAGATGGAGACCTTATTATCGAAGGTCGTTCGACAAAAGACTATACATCTGAAGATTGGGATGCATATCGAAATGTTCGAATCGGTTTTGTATTTCAATCTTATAACCTAATTACACATTTAAACGTTAGACAAAACGTTGAAATGGGGATGCAATTAGCAGGTATAAGGGCAGAAGAGCGAAAACAACGAGCTTCTGAAGCTCTAAAAGCAGTCGGGCTTGGCGATGTAATTGAAAAAGACGTTACAAAATTATCTGGCGGTCAAATGCAAAGAGTTGCAATTGCCAGAGCAATAGTTAATGATCCAGATATTATTTTAGCCGATGAACCAACCGGGGCGCTTGATAGTGAAACAAGTATTGAAGTACTTGATTTGCTTAAGGAGGTTTCCAAAGAACGACTCGTTATTATGGTTACTCATAACGAATACTTAGCGAATCGCTATAGTGACCGTATTATTCGGATGCTTGATGGAGTAATTACCGATGATAGCGCACCTTATGAAATAGATGAGAAAACCCAAGTTGAAACCAAACAAGTTAAACGGACAAAAATGTCGTTTGCAACCGCGCTTAAAAGTTCGCTAAGAAATATAGCAACCAAAAAAGGCCGGACAATTATGACTTCAATCGCGGCAAGTTTTGGAATTATTGGAGTTGGACTTGTTTTAGCGGTCTCGAACGGATTCCAAAATTATGTTGACCGGATGGAGGCGACGACTTTATCGGCCTATCCAATTGGTATATATGGAACATCTGTGATGTTTTCGGATGATTATTTATACGAAGATCCACCAGAAATATATCCGGAGGAGCAAGAAATTCGCGTCCTCGATGATAGTGTCGTTTTAAGTAAAATTGTGAACGTTGAGCAAAACATCGTAACAAGAGCACAACTTGAGGTGCTAAAACGCGACTATTTAGAGACAGGATATGCAGATAGTATTTTAACAAACTACAATACTAACATGCACTTAACGACAACTCGGCCACTTGAAGATGGCTCGATGGAAGTATTTTCACACGGAGAAAACAATTTAACGTGGAACAATATGATTGTCCCTACTCCTGGAGGAAGTTTTCACCAGCTATTCGGCCGCAATGAATATATAGACAAATATTACGAACCAATCGCAGGAAGATATCCTCAGGAAGGTTCGATTAATGAGGTTGTTTTAGTTGTCGATCGTCATAACCAACTATATTATTCAGACTTATACGATCTTGGTTTAATCGAAGAGTTGGACAGTAGAGATATTGAAGGAAAAGTTATTCCATTTGATTCAACGATTATTACTGAGAAAAAATATAAAGTTTTTACAAATGATGAGTTTTATCAACAAGAGACAACTCCAGGGAAAGAAAAGTTTACAATCACGGACCTCGGACTTCAAACGGAAGCTAACCCACTAAATTTACAAAAAGAAGTAAACCGCTATACGCTTCCGACCCAAGAAGAAATTGAAGCTTTATATAATGACCCTACAAAAGGGGTTGAATTAGAAATTGTCGGTATTTTAAGATTACGTGAAGAATCAATTTATACGGAGTTTATGCAAACAGGAATCGCTTATACGCCCGAACTTGCTGATTATATGTTTGAGCAAAATAATAAAGGTGAGTTTGTAAGAAACTTTGAAAAAGCCTTCTCACAAAACATCCCTGATTCGATGTTTTCTAAACTTATTGAAACGATGACGAAAGAATTCGAAACCGGAGAATATGGAGAAGATCCAACCGCAATGGGATTATATTTAGTTACTCAAGGTATACCTAACCCCATAAACCCCGACGAAACGATTCAGATATTTAATTTTTATGATCCGCTTCAACCAGATTCAAGTGCCGCGGGATTAAAAAGACTTAGCTTACAAGATTACTTTGACCGGGCAACTATATATAACGCGACTTTCGTACAAAGAGATGCGGACGGCAATCCAACCGACTATGACCCGTATGCAACTCAAGACAAAGAAGACCGTGAACGAAGGTATTTCATGGATTCATTCGATGCGTTTATTCCTTATCCGCCAACTCTAGAGGATGAAAACGTCCACGATGATTGGGTAAGTGTTTCATATCGCGATTTATTTTATAGTCCATATCATTCAATCGCTATTTTCCCAGCATCGAAAGCAGGAAAAGACAAAATCCTCGATGGAATTAAAGAATACAATAAAATTCAAAACGAAATTTGGCACGCGATGGGATTAAAAGGAAATTCGCCTTACTTTATTAACGAGACAGATATTTTAAGTAACGTTAGCGAATCACTATCGATACTTGTCCAAGTGATTAGTATTGTCTTACTTATCTTTAGCTCCATCTCACTTATTACAAGTGCGGTTATGATCGGGATTATTACCTCAGCGTCAGTTATTGAGCGAACGAAGGAAATCGGGATACTTCGGGCGCTTGGTGCGAGGAAAAGAGATATTACCCGCCTATTCCAGGCAGAAACATTTATTGTTGGCATAGCAGCAGGAATTTTTGGAATTGCGATTGTATTACTTATATCTTTACCAATTAATGTGCTCTTAAACAGAGCGTTCCCGTTCGTTGGGCTTGGAAGAATTGCAAACTTAAACGCATGGCATGCGATAGTGTTAGTTTTGATTAACTTAGCAATTACGATGCTTGCAAGCCTTATCCCAAGCAGAAATGCAGCAAAAAAAGAACCTGTCGATGCGCTGCGCAACGAATAATCAATAGTCTTAGACTATATTAAAGAGGCAGGTATCTATCAAGTTTAAAGTCCGCCCTAAAACCACGTCGTATTTGCACAATTCACTTGCAAAACTAACGTGAAAAAGGCGGGCTTATTATATTTCTTTAATGAAATGTATAACAATTTCGTAGAAATCTAAAGAAGATGAATATGAATAAAGCAAATTAAGAAAAGTAAACATAATATAAACAACAACCACGAGTTATTGAATTTGTTATATAATGTAAGAGTATGGATAAAACAATTGAAATAAAAGAATCAAAAAGAAGTAACGAACCCGTAGAACGCTACGATGTTAATCCGAAAACCGGCTTAACTTCAAAGCAAGTTGAAGAGCGAATCGAAAAAGGATATGTCAATGAGGTTAAGCCAACTGGGCAAAAAACAAATTGGCAAATTATTCAACGGAACGTTTTTTCCTTTTTTAATGTCTTGTTATATATAATCGCGCTTGCAATGATTATCGTCCAATATTTTGAAGGACTGTTTTTTGTCGTTATTTTAGTCGCGAATGCATCGATAGGATTAACTCAAGACTTCCGGGCGAAAAAGAAACTACAGCAACTCCAAATTGTTGCCGCCCAAAAAGTAACGGTTATTCGCGATGGTGAAGAACAAAAAGTTTTAATTAACGAACTCGTCTTAGATGACATTGTTATATTAAAAAACGGGGCACAAATACCTGCGGATAGTGTCGTAGTTAAAGGGAACCTCCAAGTAAATGAAGCACTACTGACAGGTGAATCGGAGACGATTCAAAAAGAAGTTGGTTCACTCTTGCTCGGAGGTAGTTTTGTCACAAGCGGCCAGGCTATCGCCCAAATTGACCGTGTCGGAGAAGATGCATATGTTAATAGTATGCAAGATAAGGCGAAACAATTTAAACGACCAAAATCGCGCCTATTATATATGATTAACCGCCTTTTCCGCTTTATTGGTTTTATCGTTATTATTTTAGGTGTCCTTATGATTGTTCAACAAATTATTAAGGGTGGATTTAAAAACTTCACTCTAGCGCAAGAATCGATTAAAAGTATATCTGGATCAATGGTTTCGATGATTCCAGCAGGAATGTATTTACTAACATCGATGACCCTCGCGGTCGCGGTTATTAACTTAGCAAGAAGAAAAACGCTTGTCCAAGAATCATATGCGATCGAGATGCTTGCTCGCGTTGATGTTTTATGTATTGATAAAACCGGAACAATCACGGATGGTTCAATGATGGTTAAAGATGTTGTACCCCTAAAAAACTCTGATATAACGCAACTTCCGTATATTATGGGTTCGTTTTTAAGAGCAACAAAAGATGAATCACCTACAACTGCAGCACTTAAAGCGGCATTCCCACTTAATGAGTTATACGTTGCAAGTGAGGTACTTCCCTTTAGCAGCGAAAGAAAAAACTCTGCAGTTACTTTTGAAGCGCTTGGGACATATATTTTAGGAGCATCTAACTTTGTTCTTAGTGGAAAAGAATATGAAGCGATCGCGCCGATTGAGGAAGAATATATGGAACGCGGGTTTAGAGTTATGGTACTTGCCCATAGTAAACGACCAATTGTCGGTTCAAAACTACCATCACGGGCAAAAGCTGTCGCCTTAATTGTTATTCAAGACCGCATCCGCCCATATGTTTATGACACATTACAGTGGTTTAGAAATAACGGCGTCTTAATTAAAGTTATTTCTGGTGACCACCCAACAACTGTCAGTGAAATCTGTCACCAAGTAGGTGTTGTCGGTGCCGAACATTCGGTTAGTCTCGCTGGTAAAAGTGATCAAGAAGTTAGAGAACTTGCATTAATTAACACAGTATTTGGCCGTGTATCTCCTGATCAAAAAGAAGTAATTGTTCGCTCTCTCCAAGATGACGGAAAAACTGTCGCGATGGTGGGAGACGGAGTTAATGATATACTTGCACTTAAAAATGCTGATTGCTCGATCGCGATGGGAAAAGGCGCGGAAGCAACACAAGCAGTCTCACATATTGTTTTACTTAATAATGATTTTAATGCGATACCTAACATCGTTAAAGAAGGCCGAAGAGTTATTAATAACTTACAAAGAACATGGTCGCTCTTCTTAGTTAAGACGGTATTTGCAATGATATTAACAATCTTATTCTTATTCTCCGATGAACCATATCCACTCACAACGCAGAATATGTATATATGGGAAGTTGCCACAATCGGAGTCGCATCGTTCTTCTTATCAATGCAACCAAACTACAATAAAGTTAAGGGGGACTTCCATTCTAATGTAACGAGGAAATCAGTTCCTGCAGCAGTTGTCATGGTTTTATTGGTTCTTTCGTTTTATCTGATGTACTTCTTTGAAAGAGATTATCCGGGCTCAACCGGGGTACTTACTAAAGAAGTCGCAACAACACTCGCGGTTTTAACGATGAATATATTTAGTTTTATTATTTTATTTAGAATTAGTTGGCCGTTTAATTTATATCGCGGCATTTTATATGGTGTTATTTTAGTACTTACGAGCACATTATTTGGCGTTATTGCTGGGCTTGGAAATGAATATGACGTATTCGGGATTCGTTTAAACGATATGACTGGAAGACACATATTAATCATGAGTATTGTGCTTCTTATTGGAATTGGCTTTTATTGGGTAATGGACCGAGCGTTTAGTTATCCAATTAGAGATACATCAAAATATTATGATAACGAAAAAGGAGATGAGTACGATGAAGATTAGTCAAGAAGTCAAAACTGCCTTAGCTGAAGGCAAACCAGTTGTCGCTTTAGAAACAACGATTATCTCGCACGGAATGCCGTATCCGCGCAACGTTGAAACTGCACTTGCGGTTGAAAAAGTCATCCGTGATAATGGTGCAATTCCAGCAACAATTGGCATAATTGATGGCGAAATTGTTATTGGAATGAATGAAGAAGAGATTGAAGCGTTCGGTCAAAGAGACGGTATATTAAAAGTTTCGCGCCGTGATTTAGCATACGTTGTCGCTAATAAAAAATGGGGCGCTACAACTGTTGCTGGCACAATGATCGTTGCGGCAAAAGCAGGTATTGAAGTATTCGTTACTGGCGGAATCGGGGGCGTTCACCGCGGTGCAACAACAACGATGGATATATCTGCAGACTTAGAAGAACTTGCAAACACAAATGTTACCGTCATTTGTGCAGGTGCAAAAGCTATCTTAGACTTAGGCTTAACACTCGAATACTTAGAAACAAAAGGTGTTCCGGTTTATGGTTATAAAACGAACAAATTTCCAGCATTCTATACATCCACATCTGAGTTTGACGTTGATGAAAGAATCGAGTCTCCCGAAGAAGCCGCAAATATTATTCGGGCAAAACGTGAACTTGAACTTGATGGTGGCGTTTTAGTTACTTGCCCAATTCCAGCTAAACACTCACTTGATGGTGAAAAAATGGAAAAAATTATTAAGCAAGCAATCGCTGATGCTGAAAGAGATGGAATTAAAGGCAAAGACGCAACCCCATACTTGTTAAGTGCAGTAGTAAAGGCGACCGAAGGTAAGTCATTAAATGCTAATATCGAATTAATTTTAAATAATGCGAAAATCGGCGCACAAATTGCTCGGGAATTTGCAAAAAAGTAGACGATGAAAACACCAGTAAGACTAGCGAATACTTTAAAAGTAATGATGGAAGATACGGCTTTAGAACAAATTAGTGTTAAAGCCTTAACTGAAGAGGTTTCAATTAACCGCCAGACCTTTTACTACTATTTTCGCAACGTCTACGATTTACTCGCCGAAATATATTTAAACGAAAAAATTCCTAATTTAAACGAAGCAAAAACATGGGAGCAAGTGCTAACTGCTATTTTTGCTTATACTGATAATAATCTCGCCTTTATAAGAAACACACTTTCAAGCATTGGGAGAGATTTATTTAAAGAGTTTATTTACTCCGCCTTATATAGAAGCCATTTAAGGTTACTAAACGTGCACGAACATGCAGACAAACTGTCACATGATGATAAAAAGTTTTTTGCTTCACTGTATGCTCCGATGTTTGCTAATATCATTGTACAATATGCTGAAGGAGTAATAAAAACACCCCCGTTACAATTAATCGAACAACTTAAAGTATTACTTGGCAATTATTTACGCGAAGCGGTCGACAATATTATTAATT
>JAAYSH010000056.1 GCA_012518415.1 Erysipelotrichaceae bacterium | reverse complement strand
TAAGTTAACAAGTGAAAGCGGAGTGAAATCAAAGTGCTCAATAATTTGTTTGTATGGAGCGCTTTCACCGAATGTATCAATGCCCATAACGGTTTTGGCATATTTATACCATCCAATTCGTGAGCCCATTTCAATGGCAATACGCTTTTCATAGGGGATATCACCAAAAACGCGATTACGGTATTTTTCATCTTGTTTATCGAATAATTCACATGAAGGCATTGAGATAACACGAACGTCAATCCCGTTTTCTGCTAAGATTTTTTGTGCCTCAAGCGCAATGACAACTTCACTACCTGTAGCAATAAGCGCAAATTCGGGATTATTACCTTTTTCTTTAGAAATAACATAAGCACCTTTAGCAACTTTATCACCACTACTCTTTGGGAGAATTGGTAAACTTTGCCGCGTTAAAATAAGTGCGGTTGGTTCACTAACACTTAAGAGTGCTTGTCGCCATGCTCCGATTGTTTCTCTTGCATCCGCAGGTCTTATAACACGAAGACGAGGAATCGCCCGTAAGCCCCACAAATGCTCGACTGGTTGATGGGTTGGTCCGTCTTCACCAATTGCAACCGAGTCATGTGAGAATAAATAAATTGCCGGCAACTTTTCAATAGATGCCATCCGTACCGCTGCTTTCATATAATCACTAAAGACAAGGAATGAACCGATATATGTGCGTAAACCGCCATGAAGTAAAAGCCCATTTTGGATACCTGCCATAGCGAATTCACGAACACCGAAATTAATATTTCTCCCACTTCGATTTGTTGCAGAGAAATTAGATTCGCCTGGAATAATTGTATTTACACTACTAGCAACATCCGCGCTTCCACCAACGAGATTTGGAATTCGTTGATTGAAAATACCAAGAATTGAACCAGATGTTTTTCTTGTTGCTTCGATGTAGCCATCGGCAAATTCGGGATCAGCATCATTAATAAGATGGGAGACATCATTATCTTTTGTTGCTTTTAGGGTGTTGTAGTAGTCAGGGAAGTTTTTCGAATACGATTTAAGTGCATTTTCATAGCGGCCATAAGCCTTTTTGCCGCGGTCAACAAATGTGCGGTTAAATGCTTCATAAACTTCTTCAGGTATAACAAAGGGTGGATGCGACCACTGATAATATCCTTTTGCATACGCCCCGTCCATTTCTCCAAGCGGCGAGCCGTGAACTTTTGCTGTACCTGCATTTTTACTACCTTCCCCAATAATCGAATGGACGATAATTACAGATGGTTTTCTTTTTGAGCGTTTTGCCCGTTTAATTGCCCGGTCAAGTCGGGAAATACTATTACCATCACGAACAACAATAACGTTCCAGCCACTTGCTTGAAACCGTTTTTTAATATCTTCACTAAAAGTATCATCTAAAGGGCCATCTAAAGTTACATTATTCACATCAACGAACATAATGAGCTTATTTAATTCATTATGACCAGCGAATGAAATCGCTTCTTGCGAAATACCTTCTTGAATTGATCCCTCGGATGCGAGTACATAAGTATAGTGATTAATAATCCGCTGTGAATCAGGATATTGAGCGGATAACATCGCTTCTGCGAGTGCGAGTCCGACACCTTGAGCAATACCTTGACCTAGTGGTCCAGATGTTGCATCAACACCAGCTGTATAGCCAAGTTCTGGGTGGCCTGGAGTTCTTGAGCCAAGTTGACGGAAGTTTTTTAAATCTTCAAGTGTGACATCATAGCCAGCGAAATGAAGCGTCGCATATAATAGTGCGCTTGCGTGGCCTGATTCTAAAATGAAGCGGTCACGGTTAAACCAATTTGGAAATTCTGGATTAGCGACTAGATGCCGGGAAAACAACGTATAAAGCGTTGGTGCAGCACCAATTGCCATGCCGGGATGACCGCTGTTAGCTTTGTTTGTCATGTCGATAACGGTCGCCCGTATCGCATTAACTGCTAAAGTATCGTAATTAATTTTGCTTTTTTTGTTTGCCATAAAAATTCCCCCTATTTTTTATGTGTATTTTTTATATATAAATCATCTAATTGAACTTGGTCGACCGGAGTTGGTTCTCCACTCATTTGCGAAACACCAGCAATATTTTTTGGGAAAGCGATAACATCACGGATATTATTTGTCCCAGTTAAGATCATCGTTAAGCGATCTAGACCAAAAGCAATCCCCCCATGCGGCGGTGTTCCGTATTTAAACGCATCAACGAAAAAGCCAAATTTAAAGCGGATTTCTTCTTCACTCATCCCAAGAACTTCAAAGATTTTTCTTTGTAAATCTTGCTCATAAATCCGCATCGAACCTCCACCTGCTTCTTGTCCGTTAATAACAAGATCAAATGCTTCGGCGTTTACTTGAAGCGGGTCGCTTTCAAGTAGAGGTAAATGCTTAGCTTTTGGCAACGTGAATGGGTGATGCCTACTAGCTAGCTCGTCATTTTCGTTTAATTCAAATAACGGAAAATCAACAATCCATAAAATGTCATAAGTATTCTTGTCAATTAAATTCGTTTCCTTGGCATAATGAAGTCTTAAAGCTCCAAGTGCACCTACAACTCTATCATAACGATTATGCGCCGCAATTACTACAATATCATCGTTTTTTAATTGAAATTTTTTAATTAATGCCTCAATTTCTTCTTCGCTCATCGTTTTTAGGAGTGAACCGCTTAGTTCATCATCTAAATATTTTAAAACTGCAACACCTTTTAGGCCGTAGCGACTAGCGATTAATGAGGCTTCATCGATCTTTTTCCTTGTTGTAGCTGAAGCAATATTACTCACAACAATCGCCCGTATTTCGGTATTATTTTTATAGTAGTCTCCTTGATTACTACTAAATATATACTTAATATCTTCTATAAACATATCAAAACGTGTATCAGGTTTATCACTTCCGTATTTATCCATCGCTTCAGCGTATGTCATCCTTCTAAATGGTAATTTCACATCAACATCAACCGTGTCTTTAAATATTTTTGCAATTAACTGTTCGCTAATATTTAAAAATTCATCTTGTGATAAAAAGGCGGTTTCAATATCAATTTGAGTGAAATCGGGTTGCCGATCCGAGCGTAAGTCTTCATCACGGAAACACCTGGCAATTTGATAATAACGCTCAAAGCCGCCGATCATTAGTAATTGTTTATAAATTTGTGGTGATTGCGGCAAAGCATAATAACTACCAGGGTGAAGTCTTGATGGAACAAGGAAATCACGGGCACCACCTGGGGTTGATTTTGTTAAAATCGGTGTTTCAACCTCGATGAAGTCATGTTCATTTAAAAATTCATGTGTACTTTGAACAATTTGCGCCCGAGTTTTAAGCCGCTTCTGCATTATCGGCCTTCTTAAATCCAAATAACGGTATTTTAAGCGGACTTCTTCAAGCGCATCCGTTTCATCTGCAATTATTAGCGGTGTTGTTTCAGCTTTATTAATAACTTGCAGTTCACTTACTTCAACTTCAACTTCACCCGTTTTTAATAACGGATTTGCGACATCTTTTTTCCTTACAACTCCTTTTACATGAATTACATATTCATTTCTTACTTCGGGAACACTAATTTCATCGGTTTTAACGATTAATTGGATAATTCCTGTCCGATCCCGGAGGTCGATAAAAATAAGTGAGCCTAAGTTTCTTCTTTTTGCGACCCAACCGACTAGTTCGACATTTTCACCGACATGTTCAAGTCGCAATTTACCATTTTCGATCGTTCTTAACATTGTTCTCTCCTTAATTAGTGATTATGCTCATCTTCAATAAATAAAGTATCAATATAATCACTTAAATCGCTAAAAGCAACAGCAACTTGTTTTTCTTTATGTAAGTCTTTAACTTGAATAACTTCGTTTTCGACTTCATCATCACCAATAATAAGTGCGTACTTCGCATTTTTTCGCTCTGCCCGCTTAAATAACTGTCGAAATGAAAACTTTTCAAAGTTCATTTCACTAATGTAGCCCAAACTTCTTAAATGCGTAAGTAAACTAAACGCTACCTCAAATGATGTTTCGCCAACATTCATAATATAAAAGTCAAGTTCAAACGCACTCTCTTCACTAAGTAAGCCATCGTCACTTAAAACACTATGAAGTCGCTCAATCCCCATTCCAAAGCCAACACCAGGTAAAGCTGGGCCACCGACATCTTCGAGTAGTGTTTCATAGTGGCCGCCCGCACCTAAAGCACCGTAGTCCTTACCTTTATTAGAAACATAATGGAATTCAAAGACAACATGTGAGTAGTAATCAAGCCCGCGAACGAGTAAATCATCGATTTCATAATCGATTTCATAGCCATCGAGTACTGCTAGTGTTTGATTAAAGCGTTCGAGTGCTTCTTTTGATAAATAGTCATTAATATTCGGCGCACCTTTAACGATTTCTTGATCACTAGGAACTTTGCAATCTAAGATTCTTAGCGGATTTTTTTTATAACGGTCATGACAGTCCGCGCACATATTCGTTAAATGGTCTTTAAAGTAGGCTTTCAAAGCGGCTTTATAGTTTAAGCGGCTTTGTTCATCACCTAATGTATTAATTTTTAATGTAATGTTTTTTAGACCAAGTAATTTAAGAGCACTAACACCAAGTAATATTACTTCCGCATCGCGGTATGGTGAAGTAGATCCGACACTTTCAACACCAAAAGAGTGAAATTCACGGAAGCGACCAAGTTGAGGCCGTTCATAGCGGAAAAACTTACCTACATAATAATATTTAAGCGGTAAATCATTCGTCGCATAAAGTTTTTCGCTTGTAATTGCCCGCATTACTCCTGCTGTCCCTTCAGGGCGCAGTGTTAAAGAGCGGTTACCTTTATCTAAAAATGTATACATCTCTTTTCTAACGATATCACTTGAATCACCAACACCACGTTCAAATAATTCCGTTTGTTCAAATGTCGGTGTTCGCATCGGGATAAATCCGTATACTTCGGCAATCGAAATAAGCAAATCTTCAATGTAGGCGAAAGAAAGCGCCCGATTACCATATATATCTTGTGTACCTTTTGGGGGATTAAATAAAGCCATAAAGCCTCCTTGTAAACTAAAAAAAGTGATACAAAGGACGACAATCGCCGCGGTACCACCTTCGTTCGTAATATGTTTACGCGCTTAATTAACTGTAACGTAGTTAACGGGGTTCTTATGAATTAAACCCGGTCTCGATAGTGTCGAAGTAATTAGTAACTTGTTTCATTCCACCTAGTTGAAACTCTCTATAAAGCTAACTTAATTACTTTTCTATGTCATCAACCATTTATAAGTTTAATATTTATCGGCTAAAAGGTCAATTATTCCGCGCCAAATAATCGAATAAATATAACACAAAACCAAATAACTACTAAATATAAACTAATCCAAGGCTAACAAACGCCTTAATGGATAATTCGTTCTACTTTTTCGACTGCAGCAATATTATTTAAGATGGCAAAGATCGATTTTAATTGTTTTGTATGTTTAACTAAAATCGTTGCTTTAATCGACGTTTTTCTTCCACCAGGATGTAAATGCGCGGATATTTTATTTACTCCAATTTTATTTGATGAAAATAAATTCATAATATCGACGAGTAAATTATCGCGGTCATCCGCTAAAATAACGATATCAACAGGATAGTCTTGTTCTGCTAGTTGGTTGTTCCACATCACAGAAATAATCCGCTCCGGCGCCTGAGTAATATTTGGACACCCATCACGGTGAACGGTGACACCTTTACCTTTTGTAACGTAACCAACGATATTATCACTAGGAATTGGTGAACAGCACTTCCCTAAAGTCGTTGCAACTTGACCCGCTCCTTTGACAAGGACGGGGTTCGTGCTTATTTTCGACTTTTTTAACATTTTTTCAATATTTACTGGTCGTTCAATATTAAAATAATCGATTACTTGCGATGCTGAGGGGTTGCGGCTACACACAGCTAAGTAAAATTCATCTAAATTATCGACATTATAATGTTGAAAGACTTTTTTATCATTAATCATCTTTAACATTTCTTCTTCATTAATGCCACGGTCGCGGAAAGCATCGACTAACGAGGTTTTCCCCTTAGTAATCCGGTCTTCGCGCATTAATTCACTATTTTTCTTTGTCCAATATTTGCGGATATGAGCTTTAGTTGAACGGGTAAAGGCGATATTTATCCAATCTTCATTTGGCCCTTTTTGTTTTTTCGAGGTTTTAATTTCTACAATATCACCAGTTTTTAAAACGGTATTAAGCGGAACTTGGTTATTATTAACGGTCGCACCAATCATCGAATCACCGACAGCAGTATGAATCCGGTAGGCAAAATCAATCGGGGTTGAGCCATTTGGTAATTCAATAACTTTCCCTTTGGGCGTAAATACGTACACATTCGCATCAAAAATCTCTTCTTGGAGTGTATCCATATATTCACGGGCATCATCAGACATATCCTTGGAAACACCAATAAAATCACGGAACCAGTGGAGTTGTTCTTCAATTTCTTTTTGCTCACGGCGAGGATCATAGTTTGTCCCTTCCTCATAGCGCCAGTGGGCAGCAACGCCACCTTCAGCAACTTCATCCATTTCTTCAGTTCGGATTTGAATTTCATATATTTGGCCATCACCAGCTATAATCGTTGTGTGCAAACTTTGATACATATTTGATTTTGGCATTGCGATATAGTCTTTAAAACGTCCTGGCATTGGTTTATAAGTCGCATGAATTAAACCGAGTACTTCGTAACAATTTAATTCCGTTTCGGTAATAACGCGAAGTGCCATAATATCATAAATTTCTTCAAACTTATGAGCACTAACTTCCATTTTTCGATAAATTGAATAAATCGATTTAATCCGCGATTCAAGCCGGAACGGGATATTATGTTCAAATAAAATATCGGCGATTTTCTTTTTTAAATCTAAAAGTGATCGTTTAATATTTCTTGTGCTTTTTCTTACAAGTTCATCGATTTCATGATAAACGCGTGGCTTTGTATATTTTAAACATATATCTTCCATCTCAGCCTTAACGGCATTCATTCCTAAGCGGTGAGCGATTGGAACATATACTGATAATGTTTCATTTGCCATTCGTAGTTGCCGCTCTTTGCTTAAATGGCCAAGTGTTCGCAAATTATGGAGCCGGTCCGCGAGTTTAATAATAATAACGCGGATATCTTTAGCCATCCCTAAAAAGATTTTCCGGTAATCTTCATATAAAAAATCATCCCGGCCTTCACCACGTTTTGAAAGTTTCATCGCTTGAATTTTTGTTAGCGAATCAACAAGCATCGCGACATCTTCACCAAACCGCTTTTTAATATCATCAATTTCAACGGGTGTATCTTCAACACTATCATGGAGTAAGCCAGCAATAATTGTCGCGGGTCCAGCTTGGAGCTGGGCTAAAATATAGGCGACTTCCACAAGATGGTGAATAAAAGGTTCACCCGACTTACGAAATTGACCTTCATGGGCCGCTTCGGCAAATTTAAACGCTTCATAAATTTGCTTACGGTCATCTGCATCTTTAATATAAGCATTAAAAAGCTCTGCTAGTTCTTCATATGTATGAAGGACTGGCACTTCTGGTTGCGGAGCATAATCTTCAAGTAATTGCTCCGTATTTATACTGGCGATGTCCAAATCGCCTTTTTGTAAGGGACTAGAAATCTTCTTTTTCATCGTAGTCTTATTATACCATTATCGAAGTAGCAATACGCAAATATAAAGTTAAGACAAAAAAAAGACCTAGCTAAGAAGCTAGGCCTTAATATATTTGCTTGTAGACTAAACTTTAGACATCACTAGTCATAAACTGTTGAGTTGGTGAAAGCTAATTGCGCTTGATCGTACCAACCTAAGTGAGCCGTAAGTGAGAATGTGGCATCTGGAGCTAGTCCGTCTAAGAATGCGTTAAACGCGTTAATATTTTCTTCAGTAACTACATTTTCAGCACGAAGATCAATTTCGACTTCACCAAGTAAAACCTTAACCATCACCTTTGGGTCACCCGCTTCGAAGCGACCACTAACAAGTGACAATCCATCAATTGTAACTAATGAACCAGTAACATCTTGTGTTAATTCGGCTGAATTAGTAACTACACGTGGCGTAACTGCTGTGGTTGATGGGCCT
>JAAYSH010000055.1 GCA_012518415.1 Erysipelotrichaceae bacterium | reverse complement strand
TATATGCGACTGATATTGACTATGATGCACTTAAAGTTGCAAGATTTAATGCAATGCGTCATGAAGTTAATGTAAAGTTTTTTATTGGCGATATGCTTAAACCGTTAATTGATAATAATATTAAAGTTGATATTCTTGTTTCTAATCCGCCTTATGTCGCTAAATTAGAGGAAGTTGATGAAAACGTATATAATTATGAACCTCATCTAGCCCTAGAAGCAGAAGACGGAATCGAATATTATAAGAAAATATTAAAAGATATCGATAAAATTTTCGACGATAAAATTAAACTGTTTTTTGAAATAGGTAGCGACCAAGAAGAGAGGCTTACTGAAATTATCGAACAACTAAAATATGAGAAAAAATACTATTTTAGCCGTGATTTGCAGGGAAATATTCGCTACTTATTCTTAGAATTAACCAAATAACATGAAAACATTAATCTTAGAACAATCACAAATTAAAGAAACGGCCAATTTATTAAAACAAGGTGAAATTGTCGCTTTTCCAACTGAAACCGTTTTTGGACTAGGAGCAATTTATAGCAGCAAACAAGCTTACGATAAACTTGCCGAAATAAAGAAACGACCCAAAGGTCAATTATTTACTGTAATGGTTGCAAGTAGGGATGATGTTGAAAATTACGCGGTTATGACTCCGCTTATTGAGGCGATTACGGAAAAGTTTTTAATCGGTCCACTAACGATTATTGTCCCGGCTAAAAGCGATGTACCTAGTTGGATTAAGGGGGAGAAAGAAGAAATCGGTATCCGCATTTCGAGTATGAAATATGTTCGCGACTTAATCAAAGAGGTAGGCCAACCACTTTTAGTTCCTAGCGCAAACATTACAGGAACAAAACCCGCAGTTAATGCTAAAGAAGCATACGATATGTTTAATAATGTTATAAGCGGCGTTGTTAAAGGCGAAAGTGTCTCGCGCACGCCTTCAACAATTATTCGAATAAGTGATAAAATAGAATTAGTTAGGGAGGGTGCAATTACACTCCAATCAATCTTAAAGGAAGTAGAGGATTTATTATGATTATTAGTATTGGCTCTGATCACGCAGGATATGATTACAAAGAAGCGATTAAAAAGCATTTAATTGAAAACGGCCACGAAGTTATCGATGTAGGAACGGATTCAAAAGAAAGTGTTCACTACCCAAAGTTTGCCTTCGCAGCTGGCGAAGCGGTAGTAAATGGCGAAGCGGATTTTGGTATCGTTGTCTGCTCAAGTGGCGAAGGTATTGGTATCGCCGCGAATAAGGTTAAAGGTGTTCGTTGCGCAATAGGATATAACGACCATGTTAGCGAGTACGCTAGAAGACATAATGACGCAAATATGATCAGCTTTGGAGCATCACAAATGCAATTAGACGAAGTATTAAGAAGAGTAGATATATTTTTAGCTACCGAGTTTGACGGAGGGCGCCACCAAATTCGCGTTGATTTAATCAAAGATTATGAAAATAAATAAAATCTAAGACAAATTCAAACTAACGCCCCTATTTAATAATATGGGCGTTTTTGTTTGTCCGCTCTGCGGAAATTCTAATGAGTTATATATTGGTAAGAAGAAGGACGGAAGTAAGTATTGTCGCTACTGTCTTAGTTTTCAAGGTGAAGAAGTTAATAGTAAGCGGCTTGTATACGCAAAAACAAAATTTAAGTTAGATTACTCACTAAGCAAAGAGCAAGAAATCGTAGCCAAACAAGTTGTAAAAGCGGTAAATGAAGGCAAAAACGTCCTCATTCACGCAATTTGTGGGGCAGGAAAAACTGAACTTGTTTATGAAGCAATGGAAGTTGCACTCAATGAAGGTAAACAAGTAGGATTTGTTATTCCGCGCCGTGATGTCGTTATCGAATTAAGAGAGCGAATAAGAAAAGCATTTCCAAACATTCAAGTTAATGCAGTATACGGCGGTAATACAACGTATTTAACTGGAGATATTATTGTTTTAACCGCACACCAGTTATATCGCTATCCTAAATATTTTGATTTACTTATATTTGATGAAATAGATGCTTTTCCTTATGTAAATAATGATCTACTTGAGCGAATGTTTATTCGTGCAACAAAGGGCAATTATATTATGTTATCAGCAACACCGACAGCAAGTTTTATTAAGCGGCTTAAAAGGGACGGGGTTGTTTTAACTTTATTTACACGTTTCCACAAACATCCTTTACCCGTTCCGCGCTTTGTTCGCCGTTTTTCCATATTTCAATACGCTTACATCGTCGATACTTTAAGAAGGTTTCGAAAGGAAAACAAACCCACCCTCGTATTTGTTCCAACTATCGCTACCGCGGAAACTTTATTTAAGGCGCTTCGACCATTTGTGAAACATGGCAACTTTGTCCATTCCAAAGTAAGTAATCGCCGCGAAATAATTAAAGACTTTGTCGAGGGAAAATATAAATATTTAGTAACGACAAGCGTTTTAGAACGAGGTGTCACAATTCCTAATTTGCAAGTTGTTATTTATAAGGCGGATGCTTGGCTATATGATGAAGCGACAATCGTGCAAATATCAGGCAGAGTCGGCAGAAAAGCGGAAGCGCCTCATGGTGAGGTTATTTTAATTGGTGAAAAACTCACCCCAGCAATCGCGGCCGCGATTAAAAATATCGAGGAAAAAAATGCTCATTTGTAAACTATGTTTTAAGCCACTAAAGCAAAGTAATCTCACGAGTCTTTTTGCTAAGCACACAATGTTTTGTGGAACATGTTTAAATTCACTAAACCCTTTATTTAAAAGGACTAAATTAGAAGGGTTTGAAGTCATGTATATTTATGAATATGATGAAGTCATCAGAAGTCTACTTTATCAACTTAAAGGCACAGATGATTATGAACTATATCCGCTTTTTCTTAGTCGTTTTGCTTTTTATTTAAGACGGTTGTTTAAAGACTATGTTTTAGTCCCTGCTCCAAGTTCTAGCGAAGATGATCTTCGCCGCGGATTTAATCATGTCGAAGTAATTTTCGGTGTTTTAAATTTACCATTTATAAAAGCGGTTAAGAAAACGTCTTCGATCAAGCAAACCGAGCGAAGTAAAGAAGAAAGAAAACTAATTAATGATAACTTACAACTAACAAACGAAAGTAAGCAGTTAGGCGGTAAAAAAATCTTGCTTGTTGACGATGTTTTAACGACTGGTTCCACACTAAAAGCGTTAGCAAACTTAATTACACCGCTATATCCGAAAAAAATAAAAATTTTAGTTTTAGCCAAGGTAGTTAAAGACAGCAGTAACAATCCAATATAAGTTGAGGAACAGTATTGAAAATGATAAAATTTAAAAAGTGAATGACTTTTGTTTGTTTTCAATAAACAATTAAAATGATAAAGAAAGCAGGAAAATATGGCGAACTTTTTTGAAAAAATATTTAGAACCGAACAAAGACGGTTAAAAAAATTAAAAAAACGTGCTGCGCAAGTCGATGCTTATGCAGACGAGATGGCAGCTTTAAGCGATGAAGAGTTAAAAGCGAAAACGAAAGAATTTCAAACACGCTTACAAGAAGACGGCGAATCACTCGCATCAATAGAATACGAAGCATTTGCAGTCGCCCGTGAAGCGGCAAGAAGAACAATCGGCCAATATCCATATTTTGTCCAAATTATCGGCGCACTTATTTTAAATCAAGGTGACGTCGCTGAAATGAAAACCGGGGAAGGTAAAACACTTACAGCAACAATGGCGGTATATGCTAATGCGCTCACAGGCAAAGGTGTACACGTCGTAACTGTTAACGAATATCTTGCCCAACGTGACGCAGAGTGGATGGGAGAAATTTATCGCTTCCTTGGTCTAAGTGTTGGAGTTAACTTAAGAGAAAAAACCACAAGCGAAAAAATTGAAGCATACAAATGCGATATTACATATACAACGAACTCAGAATTAGGCTTTGACTATCTTCGCGACAACATGGCCACACGTCCACAAGACAGAGTCCTACGCGGACTAGAATATGCGATTGTTGACGAAGCTGACTCAATTTTAGTTGACGAAGCAAGAACACCACTTATTATTTCTGGTGGGGCAAAAGCAGCAGCAAGCGCTTATGTTATTGCCGATAGATTCGTTAAAACGCTCAAACGAGACCGAGATTTCACGGTCGATATTAAAGATCGAACCGTTAACTTAACTGATAATGGTAACCAAATGGCAGAAAGAATGTTTGGGATTAAAAACTTATATGATCCTGAATATGCTGATTTAGTCCATCGCATTCATAACGCCCTTAAAGCAAACTATATTATGGGCCGTGATATTGAATATATGGTTGATCAAGAAGGAGAAATCCAACTGATTGACCAATTTACGGGACGAATCTTAAGAGGCCGCGAATATAGTGACGGTCTCCATCAAGCAATTCAAGCAAAAGAAAACGTTCAAATTAAGCAAGAAACTGTCACAATGGCGACAATTACATATCAAAACTTCTTTAGACTGTACACAAAACTTTCTGGAATGACCGGAACAGCGAAAACGGAAGAAGAAGAGTTTAGAAAAATTTATAATATGCGTGTCATTGAAGTACCGACAAATAAACCGGTAATTCGTGAAGATGAAGTAGATATCGTATTCGCGCATAAAGAACCAAAACTCAAAGCACTCGTTGAGGAAGCTAAACGCCGCCATGAACTTGGACAACCGATTTTGGTTGGTACAGCCTCAGTCGAATCAAGTGAAGAAATTTCCGCTTTATTTACTCAAGCAGGTTTAAAGCACAATACATTAAACGCGAAAAACCACGCACGAGAAGCAGAGTTTATTGAACGCGCAGGAGAAAAGGGTGCGATTACAATTGCAACAAACATGGCAGGTCGGGGTACCGACATTAAACTTGGCGAAGGTGTTGTTGAACTTGGTGGACTTGCAGTACTTGGAACTGAACGTCATGAAGCACGCCGAATTGATAACCAGCTTCGCGGCCGGGCCGGTCGTCAAGGTGACCCAGGCTATTCAAGGTTTTTTGTCTCCTTTGATGATGACCTGCTTAAACGCTTCACTTCTGATGCGATGCTTCGCTTAGTTGAACGGATGGGTGATGAACCAATCGAAGAGCGAATATTTATGAACGCAATCACGGAAGCACAAAAGCGGATTGAAGGTCAAAACTTTGATATTCGGAAAAACTTGCTCGACTACGATGATGTGTTAGCAAAACAAAGAGAAATTATGTATGCTCAACGCGATAAAATCTTATTTAGTGATGATATCGAAGACTTAATTGAGGACTTTTTCATTCTTGCTGGCCGGGCTTTAGCAAAAAAATCCGCCTATTTAGGTGATAACGCTAACTTAGTTGATGGTGAAAAACTTAAAAAAGAAGTTGAACCAAGATTTTTAGATGCAAATACAATTGACCCTGAAGCATATGATGAATCACCAGTCGATGAAGTCGCAGAAGATTTAACATATTTAATGTTAAGACGCTTTGCGATTCGCAAAAAAGACTGGGATCCAAATATTTTAAATGATGTTCAACATAACATCGCCTTAAGATGTATTGACCGTTCATGGACAAGACACATCGACACAATGGCGCACTTGCGCCAGGCGATTTATTTAAGAAGTTATGCTGGAAGAAACCCGCTTCAAGATTATGTTAATGAAGGTTATGAAAACTTTGCTGAAATGCAAGAAACAATCGCCCTTGAAGCAGTACTCAATTTATTAAACGCTCAAATCCGTGTAAAAGTTAAAACGGATACAGATGAAAATAAAGCAGACGAAGAAAAATTAGATACAAAAGAAAGTTAAGTGACTTTGCTTTTAAAGGAGCAGACGGATGGATTTTATTACTTTTAAAAACGAAGTTAGTCATGTCGCTAGTTTGATTACACAAATTAGCGACTCGCTTTGACTTAGGTAAATTAACAAAAACAATTGAAGAAAATGAGGCTAAAATGAACGAGCCAAATTTTTGGGATGATCATAAAAGCGCCCTTATCGTTGTTAATGAACTTAATGAAGCAAGAAAAAAGACTGAGACGTTAGAAAAGTTAAATAAACAAATAAATGACTTAGAAGCAATCGTCGAATTACTTTCAGCAGAAGTCGATAAAGATTTACTTGAACTCGCTGTTAGCGACTTAGAGAAAACGAAAAACCTCGCAGCAGAAATGCAGCAAAGTATCTTATTCCAAGGAGAATATGATGAAATGAACGCAATCGTTGTTATCCATGCGGGCGCTGGAGGAACCGAATCACAAGATTGGGCGAGTATGCTTTACCGTATGTATGTTCGCTTTAGTGAGAGACATGGATTTAAAGTCCAAACAGTCGACTACCAAGCAGGAGGAGAAGCAGGTATATCAAGTGCGACTTTAATTGTTCGTGGTCAAAGAGTATATGGCTTACTAAAGGGTGAAAAAGGTGTTCACCGGCTTGTAAGAATCTCACCATTTGATGCTGCAGGAAGAAGACACACATCATTCGCAGGCGTTAATGTAATTCCCGAGTTTAGTAACGATATTAATATCGAACTTAATGAGGCGGATCTAAAAATCGACACATATCGTAGTGGAGGCGCAGGTGGACAAAATGTTAATAAAGTTGAAACCGCCGTTCGAATTACTCACCTCCCAACCGGACTAGTCGCTGCTTCACAAATGGAGCGAAGTCAATCAAGAAACCGTGAACTTGCGATGAATATGCTCAAAAGCCAACTGTATGAAAAAGAGCAAAAAGAGCAACAGGCAAAAATTGAAGGTATTGTTGGTGAGCAAAAACTTGTTGAATGGGGCAGTCAAATTCGCTCCTATGTATATCAACCATATCGCTTAGTTAAAGATCACCGGACTAATTATGAAGAAGGTGACTTTGATGCTGTAATTGATGGTCATATTGATGAATTTATATATGCATACTTGGAGATGGAGGCTAAAAAGGATGAATAAACTAAAATTGTGGTGGGGTAAACTTGAAAACCGTCGACACGTTATTAATCTTTCACTTGTTATTTTTGGAACATTTTTAGTAGCTCTTGGAACTGGGATGTTTTTAACACCAAACATTAACATGGCAGAACTCGGCAAATTCGAGGGTATTAACGCTGGAGGTATGGGCGGACTTGGACTTATTTTTCAAAATTTAATTGGTTTACCCGTTGATGTGACTGTTGCAATTCTTAGTGTTAGTTTATTTTTACTCGGTTTATTAATCTTAGGGAAAGAGTTCGCACTAAAAACATTACTTGCAACCATTTTGTATCCAGCACTTTTATCAATAACAATTCGCACTCCGTTTTTCCAAATCGCCGCTAGAGCGCTTTATGATACTTTAGGAGCAGACTTGCCAAATCTTGCAAATATTCTTATCGGCGGTCTTATCGGCGGAGTTTTAGTTGGTGCCGGGGTTGGTTTAACATTTCTTGGTGGTGGATCGACTGGAGGTATCGATATATTCGCGATCATCATTAATAAATATACGAAAGTAAAAGCCGCGACTGCGACTTTTATAATTGATGCAATAATTGTATTTACAGGCATATTTGTTATGGGTGTAGATTATATTGTTATTGGCATTATTGGTATAATTACCGCTTTCATCACTGGATTAGCAATTAATTTTGTTTTCAGTGGCAAAAGCGATATGTATGATGCAAGAATCATCTCAAAAGAATGGGAGAAAATTAATGTATATATCCAAGATGTCATGGAAAGAGGTGCAACAATTACGACTGTTGAAGGTGGATATAAATTCGAGCAATATCGGCAAATTAATGTCGTCTTTAGCAGAGAGCAACACGCAAGTTTTATTGAAGCAGTCGCTGAAATAGATTCGCGTGCCTTTATTGTAATTTCGCAACTACAAAATGTTTATGGTGAAGGATTTAGTGCGCTCGAACAAGAACGCTTAAGAAAATTGGGCCTAAGAAGAAAAAAGCAAAAAGTTAATCAAGGAAGTGAACAATAAATTAATGGAGCAACAAAAGTTTAAAATCGTAAGTGAATATAAACCAACAGGTGACCAACCCGAAGCAATCAAACAATTAGTTAAAGGGCTTAACGAAGGTAAAGATGTCCAAGTTTTACTTGGTGCAACGGGGACTGGTAAAACTTTTACAGTCGCAAATGTTATCGAACAAGTGCAACGGCCAACACTTGTCCTGGTCCACAATAAAACACTCGCTGGTCAACTTTATGCTGAATTCAAAGAATTATTTCCGCATAACCGAGTTGAATATTTTGTGTCAAACTTTGATTTTTATCAACCTGAAGCATACGTACCAAAATCAGATACATATATAGAAAAAAACGCAGTAACAAATGAAGAAATCGAACAACTTCGCGTTTCATCAATTAACTCAATTTTAGCAAGACGCGATACGATTATTGTTGCAAGTGTTGCCTCAATTTATGGTTTAACTGATCCACTTGAATATAAATCACTCGTATTCGAAGTCCGCGTTGGGGAGCAATTAGACCGGAAAGAGTTTATTAACCGTCTAATTGATGCCCAGTATACAAGAACGAATATGGACTTATTTCCTGGCGCCTTTAGAATTCGCGGGGATATATATGAAGTATTTCCAATGGATACGGGGGAAAGAGCAATTCGAATTGATACATTCGGTGACGAAATCGAATCAATCAGTGAGGTTAATACGGTTACAGGTGAAGTTATTCACCGTCTCCATCATTTTCCAATTTATCCAGCATACGATCATGCCTCAACAAGAGAAAAAATTAAAGCTGCAACAACACCAATATTAAAAGAAATGGAAAAACGAGTTGAATACTTCCGACAAAATGATTTGTTAATCGAAGCACAACGAATTGAAATGCGGACAAGACAAGATGTCGAAAGTTTACTCGAATTTGGCATGGTGCCTGGTATTGAAAACTATTCCCGTCACATTGACGGCCGCAAGGAAGGAGAAAGGCCTTATTGCTTAATCGACTATTTCCCTGAGGATTTACTTGTCGTTGTTGATGAATCACACGTTGCCTTACCGCAGATACGGGGCATGTATAATGGTGACCGCTCAAGAAAAGAAACACTTGTGGAATACGGCTTCCGCCTTCCGAGCGCGCTTGATAACCGCCCATTAAAGTTTGAAGAATTCGTTGATATTGTGCCGCAGATGATTACAACATCCGCGACTCCAGGAGACTATGAACTTGAGCGAACGAATAACAAAGTCGTAGAACAAATTATTCGGCCGACAGGGCTAGTCGATCCGCATGTTGAAGTAAGAAGAACACTTGGGCAAATTGATGATTTAGTAAGTGAAATTAAAGTGCGCAATGCCCGCAATGAACGGACACTTGTTATTACACTTACAATCAAAATGGCAGAAGATTTAACATACTTTTTAAAGCAACAAGGGTTCAAAGTCGCATATTTACATAATGAAACTAAAACGCTTGAACGGACTGAAATTATTTATGAACTAAGAAAAGGTAAGTACGATGTCTTAGTTGGAATTAACTTACTCCGTGAAGGTCTTGATATTCCTGAAGTCAGCCTAATCGCTATTCTTGATGCTGATAAAGAGGGGTTCTTAAGAAGTGAACGCTCACTTATTCAAATTATTGGTCGAGCAGCAAGAAACATAAATGGATTAGTTATTATGTATGCTGATAAAATGACACGGTCAATGGAAAATGCGATTAAGGAAACAGACCGTCGCCGGGCGATTCAAGAAAAATACAATCTCGATAACGGTATTGTTCCTCAGTCGATTATTAAAGAAATTCGTCCACCTGTCCGCGGGTTTGAAAAAGATGATGAATTTGCATATAAAAAAGCAGCGAAAATGTCACTTAGTGAAAAAAGAGAATATATTAAGAACCTTCGAAGCCAAATGCACGAAGCCGCTCGTAATCTCGACTTTGAACAAGCCGCGATTTTACGCGATATTATTATTGAACTAAACGAGGAGGAATAATTATGCGCAAAGATGATGAACTAGTTAGATTTGAGGACGGACCTTTTGAAATACCTGACCACTACAACGGGTATTTACACTTAAAACCAAACCGAAGTGTATTTCAAATTAGAAATTACATTATGGTTTTTGCCGTCTTATTAGCGATCATAAGTATTATTGTCGCACTCGCCGTTAGTGATAACACCCCTGTAGTAATTATATCACTTGTCGTAACTGTCGTTATGATTGGATTGTTTTATTTACTAAGAAATTTAAACCGTAAAGATAAAAAGAAAATTGAAGTTGGTAAATATGATGAAGAAAAAATAAGTTTGTATGAACAAAACGAAGCAGGCGAGTATGATAAAGATAAAGTTAGTGAATATTACTGGGATGAAATTAATAATGTAACTTTATATATACGCTATTATCAAGAATCATTCGTCGGGACTTTAACGATTGAGTTAGAAAATGAAACGATCGAACGTGAAGATATCATGGTTTTGCCGGACATTTTTGATTTAGTCACATATAACGAAAAGTTTTATATTTATAACCCCGTTGAAGAATTAAGAAAACAACGTGATGCAGCAAGAAGCGGTCACATCTTGCAAGATGAGGAAGTTGATGATGTTATTGTTGAACAAGTAGAAAGTGAAGTAAGCGAAAGCGAAGAAAACGTCACAGATTTAGACGAATAAATAGTCAAATATACTAAGTTAAGTAGGAGTTTATTTAACAATAAAAATTATATTGTTGGTGTTTGAGTAAAATTATAGTATTATTAGTAAGCAATTATTTGAAGGAGGAAACGTTATGGGAGCTCTAGATTGGATATTCTTAATTGTTAGTGTTTTATTAATTATCGTGACACTTATCCAAGGTGGTAAAAGTGAAGGTGCCTCAGGTGCAATTACTGGTGGAGGTATGAACGTTTTTGCAAAAACGAAAGAACGTGGGGTTGACCGCGTCTTATCGATTGTCACTTTTATTCTCGTTGCGGTTTTCTTCCTGTTAGCAATACTTGTGAAAGTGTTGTAAAAAAATCAAAATTATGAAGGCCTAGAGGTGAAAAACTCTAGGCCTTTTTATTAATTTAGGAGGCTTCTACAACCTTGTTTATAAAATTTAATCATAGACGGCGAATAAAAAACTTGTTCTAACGAGTTATCTACAAACAATTATTTATTTATCCAGCGCCGTATTTGAGCAAGCAAGTGAGCACCGATTAAAATACTCACCACTAAGATCGTGATAAATATAAAGATATTAGAAGAAGTTAGAAGTGTTGTTTTTTGGTTGCTTGCCATGACTAATCCAGTTTGCAAGAAATCATTATAGCCATATTTATTTGCGATTATATTGTAACGGACTAAAGCATGGGTTAAATCATTCCCATCTAAAGAAGGAGCGGTATTTTTAATAATACTTTTTACGCTCTCATCGGCGTTATCAAATATTTGCTCTAGGTTTGTCCATGTTGCAAGGCTTACATTGCCGGCGCTACATTGATCATTAGTAGCTGCTAAAAACCTTGTTCCGTATTCTAGAGCCGCTGCTTCGCTACTTCCAACACTTATTTCTACAGCATCCACCCATACGCGATTATTAAATGCAGCAGTATTAATATATAAATTATTGCTAAATGGAGTATGCTCGATATTTACCCCAAAAGTAATTGAGTGTTCAGAGTAATTATTAATTGAAACTTTGCCTGTCGCTGCTTCGATTTGCGGATTCACCAATTTAACCGCTATAACATAAGTATGTTCAGGGAGGGTAATGGAAAGTGTGGCACCTTCATTTTTTAGTGGACCAAAATTAATTGTATTACGTCCGTCAACCCCAGAGCCCGAAGGACCGCCAGAATTAAGTTTCATCCCTGAGGCGGCCGTTATACTTAAATCACCAAGTTGGTCATTCGATTTAGCAATTGTTAGATTACTCACAAGTAAGTCCATATTATTAGAAGCATCAACATAAGAAGTTGTTGCTGGAGTAATTGTATAAATTCCGCTTGCTACAATCGGGGCTTCCATAACATTAACGACAAATGATGTCGCGATTGCAGGGTTTTCCAGCGAAGTAACACTAATTTCTTGCTCGCCAAGGCTAGTAAACGGAGTAAGCGGTGCGAGCGTATAGTTTTCATAATTACTAACCGGCGAGCCAGTATTATAAGTTGCCTTAACAACTAGGCCCGCGGGGTCAAGACTTTCCCCAAGCACATAATTTGTTTTAGTGGGGAGAGTTGCGATTTCTAAAGAAACGAGGCTACGAGCATTTACATTAATCGGGGTAGTAACACTCTTAGTTACGCCTTCATAAGTATAAGTAAGTTCGACGCTAGTCATTCCTTCGCTTAACGGGGTCAAAGTATATATTGGAGTAATAATCTCTGTACTTCCATCAGAAAAGGTTGC
>JAAYSH010000008.1 GCA_012518415.1 Erysipelotrichaceae bacterium | reverse complement strand
AATAAACCACTTTTTATATATACGCTCGAAGCTTTTGTTAATCATCACTTAATCGATGCAGTTTATTTAGTCGCTCAGGAAGAAGAATTTTACTTTATTACATCGGAGTTAAATAAATTTAAACTCGCTGATGACGTTAAATTAATTCAAGGCGGCAAGACAAGGCAAGCAAGTGTAAGTAATGCTATCGCTGCTTTGGAGCAATTAAATACAAGTGATGATGATTTAGTTTTAATTCATGATGGGGCAAGACCTTTAGTGAGTGAAGCAATTATTAGTGAAAATATTAAGAATGCTGATTTTTTTGGTGCGACTACGACTGCGATTAAAAGTAGAAATACACTCGCGACTTCACTTGATGATAAATTGATTTACGATATTCCTGATCGAAGTAAATACTTTGAAATCCAAACTCCGCAAACATTTAAATTTGAATATATTTCACGCGCACATGAATATGCGCGGGGTAATAATTTAGAAAATGTTAGCGATGATACCCAACTTGTAAAAGCGATTGGCCGACCAGTAAGTATAAGTGAAGGTTCTTCACTTAACTTTAAAATAACGACGAAAGAAGATTTGAGTTTGTTTGAAGCAGTCTTAAAACTAATAGGTAAGTAGTAAAAATGAGTGAAAGCAAAGTTATTAATGTTGGTGATATAATCACCGGAAAAGTTACTTCAATTAAACCTTATGGCGCCTTTCTTCTTTTTGATAATGGCATGAGTGGCCTACTCCATATAAGCGAGATTAGTGAAAAGTATGTTTATGATATTACTTATTTCGCTCCGCTTAATGCTAAATTAAAGGTAAAAGTTGTCGGAATTGATACTGCAAATAATTTTTTGCGCCTTTCACTTAAACAATTACCAGATAATGTTAAAATTAATCAGCGGCGACGCTTAAATAAAGAAAAAGTCGACCCCGCTTTAATTGATTTTAGTGGCTTAGAAAAGGCACTACCTTGTTTTATTGAAATGGGATTAAACCAAGCAAAGGAGTCTAGAAAAGATGATTAAAGTAAATACAAACAACAACTTAGTCGAAATTGACTACAAAAAATATCAAAAAGATGTTGACCGGGTTCATAAGATTATTCATGAGAAAAAAGGACCAGGCAATGATTACCTTGGGTGGCTTGAATGGCCAATTAATTATGATAAGGAAGAGGTTAAACGGATATTAGAGGCTGCCAGTTATGTCCGTGAGAATTTTGATATTTTAGTCGTATGCGGAATTGGTGGCTCTTATTTAGGTGCAAGAGCGGCAATTGAAGCAATTCGCGGCCTTTATAGTGATGATAAATTAGAAATAGTATATTTAGGTCAAACCTTATCACCAACATATACGAACCAAGTTTTAAATTATTTGCGTGGCAAAAAATATGCGATTAACGTTATATCAAAATCAGGTACAACGACAGAAACATCAATCGCCTTCCGGCTTGTAAAAGAAATGCTTGAGCATGAAATTGGTAAAGAAGCAGCAGCGAAAGCAATATTTGCAACGACTGATAAAGAAAAAGGCGCACTTAAAACACTTGCAAGTTCGAATGGATATGAAACATTCGTCTTACCAAGTGATATTGGCGGCCGTTATTCGGTTTTAACTGCGGTTGGTTTATTCCCCCTAGCGTGCGCCGGAATTAATATTAAGGAAATGTTAGCTGGTGCTAAAAAAGCAAAGAAACAATTATCTGAGAAGAAAATCGAAAAAAATCCTGCTTATTTATATGCAGTAAACCGCGACTACTTATACCGTCATGGTAAAAGCGTTGAATTATTTGTCTTATATGAGCCGCAATTTACGCAGATTGGGGAATGGCTCAAGCAATTATTTGGTGAAAGCGAAGGTAAGGAGCATAAGGGCTTATTCCCTGCGAGTGTAACTAACTCAACCGACTTACATTCACTTGGACAATTTATCCAGGAAGGAACACCGTTACTATTTGAAACGATTATTTATGTTGAGGAGCCAACCGAAGATGTTTTAATTCCTCATGATGTAGATAATTTAGATGAACTAAACTATTTAGCGACAAAACCGCTTAGTTTTGTCAATGAAAAAGCCTACTTAGGTACGCTTGATGCTCATGTTAAAGAGGGGAATGTTCCTAATCTCGTTATAAGCATCGAAAGAATGGATGCTTATCATTTAGGTTACTTGTTCTACTTCTTTATGAAAGTATGTGCGATGAGTGCTTATTTACTTGATGTTAACCCGTTTAATCAACCTGGAGTCGAAGTTTATAAGCAAAACATGTTTAAATTACTTGGAAAACCTAGAGTTTAGGAATTATTTAAGCGGATTAGCATGTTTTCACCTTAAATTTTGTTTTATTAATTGACTATAAATATGTTAAGTGATATATTTATCAAGCGTCCTTAAGTTAGGCACTAGGATGCTTAGCTCAGTTGGGAGAGCATCGCCTTTACACGGCGGAGGTCGGGGGTTCAAGCCCCTCAGCATCCACCATTACTAAATGGCGTTGGAGGAGTAGCGAAGTGGTCAAACGCGGCTGACTGTAAATCAGTTCCTTAGGGTTCGGTGGTTCAAATCCGCCCTCCTCCACCATTTACTTGGGGTATAGCCAAGCGGTAAGGCAACAGACTTTGACTCTGTCATTCCCTGGTTCGATCCCAGGTACCCCAGCCATTCACTCGCTAGCTCAGTTGGAAGAGCACTTGACTTTTAATCAAGGGGTCGAGAGTTCGAATCTCTCGCGAGTGACCATTGCCCAGGTGGCGGAATAGGTAGACGCACAGGACTTAAAATCCTGCGAGGTTAGTCCCTCGTACCGGTTCGATTCCGGTTCTGGGCACCAAGTTAGATGAATAGGTTTGATACAATATGTGTCAAGCCTTTTTTGTTGGCAGATAGGGATTTTTCTCCTATATTCACCTGCCAGAACTAAATATAAAAAGTAATAAAGAAGTAAAAATATAGTTAAAACCAGTGTTTTTAGGAAAAAGTAAAGTTTTGTTTACACGATTACATTTTAATTTACACGATTACTATGCGATTTCTTAGGCAAGGATTCGAATTCCCCTATGGCGGAAAATCGCGGATTTTAATAGTGATTTGATAAATATGTGTTTTTTTAACAGGGTCATAAAAATAGAATTACAAATTTCTATAAAAGTGATATAATAGACCAAATTGATAAAGAAATACGTTAACTCTAAAAAATAAGGAGACAGTTTCAGGGATTTTTGGCAAAAGGACCTGTTAGAGCTTCATAAGAGCGAAAAAACTTTTCAAGCAATATTTAATATTTTATATAAGCGACATAAAACTGAAATATTTGGTAGATATTATGATAATCATAAGCAATCTGAGATGACATATAATGAGTTATATCACCGTATCTTTCAAATTTCTAATGGTATTACTCTAAAATACGGACACCTTAGTGGAGGATATATTGCTATTAATATGGTTAATTCAACTGATTGGGTTAGCCTGTTTTGGGCTGTATTATCAGCAGGATTTAAGCCTGTATTAATTCAGTCAAATTTAGAATTAGAAACATTTAATTCAATTGTCAAAAGATTAAGCCCGATTTGTATGTTTGTTGACAATACTCAAAAAGCCTCAATTGAAACTTTAACGATACAAGATCTAAATTTAAATAACTCGGATTGGCCAAAAACAGTTTGGGCTAATGAGGTTGCATTAACATCTACAGGAACTACTAGTAATCCTAAAATTGTTATTTATGATGGCGAAGGTATTTCTGAACAAATTTTAACATCTGAGGAAATATTTTTAGAAAACAAGTATATAGCGCATAATAAGAATTATGAAATCGTTATATTGGCATTAATACCCTTTTACCATGTATTTGGGTTTATTGTTAATTTGCTGTGGTTTTTCTTTTTTGGAAGGACCTTTGTTTTCTTAGAAAACCTTGATCCAAACACGATAAAACAGACAGCGATTGACTTTAAAATAAGTCATCTTTTCGAAATCCCATTATTGTATAATCAAATAGTAGATAAAATATTACTTGAAGTAGAAAAAGAAAATAAAACAAAGAAGTTTAATAGGGCAATTAAGCTTAGCATATTTCTTCAAAGAAAAATGCCTGTTTTTGGCAGATGGCTTGTACATAATGTTATTTTTAGAAACACAAGAAAAAGAATTCTAGGTACGAACTTAAAGTATATGATTTCTGGTGGTTCGTATATAAAAAAAGAAACATGCATGATAATGAATGGTTTGGGTTACGCACTACATAATGGGTATGGCTTGACAGAAATGGGTATACTAAGTGTTGAAAACTCTAAAAAGATTGATGATAGATTAACATCTTCAATCGGGCCATTTTTTTCATCTGTGGAAACAGTTATCGATCAAGATATATTAAAGGTCAAAAGTAAAACAGCTTCAAAAACAATCTATCATAATGATTCGGTATCATCACCAAAAGATGGTTGGTTTTTAACTAAAGATATCATTAGATTAGATAAAAAGGGTAAGTATCATATTTTAGGCAGGGTAGATGATATGGTTATTTTACCAAATGGTGAAAATATCAATCCAGATATGATTGAAACTGAAATAAATCTAATGGTCATAATTATTCTGTTTTAGGATTAGAAAATGAAGATGGAAATCATGTATTAACACTCATTGTTCAAGTGCCAGAAGATATGGATAAGGATAACTTAAATAAATTAAGAGACAAGATTAAATTAAATAATAGTCTAGTAAATTTACATGCTCAAATCACGAAATTTTATTTTACTTACGAGAGTTTACCAATGAAAAACGGTAAAATCCAAAGGAAAGAACTTAAAAAAATGTGGTATGCTCGTGCAATTAAATTGTTTGAGTTTGATAGAAATGATCACGCTTTTGTTGAAGAAGATGAAATGTTTTTACAAATTTTAAATGATGTAAAAGATTGTTTTTCAAAATCACTTGACATAGTAATTGATAAGATTGGAAATAATGATCATTTCATAAGTGACTTAGGTGGAAACAGTTTAGAATATTACGGTTTACTAAATTTAGTATCAAACAGATTTAGTTTTGACTTTTTAGTGAATGAAAATAGTTTTGAGTATACACCTTTTATATTATCAAGAGTAGTTTATAATAAAAAAGAAAGTAGTAGGGAAAGAATATGAAGAAAATAAATAAATCCAAGTATCCGATTTATGCTTTAAAATTCATTTCCCCCATTAGATACCCACAAGCCGGAGTTGTTAAAATATAACTATATTTTGGAAATTATGTAGTTATAATTAATTAATTATGATATAATATTTTATAGTAGCGATAGATCTACGAAATAGTAATTT
>JAAYSH010000054.1 GCA_012518415.1 Erysipelotrichaceae bacterium | reverse complement strand
ATCACCATTAAAATAATTGATCGCGCCCTATCTTCCATTGATATATCAACAGATATAATCCCAGAAAATACTCCCCTATTATGCGTGAAAGTAAATATATCTGGTTGGATAATAACAAAAATACTATTAAGAATTAAAATTAACCCAACCAAGGCAAAAATAACAATCGTTCTCCTTAGTGTATGTTCACTTATCCCGTACATATAGTACGTAACCATTATAGCCGTAGCAATAATCGCAAAAAATATAAATGTTAAAAAATCAAAGTTTGAAACAATAACTGTAGGCAAAATAAACGAATTTTCCACGATGAAAATAACTAAGCCAATTATTAATAAAATATGTATTGATGCGAAAAAATCGCGTAGTTTTACCTTCATATAATAATCCTAATACTCAGAACGTAAAATTTGAATTGTTTCTTCCAGTCCTTCTTTTAAGTTGACTTCTGTTTTAAAACCGATTGCTTTAATTTTACTTGTATCTAAAATAGCAAATGTTGCCTTTGAATACCCTTTACCTTTATATTCATCTTGAATTTCTTGTTTAAAATCAACTTCACCAATTTTGGCTACTAATTGAGCAATTTCTTTGAGCGAATATACTTCATCATTAGTAATGTTGTATGCTTCATTACTTTCGCCATGTTCTAAAAGAAATAACATCGCCCGAACTGCATCCGCGACATAAATATATGAATATTGCTGACTACCTGCACTTTTTAAAAGCACAGCTTCTTCACGTAATGTGTTTTTAATAAATTGTGACAAGGCTTTAGTATCGCCTTTTAACATCGTCGGCCCATAAACACGTGAAAATCTTGCAATTGTTACATGGAGTCCATGCTCTTCGCTATAAGCAATTGCAAGTGTTTCTGCTGCTTGTTTTGCAATATTATATGCAGACCTAAGTTGTAATGGGTCGATATATCCATAACTTGTTTCATCCAAGGGGGTTGTTTGCTTGCTTTCGCCATATACTTCTGTTGTTGACATGACTAATACTTTTGCTTTGTTTCTCGCTGCAATATCAAGCATATTTTTAATGCCCAAGAAGTTAATTAACATCGTATCAATTGGGTGGGCGGCATAGTTTTTTGGATCAGTGTATGAGGCGGCATGAATAACGATATCGACAGTTCTTGCAACATGTAGCGGTTCTTTGATGTTGCCTTCGACAAAACTTAATCTTCCATCATAAAGCCATTTGCTAAATCTCGCCTGCGCAGCTCTTACGTTTAATGTGTTTGCAATAATTAATCCGTGATAATTTGGATTAGATAAAAGTGCATCAATAAACATCGTCCCAATAAGGCCGGTCGCTCCACTTAGCAAAATTGTTTTGTGGTTAAAATACTCAATATCAATATCGGCGGTTATTTTAGTCGCGCGATTTAAATAAAGTTGTTTATCATAACGAGTTATCATTGGCTCACCAAATCCTTTTCTGGAAAATCTTTTAAGGCCTTAAATAAGGCGATATCTTCCGGTGTTGTAATTTTTACATTGTTTATAAACCCAAGCGAAAAATATATTGTTTCACCCAGTTCAATCATCATTGTATTTGCGTAGACACTATTAGTAATTCCGCGTCTAAGCGCTTCTTCATGGGCCCAGGCAATTTTTCCAAACTTATATGCTTGAGGTGTTTGAATTCTTCTTACTGTGCTGCGCTCAAGGGAGACGTTTCCGTATTGATTGTTATCACTTTGAATTAAGGTTTCTTGTGTCGGCAGCGATGAGCAAGCGTTGCCGTGTAATTTTGCGACTCTTATTAAATCATCAATAATAACTTTTGGGACAATTGGTCTTATCGCATCATGAATAATAACAATATCATCGCCATCTAGTTCGTTTTTTAAATTAAGCACGCCATTTCTTGCGCTTCCTTGCCCATTTTCGCCACCTTGAACAACCCAGCGAAGTTTGCTGATATTATATTGTTTTGCTAACTCCCAAATATAGTCCACGTAGCCGTCAAGAATAACAACTTCGATCGCATCGATTTGTTCATGACGTTCGAAAGCTTCCATCGTATATACAATGATTGGTTTATTATCCACTTTAATAAACTGCTTAGGAATCTCACTATTCATTCGCATGCCCGTACCGCCTGCGATTATAATTGCAACATTCATGAACTGTTACTACCTTTCTATTTTATGTAATCAACTAATCATATTATACAACAGTTGCCACTTAATTAAAGCCTAGAACTCTGATGGAAAAGTTGTATAATGTATACGGTAGAAAATTAGAAAGAAGTTTAAGATGACTGATATACAAAAAAAACAATTACAAATATTAATTGAGTTTATTCGCGTGTGTAAAAAACATGGTTTAAAGTACTACCTTTTTGGCGGTTCTGCGCTTGGAGCGGTACGCCATCAAGGCTTTATTCCGTGGGATGATGACGTTGATGTATGTATGCCGCGACCTGATTTTGATAAATTGATGAAGCTCGCAGATGAATTTGAAGAACCTTATTTTTTACAAAATCCGAAAACAGACCGAGGATATACGTATACGCTTGCAAAACTCCGTGATTCTTCTACGACTTATGTTGAAACCGTGTTTTCAAGGCATAATATAAACCACGGTATTTTTATCGATATATTCCCGCTTGATGGGATGAGTAAAAGAAAAAATGCAAAAAGAGCAAGAGGACCTAAACCATATTTACTATGGGTTTTGTGGTGGTTTACATATTTAGGCAACTTTTGGCGTAAGCCAAATTGGAGAAAACTACATTGGACAATTCTTGGTTACTTATGTTCAATTATTTTCTTACCATTTAATATATTTAATTGGATGGCGAAACTAATTAATGCTTGGGCGAAAAGAATTAAATGGGATGATGCAACACTTGTTGGTCCTTATTTAACGATGTATTATAACCGCGATTCTTTCCCAAAACATTATTTTGGTGAGGGAGTTGAGGCGACTTTTGAGGGGATTAAAGTAATAATTCCATCTCGTTATGATGAGTATTTGACCCAGATTTACGGTGATTACATGAAATTACCGCCAGAGAACAAGCAAAAAGGTCACCACTGGGACAAAGGTGCAAGTGCGACGATATCTTATAAAGATTATCCGCAAAAGTAAAACGGACTTCTTTTGTCACTGGAAGAGGCTTCGTTAACTAAAACAATTGATTAATTTATGCTGCAAGCAAAGTAATCTCAACTCAAGTCCAATTACAACTTTTAAATAGGGAACCCTTTAAACTACACTTATATAAGTAGGGATAAATTAATAGGGCACTATTACGTAAAATTGCGGCTTTTAAAAAGATAAGAAAGACACATTAATATATATAGGAGGACACAATGGGTATTCTTAAGACAATTTACAATATATCGCCAATATTCATTCAAAATATTGCCGTATCACTATCGGGTTACATAAAAAACCGGAGTCGTTATGGGAAAACATATTACAAACATAGAAAATTCCTCGAAGAATTTGATAGTTGGAGCTTACAAGATAAGCTAGATTATCAATTTAAAGAATTGGTCCGATTTATTAGTTATGCGAAAAATAACAGTAAATACTACAATAATTTATACAAAGACATTGATTTAAGTGAAATCAAATCACTTGAAGATTTAAAAATGTTGCCAATTGTATCGAAAGAGGATATTCGCTTAAATATTAAAGATGTTATTACAACTAATAAAGGTGCAATAACATCACACACAGGTGGCACAACTGGTAAGTCGCTTGTAGTTACAATGACTAAAAATGACATGATGAAGCGAATGGCTATGTTAGACCATTTTAAATCTAGGGTTGGTTATGAACATTTAAAGATGCGCAGAGCAACTTTTAATGGCAAACCTATTGTTCCTCCAAAACAAAAGAAAAAGTGTTTTTGGCGATATAATAAAGCATGTAAACAAATGATTTATTCTCCATTTCATTTGTCAGAAGATAATATGAAATACTATGTCCAAAGCCTAAATAAATTTAAGCCAAAAGCTATAGATGGTTTCTTTATGGCGATTGTTGATCTTGCTAGTTATATAGAGAGAAATAATCTTGAACTGAAATTTCAACCAATCGCAATATTTCCTACATCGGAAACTTTGACAACCTCAGGAAGAAAACTTATAGAAAGAGTTTTTAAATGTAAAGTATATGATCAATATGCTTCAAGTGAAGGCGCCCCTTTTGTAACTGAGTGTAAACATCAAAAACTACATATGGAGTTATCCTCAGGAGTTTTTGAACATTATAAAAATGATAATGATGAAATACTGGTAACAAGTTTTACAACGCACGGAACACCCCTTATTAGATATCAAATAGATGATGCAATGGTTTTTGATAGTAAAAACACTAAATGTGTATGTGGAAGCGATTCAATCTTAGTTGATAAAATTCAAGGCAGAAAACTAGATTTTCTCTTAACTGCTGATGGTGTAAAAATATATAGTGTCAATGTTGCTAATTTATTTAAAAATATTCCAAATGTTATTATTAGATCTCAAGTTGTTCAAAACAAACTAGACGAGGTAGATATTTATTTAGAAGTTGATAAAGAAAAGTATCTCAACATTTTTGATAATCAAATAAAAGATGAGTTTTTGCAGATGTTTGGCAAAAAAACACATGTTAATATATACCATGTTGATGAGATTGAAAGAGAAATTAGTGGTAAGTTTAGATTCATAAAAAATAATATTATTATGTGATGTTAGTATAAAAAAGAACAGCGGCTCAAATAGTGTCCATATGGCTTCGCTACGTTATATAAAATTTCATACTTTATTAAGAGAACTACTTTTCTTTCGCGTATTGCTGCCACCGCCATGTATCGTGGCAAGCATCTTCAATCGTTAGTTTCGTTTCCCAATGTAATTGTTGCTTAGCCTTATCAACATTAGCGAAGCTAAATGCTAAATCGCCAGCACGTCTTGGGCCGATTTGATAATTAATTTTTACTCCACTTGCCTTTTCAAAGGCTTTTACGAGTTGTAATACACTTGTTCCTTTTCCTGTACCGAGATTATAAACAACATAGCCAGGATTTGTCACTAGTTTTTTAAGTGCGGCAATATGTCCAAGTGCTAAATCGACAACATGAATGTAGTCTCTAACACCAGTCCCATCTTCTGTTTCATAATCATCACCATATATATTTAAAATTGGCAACTCACCAATTGCAACCTGAGCGATATATGGCATTAAGTTATTTGGGATGCCTTGAGGATCTTCGCCAATTAACCCGCTAGGATGCGCGCCAATTGGATTAAAATAACGTAAAATCGCTACATTCATCTTCGGGTTTGCCACTTGT
>JAAYSH010000053.1 GCA_012518415.1 Erysipelotrichaceae bacterium | reverse complement strand
CTTATCGTTGTGCCGCTTAAGAAGAGTTCTCGAAATAGTCTTAAATATATTGCGGTGTTTTTTATTGTTGGGATGTATGTTTTGATTGGCTATAGTCTTTATAATGAAATCGACATATATCGCCGTATTTTTGAACAAGGATATATCGCCCATATCCCTTATCCAAAAGCTCTATTCGTAAATCAAAACTTATTTGCTTCCCACTTATTTTTAGGGTTTATTTTCACTTTGTATTTGCGTTCCACGATGGGAAGATATAAGAATTTAATGTGGCTCGTTGCTTTACCTTTTGTAGCCTTTATTATACTCACATATTCAAAAACGAAAATACTGTTAGTTGGGCTTATTTTACTCGCTTATTTAATTACGTTTATTGTCCAAAATTTTAAAAAGCACAAAGTTACTATGTTGGTAGTTACCTTTGTTATTTTTGCTTTAGTAAGTGTAGTTATTACATTTTATTTTGTTCCCGCTTTAGAAAATACTAAATTAGGCCTATTTTTACATAAGTTTTTACCTGATGAATTGTTTAAGTTTGGGTCGATTCACAGTCGCGCGGACATCTGGGGAGTTGCATGGAGTTCGATTACTCATGATTGGCGAAATTTCTTTTTTGGCCAAGGACAATATATTTCGAAGTTAGTCTTAGGTAAAGGAGCAAGTGATTTAGATGTTGTCGTCGTTGATACAACGTGGGGTAACTTTCATAGCGGATACCTTGAAATTTGGGCGAGTCTAGGTTTGGTTGGCCTTTTACTATATTTTGCGTTAATCATCTATATCATTTATGTTGATTTCCGGATTTTAAAGTATAACAAACCGTTTGGCATGTTTTCTTTAATCGTTTTAGGAGCCTTTTTGCTTCATAGCAGTATTGAGTCAATTAGCCTTTTAATTTTTAATGCAGAAGGCATCTGGCACGGTTTACCAGTTGTCGTACCCCAACTTGTGTACTATAACCAAATTAAACAAGAAGAAAAAAGACTTCTAAATAAACACGGGCTTACAAAAGATGCGGTTTATATTTAAAATATCTAAGAAAGAAGGTTGAAGTTATGAAAGTATTAGTAACAGGAGCGAAAGGTTTTGTTGGCAAACATGTCGTCTACATGTTAAAAGAAAACGAATACAAAGTATTTGAATTTGATTTAGATACCCCTAAAGAAATGTTGGAAGTATATATTAAAGAAGCAGACTTCATTATTCACCTCGCAGGTGTTAATCGCCCTTTAAGTAATGAAGAATTTTATGATGGAAACACTAATTTTACATATAAACTAATTGAACTTATTAAGAAAAACAATAAGCAAATCCCGCTTGTTTTTTCTAGTTCAATTCAAGCAACCCTTGATAATGATTATGGTAAATCCAAAAAGGAAGCCGAAGATTACTTGTTTTCATATTCAAAAGAAGTCGGTGTCCCCGTTTATATTTACCGTTTAGAAAACTTATTTGGTAAATGGGGCCGTCCAAACTATAATTCAGTCATTGCAACATGGTGTTACAACATTGCGCGTAATATCCCGCTTCAAGTGAATGATCCAAATAAGCAAGTAACATTTTTATACATCGATGATGTTATCGAAGAGTTTAAAGCGGTATTAAGAGGTGCAAAGCGCGACTATAACGAACCACTAAGTATTAAACCAACATATACAAAAACACTTCAAGAAGTAAAAGAGTTGCTAGAATCATTCGTTACATCAAGAACTTCGCTTGTAATCCCCACGATGGACGGTGAATTTTCTAGCAAACTATATGCGACTTATTTAAGTTACTTAAAACCTGAGCAATTTATTTATGACTTAAAAATGAATATTGATGAGCGCGGCTCCTTTAGCGAATTTATTCGAACAAAAAACGCTGGGCAAGTTTCGGTTAATGTTGCCAAACCAGGAATTACTAAAGGTGAACACTATCACCACAGTAAAAATGAAAAATTTCTCGTAGTTTATGGCAAAGCAAAAATTTCTTACCGTAAAGTTGATGAAGAGGAAATTATTTCCTTTTATGTTAGCGGGGACAAGTTGCAAGTATTAGATATGATTCCAGGATATACACATAATATTACTAATGTAGGTGATAGCGACTTAGTCACTTTAATCTGGGCTTCGGAGCCATTTGACCCGAATAATCCTGATACATATTATTTACAAGTCGGCGACGTCTAAAAATTATATAGTTGCAAATTTAATTAAATCGGTTAAACTCAATCGTATACTCTTAAGGAGGAGTTTATGAAAATTGTCATTTCCACTAAGACAAAAGCTTCTAATGAAGCCGCGAATCTTATTAGTGACTTTGTTGCTAATAATCCCAGTGCTGTATTAGGGTTTGCCACTGGTTCATCACCAAAAGGCGTATATCGAAGAATGATTAAACGACATACTCGCGACGGGATTACTTACGCGGACGTGAAAGCATTTAACCTTGATGAATATTTAGGTGTATTTCCCCGTGAGCAAAGTTATCGCTATTATATGTCGACAAGATTATACGAACACGTAGATATTAAACAAGAAAATACATTTTTCCCCTCTGAAAGCAATTTACGCGAGTTCGATCAAATGATTGATGATGCTGGTGGGATTGATATTCAAATTATTGGTGTCGGCACGAATGGTCATATCGGGTTTAATGAACCTGGGACAAGTGAAACATCAACAACACACATTACATATTTAACTGCCGAAACAATGCTTTCAAATTCACGTTTTTTTGATAACTTAGACAATGTCCCCAATAAGGCGATAACGATGGGATTAGCAACAATCATGAAGGCGAAAAAAATTATTTTCCTCGCTTTTGGTGAAAATAAGGCTGAGGCAGTTAAACGGCTTGTCGAAGCGAAGAAGTTCGATATAAACTGGCCGCTCACTGTGTTATGGAATCATCCTGATATAACCTTATATTTAGATGAAGGCGCAGCATCTTTAATTAAAAAACAAGATTAAAACTTCCCCGAATGGGGATTTTAATGATTAACAAATACTTTGTTACACTATTGAAATTTATGTTTATAAGACCGATAATTTAATTAGTGATTTAATTAGTTTAACGGAGAAGTTATGCAAGGTAAAAAAAGAAGAAAACTAAGCCCCGCAGCAATAATTGTCTTTAGTTTTATTGGTGTGATATTGCTTGGCACAGTTTTACTCCTTTTACCCTTTTCGACAACAGGTGATAATTTAAGTTTTATTGACGCTTTATTTGTCTCAAGTTCAACCGTTACTGTAACGGGGTTAATGCCAGTTAGTAATGTTGGCATGACTTTTTCTGTGTTTGGAAAAATCGTTCTTGCTAGTTTAATCCAAATCGGCGGACTTGGTTGGGTGACTTTATATGCATTTATACTTACAACTTTAGGTGTTCGCATCGGTATTAATGATCGAATTGTTATAAAGAAAGCACTGAATTTAGATTCTGCATCAGGCCTTTTAAATGTCGTAAAGCGAATTGTTATTATTACTTTTAGCGTTCAAGCATTTGGATTTATCTTAAACCTCATTACATTTTGGGGTGATTTCCCTTTTTGGAAAATGATTGGAATAAGTGCATTTCATGCGATTTCATCTTTTAATAATTGCGGTCTTGATATCATAGGAGTAAGTAACAACTTAGTTAATTACTCAGGCAATATTTTGCTTAATTTTAATACGACTTTATTAGTATTTTTAGGCGGTCTTGGTACGATTGTGATTTATGATCTTTTAAAGAAACGGTCATATAAGAAGCTGACAATTCATTCGAAAATTGTTTTAAAAGTAAGTTTGCTTTTAGTTATATTAGGTACGTTAATGCTTAAAGTTTCTGAGCGAGATAACATAACTTGGCTCCAAGCTTACTTTACAAGTATTAGTGTAAGAACCGCAGGCTTTGCCACAGTTAATTACGCGACTTTTAAAAACGCGAGTTTAATTATAATGATGATGCTTACGTTTATTGGTGCCTCGCCAGTATCAACAGGCGGTGGAATTAAAACAACAACGTTTTATACGATTGTCCGCTCGATTACAAGTGCATCACAAGGTAAAAAGACACTGACACACAACCGAAAAATATCCGAAGAAGATAAGCTCCGCGCATTTACTTTATTTTTTATTAGTATCGCTGTTATTATAAGCGGCGCGATATTTTTACTCCTTATCGAAGAAGGCCGCGAGATTTACAATGGCTTAAATGATGCGTTTTTGTTTAAAAGAATTTTGTTTGAGGCAACATCGGCCTTTGGAACTTCAGGGATAACACTTGTCTTAACTCCTTCCTTACATTGGGGATCAAAAGTAATTTTAATGTTGATGATGTTATTTGGTCGAATCGGACCAATTACAATTTTTAGTTTATGGAATAAAAACTGGAATCGCCCTGGTAAAAGCGGGGTTGAATACATAGAAGAAAAAATCATTATTGGTTAATTTAGGAGGGTAAACAATGAAAAAATCATTTGCAGTATTAGGCTTAGGCCGTTTTGGAACCGAGCTTGCAAAAGAGTTAACCGCGTTAGGAGCAGAAGTTATTTCGATTGATACGGATGAAGAAAACGTCCATAAAGTCGCTGATTACGTCGATAATTGTTATATATGTGATATGACAAATGAAGTTGGATTACGTGAATTAGGAGTTCAAAACGTCGAACATGCGATTGTTGCGATTGGCTCCAACTTGCAGTCATCGATTATTTCAACGATTATTTTGAAAGAATTTAATATCCCAAAAATTACGGTTCGTGTTGATGATGATTACTTTGTTCCGGTTTTAAAAAAACTCGGTGCGACAGATGTAGTTTCACCACAAAAACTCGCTGGGATCAATTTAGCGAACAAAATCGTTTCCGACACATTTTTAGATTACTACAATCTCGCAGAAGACTATGTCATTGTTAAAATGCTTGTTAATGAGCAATTCATCCCTCAATCATTAATCGATATGAAAATAAGAAATCGGTTTGATATTAACTTATTATTAATCGAAAGAAATAGCAGTTTGTTTTTACCTAAAGGTACGGATGAAATTCAGCCTAATGATATTTTATTTGTCTTTGGTGAAAAGAAAAAGGTCTCAAAGTTTGATGAGTTCATCAATGCTTTATAAGCATAAATACGTTTTTATGCGGTTAACTTGTTAAAATTAACTTAATGAAATAAAGGAAGGATATAATTATGCCCAGAGTAAACTTACGTAAACAATTAAGAAACCAAACTATTTATCAAATATTCCCCAGAAATTATTCTGAAGCTGGTAACTTTCAAGCCATCTACGATGACTTAGGGCGGATTAAAGATCTAGGTGTCGATATTATTTATTTTCTCCCGATTAATCCAATTGGAGAAGTCGCAAGAAAAGGTAGTGTCGGCTCACCATATGCGATTAAAGACTACCGGCTTATTAATAAAGATTTAGGAACAGTTGAAGACTTTTATAACCTCATTAATAAAGCTCATGATTTAGGGATGAAAGTTATGATTGATATCGTTTTTAACCATACATCAAGAGATTCAACGCTATTAAAAGAGCATCCTGAATATTTTTACTACCGTGACGGTAAACTTGCAAATCGGGTTGGCGATTGGAGCGATGTTGGTGATTTGGATTTAGATAACGAAGATGTCCGTAAGTATTTAATTGATACGCTTATTATGTATGCGAAGTTAGGCGTTGATGGGTTCCGCTGCGATGTCGCGCCGCTAGTACCACTTTCATTTTGGTTAGAAGCTGTTGAAGCAGTTGATAAAGTGAACAATGAAATGATTTGGTTAAGCGAATCAATTGAACCAAGTTTTATTAAATGGCTAAGAAGCGAAGGCCACCTCGCTCATAGTGATGGCGAAATGTATGAAGCATTCGATGTTTTATATAACTATGATATATTTTCCTACTATCACGGCTATTTCAAGGGTGAAAATACACTTGATGAGCTAATTACGGCGATCAACGCTCAAGAAGTTATTTATCCTGCCGATTACTTAAAAATGCGTTGTTTGGAAAATCATGATCAAGAACGCGCGCATGCAATTATTAGAGATGAACTTTCTTTAATTAATTTCACCGCTTATTCTTTCTTTGCCCCTGGTCTAGGATTTTTATACGCGGGCCAAGAAGTAAAAGCGACCCATAAACCAAACTTATTTGAAAAAGATCCGATTGATTTAGAAATAAAAGATGAAAAGTTTTATAACTTTATTAAACGATTAATCGCTATTAAAAAACACCAAGTATTTAAAGACAAACTTTACTTTAATGTTGAAAAAGCAAGTGAAGGTGATGTCATGATTGCGTTACTTAAGAGTAAAGAAGAAACATATGTAGGTATATTTAATTTAAGCGAACAAGAAATTGAAATTACTCTACCATTTGAAGCGAGTCAACTTAAAGATTTAATTAGTGATCAAAAATATAAAGTTAAAAACGGCAAACTTAAGATTAAATATCCTCTCATTGCCAAAATCTAAACATAGATAAAAGTTAGTAATTATTATATAATCTTGACGCGGAGCGATGTAAAATGAAAAAAAGGCAACAACCAAAAAGTATTACGAACCGCAACGCACGTTTTAAGTATCACTTAAGCGATTTCCACAAAGCGGGAATCGTTTTAAAAGGAACGGAAATAAAATCGCTGCGGGCGGGTAACGCTGACTTAAGCGACGCTTATGTCACTTTTCGTCATGGAGAAGCTTTTTTAATTAATACTTATATCGCTCCATATGATAAAGGTAATATTCATAACCACGAACCACGCCGTGAAAGAAAACTCCTACTCCGAAAACGAGAAATAAGACGGCTCGCACAAGAAGTTGAAAAAGCTGGTAAAACAGTTGTTCCAACAAAAATATTTTTTGACCGTGGTTTAGCGAAACTTGAAATCGCAGTTGGAACCGGTAAAAAACTCCACGATAAGCGTGAAGCGATTAAAGAAAGAGACCAAAAACGCGCGATTGAGCAAAGATTAAAAGAAGGTCGATATAATGACTAGTGAAATTACTACATTATTTGATCAAAGTAATTTTGCTCGCTATGAAAGAAGTAATTATGACGCCTTCTTAAAAGCGAGTAATTTTTCTTTTCCGCTTAAAGCAATACATATTAGTGGTACAAACGGAAAAGGTACTACTGCGACTGCACTTGCGAACATTTATATTAAAGCAGGGTATAAAGTTGGATTATTTACTTCGCCAGCCTTAGTAAATTATGAAGAAATGATTAGTATTAATAATCAACTAATTACTCGCGAACAATTAGACTTACTTGCTAAACCATACTTAGAAAAGTTCAAACAATATAATTTATCAACATTTGAAATGCAAAGTTTTCTTGCATTTACATATTTTAAAAATAATACAGTCGATTTAGCAATTGTCGAAGTCGGTATGGGCGGGACTATTGATGCGACAAATATATTTACGCCAATCTTATCGATTATTACGAATATTTCACTTGAACATACAGCAGTCTTGGGTCAAAACGAGATAGGAATTGCTAAGCAAAAGTCAGGAATCATCAAAAAAGATGTACCGCTTTTGCTAGGTAATTACTTTACTAAAGAGGCTAAAGAGTATTTGCTTTCCTACGCAAGAGAAAATAATAGCCAAGTATATGAACTAGGTGAAATAGAAAATATTATTAAAAAAGGACAAAGCCTTAAATTTTCATTTGAAAACGAACAATATGAAATCGCCACTCCTGCTAAATTTATGGCGACTAATTTTGCGTTAGCAGTTAAAGCGGTAAAAATATTAGCAAAACAATTTAAAGTAACGAGTAGCGCAATAAAAGAAGCTGGCTTAGCACTTAAACTTCGTGGCAGATATGAAAAACAAAGGTTTCAAAAACGTGTAATTGTCGACGGTGCCCATAATAAAGCGGCAATTAAGGTCTTAATTGCGGAAATAAATAAGGAAATTCCTACTCCTAGTGATATTAAAGTCGTTTTTGCATCGTTTAAAGACAAAGATGCTGACTCCGAACTAAAAGAACTAAAAACGTTATCAAAAGATATTACATTAACGACTTTTAATCACGGACGCGCCCGAGTTAATGAAGATTATGAGCATTTACCTTTTTTATACGAAAAAAACTTCATGAAACTTATAAAACGCAAATACGATGAACTAGATAGAGACGGACTACTACTTATAACAGGCTCACTTGCTTTTAGTGGGTTAGTGTCTAAAATGTTAGAAGAGGTTAATTTGGATGAATGAACCACTAATTAGGAAAAGAATTCGCCGCATATCTACGGCAGCATTATTAATCGCTTTTACCGTCATTATGACGAGACTTTTTGTAATTGATGCAGGTTTTGCACGTATTTCTTTAGGGGCAGTACCAGTAATGCTCTCCTCAATTATCTTAGGTCCAATTTATGGTGCGGTTGTAGGTATTAGTGCGGATATTTTAGGTAATGGCATTAAGTTTGGTTTTGGATCAACTTTACCGTGGCCAATTATTTCTGCCTTTATAAATGGTGTGCTTCCTTGGTTAATATTTAAAGGACTAAGAAAAATCAAACATCAAAAATCAAAAATCCCTTTAATTGTTTATTTCTTTTTTATTGTTTGGTTACTAATTTCTTTAATCGTTTGGATTAATCCTTCAATTACTGTTCCTTACGGAAGTGGAGAATCTAGAGAAATTATTTTTACTACTCAGTGGAAAGTCTTATTACCTTTAGGATTATTTGTTTTATTATTTACATTGTTTATTATTGTATATTTTATTAATAAATATTTTAAATCTCGTCCAATTCAAAATGAAGATAGCCCAACTCCATATGAGGTCGCCTTATTTGTTTTTATAACTTCTTTTATTGTTCGTGTCGTTTGGACACCAATATGGAAGGCGTTTACTATTTATTCAAGTCATGGTTATTTAGCAATTCTTGCACTTGATTCAATTATATTTATTATTTTATACCCATTCATTTCATTTTTTGTTAGTTTTCTATTAAGTATTTATTATCGCTATATTGATAATTCGAACGCGACAAGAGTAAATACAAGTAAAGAAAGGTAACATTCACAATTTTTTAAAGTTTATTCAAGTAGAAACGTATTAAATATAATTTAGTTAATATATTTTTACGTGTTTATTACTTGGTAATTTTAAAGTAAAATAAAAGTGGAATTAATCTGGAGGACAAAAATTAATGAGTGAAAAGATTTTTGAACATCCTTCCGCGACAGGTGTTGATGTTTTTGGCTATGCCTTTAAAGTAGAAGAACCTAAAGAAAATATAATTATTTTAACTGGCATGGAAGAACACGCCGCAAGATATAAAGACTTCGCGAAGTTTTTAAATAAACAAAAATTCAATGTGTTTGTTTTTGATCATTTTGGTCAAGGCTTAACCGCGGAGGGTAATAAAGTAGACTACGGTATCGTGCCGAAAAACTTTTTCAATGAGTTTATTGAAGTAATATACTCGTTCGTACTCGAGTTAAAAAAAGAAAACTTGCGAATAAATATCATCGCTCATTCAATGGGGTCGTTCATGCTTCAAAGATACTTACAACTTTATAGTGAAAGTATTGATAAAGCTGTAATTATCGGCTCGAACGGTCCGGACTTTTCTTTTAAAGCTGGAAATGTATTGGCAAAACTTACTGTTTGCAAACGAAATTTCAATAAAAAAGCAAAGTTTTTTAATAACGTTGCTTTTGGAGGTTATGCCAAAAAGATTAAAAACCGGGAAACAAAATTAGACTGGCTTTCCTACAATAAAGAAAATGTTCAAACTTATATCGCGGATCCAAAATGTGGGTATATGTCGACAATGGGATTTTATAAATATTTTATGGCTGCGCTTGCACGCCTGCATAAGGCTAAATTCATTAAAAATATTGACAAAAACATCCCAGTTTTATTAGTTGCTGGCGCAGATGATCCGGTCGGAAAGATGGGGAAAGGCGTAGTTAAACTAGCAAACTTATATAAAAAGGCAGGTTTAAATAATGTCATCACTAGAATTATCCCCAACATGCGTCATGAAATATTAAACGAAGATAAACATCAATTAGTTTATGAAGATATATTTGCTTTTCTTAAATCAAATGCACTTCAACATGAGTTAAGCGATTACGAATAAAGGAGGAATAACTTATGGAACGGAAATGGTGGCATGATGCGATATTTTATCAAATATGGCCAAGAAGTTTTTGTGATTCGAATGGAGATGGAATCGGTGATATTCAAGGGATTATTTCTAAACTGGATTATTTAAAAGACTTAGGTATAACTGGCCTTTGGCTTTCACCAGTTTATCCTTCACCAAATAATGACTATGGTTACGATATAAGTAACTATAAAGATGTTCATCCTGAGTTTGGCACACTTGATGATATGAAAGAGTTATTTAAAGAAGCCAAAAAACGCGGGATTCATATTATTATGGATTTAGTCGTTAATCACACCTCAAGCGAACATACATGGTTTAAACAAGCCCTTTCTGATCCAAACTCTAAGTACCGTGATTATTATGTTTTTAAACAAGGAAAAAAGACAAGAAAAGGTAAAGTAAAACCACCAAATAACTGGCAATCTTTTTTCATGGGGCCGGCCTGGTCGTATATACCTGAGCAAGATATTTGGTATTTGCACTTATTTGATAAAAGTCAGCCTGACTTAAACTGGCGCAATCCCGCTGTCTATGAAGAAGTCGCTGATGTTTTAAGGTTTTGGCTTGATTTAGGTGCAGCAGGATTTCGCTGCGATGTCATTAACTTAATTTGGAAAGATTCTTTTGATAATGGCAAAAGAAGGCCCTACTTACAAGGAACAGAACACTATTTAAGTCGACCTGGCTCACACGAATTACTAAGACGCCTCTACAAAGAAGTCTTCGAGCCATACGATGCTTTTACAGTCGGAGAAACAAGTAATGTTACTTTAGAAGCGGCGAAACTTTATACTGATGAGCAGTTAACAACCGTATTTCCATTCGAGCATATGGAAGCTGATTCAAGAATACTACCAATATTTAAGAAAAAGTTTAAGCCGAAACACTTGATAAAAATCTTACATAAATGGCAAGTTAATTTTAACGTTGATTGGGGGACGCTATTTTTTGAAAATCACGATCAACCACGATCAATTACACGCTTTGGCGATGCCAAAAATTACCACTACGAATCTGGCAGCGCCCTTGCAAGTATTCTTTTAACTTTACGTGGCACTCCGTTTGTTTATCAGGGAGAAGAAATCGGCATGCTTAACTATCCATTTACATCAATTGATCAAATTAAAGACGTAACGCATATTGGTGTTTATAACATCCTCAGGGATAAATATAAATTTTCTCGTAAAACCGCGTTCAAATTATCGCTAACGATAAGCCGTGACCACGCAAGAACGCCTGTTCAATGGGATGATTCACCTCATGGCGGATTTACAAGCGGTGAGCCATGGCTAGCGGTTAATCCTAACTATGATGTAATTAACGTAAACAAGCAAATTAGCGAAGAAAAAAGTTTGTTAAAGTATTACCAAGAACTTGGAAAACTTCGTAATGAAAGTTCCGCTTTACAAGTGGGGACGTATGAAAAAGTTAAGTCTCATTCGCATATATATGCATATAAAAGAAAATATGAAAATGAAACTATTCTAGTTGTGGTTAATTTAGGTAAAAAGCAAGTAAAAGCAAAATTTGATTTAAATGGCGAATTGCTCTTAAGTAACTATGACTACAGTAGTAAAACCCCTGACTTGGTCTATTTAAAGCCTTACGAAGCAAGAATATTACGAATTTAATTATTATTTAACAATAAAATACAGCAGTATAATTTATAGTTTTAGCCATGTGAAAATGTATATAGGGGACAAGAAAATTAATGAAACAATGTTCAACGTGTAAAAGTAATAATCCTCGTAGAGCGGTTTTTTGTGAAAACTGCGGCGCAATGCTGCAAGAAACGATAGAAGAAGCAAGGACAAATCATACTATAGAAGAGCCATCAATACTTGCAACGCATCCAAAAAAAGCAAACGATTTTAAGTATCGAAGAAATCGGAGATTAACATTTACTAGCTTTTGCCTAACTTTTGCATCATTTATGGTTTTAACTGGCTATGTATTTGGGATAGGTTTTGCGGGCGATCCATCAATTCTAAATGGACTTAACGGACTAATACACTTTTTTCTAATCTTAATTGGTTTAGGCACGCTTGGACTTTTGTTTCTTAGCGGAGAGTTTCGTGGCGCTATTAATGATCTATATAATTATGATGGCCGTGTACTAGCAAATTCGTTGCGAGTACTTGGAATTGCATCTTTTGTAGGTGCGCTAGCATTATCGCTTAGCGTCTTAATTTATTATTTGCATCAAGTCATTAAACATAAGCGAAGCGATAAAAAAGGCGGATTAATATATTCATTAGTAATCGCCGCACTTGCCTTAATTGGATTAATTATCCAGTTTATAATATAAGACAGCTTAAAGAAAGTAAGAAAATAGTAAAACCTACGGTATTAACCATGAAGATAATGTTGTTATAATTTAATAAAACGCAGGAGATGCAGCAATAAAGTTAAGTTAAGATTACATAGAAAAGTATGTAAAAATACTTTTTATAAAAAACCAATTGAAAATATAAGTTGAAAATAGTAAATTATATGTATAGTAATTAAAGATGCTCGAATATAATGAGCGAAAGGAGCTTTTATGAAAAAGACAACGAAACTTTTAACTCTCTTTGGTCTTATCGGCGCATTATTTGTCGGTAGTTTAAATGACGCGAGAGGATTAGAAGTCGAAGCAGTCAACTCTCATCTAGAAAAAGTAGCTGGAGATCTAAATCCTGCCATTAAAATTAAAGTTAATAATACCAGTAATTGGAATCCGGCACTTGAAATGACTCATGTCCATGCATTTGAAGCTGTTGTAGATGAAGGAGCAGAGTACAACAATACGGAGTGGCCAGGCATTCCTTTGGATGAATTTGGCGAATATGTTTTCCCTGAGTTCGTTCAAGAAATTAAAATTATTTTAGTCGGATACCAAGGCTTTGACTTAAAACAAAGTGCAAACATTGTCGGGCTTAAACGCGGACTTCACACATTTACAATTGATGGTAGTGGTCAAGGAGAGCCGTGGAGATTAAACTATAATAAGGTAACAACGGATTATTACGGGCCTGAAAAATTCGTCGTTCAACCACAACGGTTAAATGGTATTGATGCAAACCATACAAGAATTTGGTTAGCCCGAGGTGCGTTTTATGATTTAGAATCTAAACCTGTTCTTGAAGTTAATAATAAACTTTACGAAGCTTCAGACTATGTTGCAGAAAATGATACCTTACCAGCTATAGAACAGTATTGGTTCGCTTACTATGATGTTCCGTTACTAGATCTCATTGGTAATGAGATTAAATTCCACAGATTAAAACCAGACCACACTGAAATTTGGAACACAACCGCGAATGGCTTAGTGTATCAAGAAGGTGATAGTTCGAAGTTATTCGTAATTGGTGAATGGCTAGAAGGTGGGGCGAATCCAAACTTATCACACGGTTTAATTACAAGTAGAATCGGTGCGAGTTTCTTCGCTAAAGTCTTAGAAGGCTATTTAACTTGTTCACCAAGTTTAGATAACGGTTATGGTAGCTTTGCGGCATTAGATACGAATTTCTTACCTAGAGACGGTGAAATCTGGAATATGGAAGGTGAATTAGGTAACGTAGAAATTACCGACTACTCTGGCGTCGGCCTTGATGGCTACGGCGACCCCCGTGGAGTCGGCGTCCAAGTTAACGCCTATGAAAAATACAGTGCTCTTCAATCAATGTATAACGCAAACATTAGCAGTGTCGCCTACCCAAGCAAAGATAAAGTAAGTCACAATAAACTCGTTGCAGTAATTATCATCGCAGTCGCAGGCATTACAATTCTTGCAGGCTTATACACTTATAGAAAAGGAAGAAATCAATACGTTTAATAAAAAACATCGATAAAAAAATAACCTCATGTTTAATTACATGAGGTTTTTCTTTATTTGTAATATTTATTCATCTAAGTTTGCTTCTTCAGTAAATATTTCTGGATTTTTATTTATAAATTGATATTGCACAAGCAAGTTCTCATACCTCGCAAAAAGGGCCATCCGCTTTGAAGCAAAGTACCCCCAAAAGATAAAGAAAAATATAAATAAGATGCCAAAAATAATACTTGGAATAAGTAAGCCTTTAACACTATTATCTTCGACAAAGTAATGGATTAAATAAAACACAATAAAAAACAAAGCAATCACGCCGCAAACGACGACTAAAGTCGCAAAAACTGTTTGCCTTTTTTTTAAGGCAGCAAGACTTTGTTCATATTTTGCAAGTGTTTGTTTTTGTTTATCTGTATACTTAATCATTTTTTGTACCACTATTATTATAACTAATTCAAGTGGGATGTGATTATGTTTTAACTAAGCAGCCGTGCTTATGGTATAATACCATCGATATTGAGGTGGTAAAAGTGGAGAAAAAAAGAAAAGATTATGTCAGCTGGGATGAATACTTTATCGGTGTCGCCCATTTATCAAGTATGCGTTCAAAAGATCCGCAAACACAAGTTGGAAGTGTTATCGTCGATGAAAACCATCGAATTGTATCGCTAGGATATAACGGTATGCCGCGCGGTATTGATGATGATAATTTACCCTGGGGCCATGGCGAAGGATTAGATTCAAAATATTTGTATGTATGTCATGCTGAGTTTAATGCTGTGTTGAATGTTCGAAGTGGAGCCTCAATCGAAGGATGCACAATTTATTCAACGCTTTTCCCCTGCAATGAATGCGCAAAAGCAATTATTCAATCAGGGATTAAAGAAGTCGTTTATGATTCTGATAAATACGCTGATTCAATTACAACAATCGCCTCAAAACGCTTATTTGACCTCGCGGGGGTTAAATATCGTCAATATAAAGGAAGAAGACCATATATTCAATATAAGTAAAACAACAATGAAACAAATTGCAGTTAGTATAAAAAACGTATCCTTTGGGTATGATAAAAACGAAGAAGTCATTCGTGATGTAACTTTAGACATACCTGCAAGTACATATGTAACGATTATCGGTCATAATGGTTCTGGTAAATCAACACTAGCAAAATTGATTGTCGGATTACTCCAACCTGCAAGTGGAGATATCGCTATTTTTGATGAAGTGATGGATGAAGAAAATTTATACGAACTTCGAAAATACTTAGGCATTGTCTTTCAAAACCCCGATAACCAATTCGTCGGTGCGACTGTCGCTGATGATATTGCCTTCGGTCTTGAAAACCGCCAAGTTCCTAATGAAGAAATGGACAGTATTATAAACGATGTCGCTAAGAAAGTTGGAATGGAAAACTTTTTAAATAAAGAACCGATTAACTTGAGCGGTGGTCAAAAACAACGTGCTGCGATTGCAGGAGTCTTAGCGATGAATCCCAAAATTATTATTTTTGATGAAGCAACCGCGATGCTTGACCCTCGTGGTAAAAAAGAAATTCGTGATATTATCCAATTAATGCGTAAAGAAAATCCTGATTTAACTTTAATATCAATTACTCATGATATTGAAGAGGCTGTCGCTAGTGATTTTATTTATGTAATGAATGAAGGCAAAATTGTTAATCAAGGAACACCGAAAGAAGTATTCGCATCAAAGGAGCAATTAGAAGAAATTAAACTAGATTTGCCGTTCTTTTATAAACTTAAGTCCGCTCTGATGGGCGAAGGTTTTCCTGTTAGTGAATATGAAGATTTAGAAAGCATGGTAGAAAGCTTATGCAAATAAAATTTAAACACGTTAATTTCACATATTCACCAAAATCACCCTTTGAATACGCGGCATTAAAAAATATAAATCTTGAGTTAAACAAACATCAATTTTTAGCAGTCGTTGGTCATACAGGGTCAGGTAAATCCACACTTGTCCAATTAATTAATGGGTTACTTTTACCAACGGAAGGGGTTGTTGCGGTTTATGATGAACTTGTTGTCCCCAATAAAAAGTATTTACGTAACCTCGATAAAATTGTTAAAAAACCAAAAAAGCACTCAAGTGAACAAATTATAAAAGCAAAAGAAATACTTGAAATTGCACGGAATAGAAATGTTTTTAAAGTAAAATCATTAAGAAAAAAAGTTGGAATGGTTTTCCAATTTCCTGAATATCAATTATTTGAAGAAACGGTTGTCAAAGATGTCGCTTTTGGACCGCGCAACTTCGGAGTTGCAAAAGAAGAAGCGGAAAAATTAGCAAAAGTATCCTTAGAAAAGGTCGGGCTTGATGAATCTTATTATGAGCGTTCACCGTTTGAACTTTCAGGTGGGGAAAAACGGCGCGTCGCCATCGCGGGTATTTTAGCACTTGAACCAGATATATTAATATTAGATGAACCTACCGCAGGACTTGATCCACTCGGCGCGAAACTAATGATGGAACTATTCCAGCGCATATATGAAGGTGGAACTTCAATTATTTTAGTAACGCATGATATGGATATTGTTATGCGATATGCGGATAATGTTTGCGTTCTTTATGAGGGCGAAATAAAAGAAGTGTGTGATCCAATTACACTTTTTACGAGCGAATCAGAAAAGTATTCGCTCGCAACTCCAGTTTTATATGAAGTCGCGCAAAAGTTAATTGATGCAGGATATGAAATTGATATTAGTAGTATCAAAAATGAAAAAGACCTTGCAAAAGCCCTATCAAAAGGGAGAAAAGAAAAATGAAAAATATTACATTAGGAAGATACGTACCATATGATTCAATCATTCATAGAACTGATGCTCGGGTCAAATTATTTGGCACGATTGTTTTAATGGTTGTTATTTTCTTTAAGTTCGGGCCTCTCCCTTTTTTATCTGTTGGTGAGCCTTTTGATAGTTATATTCTAAGTTTCATTATGTACGGAACACTCGCGATTTTAATTTTTATTATGATGAAAATCGCGCACATTAAAATAAGCGCCTTGTTTAAACAACTAAAGATGCTTTGGTTTATGATTTTAATTTTATTAATTATTAACACATTCACATATAAGTTACCAAATGACCAAGTCGCTTTTACCTTATGGGGCTATGACTTTATGTGGGGGCCGTTCATTCAAACCGCGTATATTACAATTCGATTAGTTTTACTTTTAGCAACAACGATGATTTTAACGGGAACAACAAGACCGCTTGATTTAACATATGCGCTAGAATGGTATATGTACCCGTTAAAAGTTATTCGCTTCCCAGTTCATGAAATCGCAATGACACTTTCAATCGCTTTACGTTTTATCCCAACGCTTTTAGATGAAACAGGCCGGATTATGAAAGCGCAAGAAAGTCGCGGGGTTGATTATAAAAAAGGTAAAATTATGGAAAGACTCCGAGCGATTGTTTCACTTATTGTTCCGCTATTTATCAGCGCGTTCCAACGAAGTGATGACTTAACAAACGCGATGGAAGCTAGGGGATATGACCCTCAAGGAGAAAGAACGAGGTATCGCGTACTTAAGTGGCGATTCGCGGATACTTTAGGTCTATTCTTTATCTTATTAATTTTAGGAGCATTTATTACAGTCCGTGTAATATATGGACCATAGGAAAGAGGCATAATGCGCTATTTATTAACAATCGCCTATGATGGCACTAATTATCGGGGCTGGCAAAAACAAATAGATGAACTAACAATCCAACAAACGATTGAAGAAGTTTTGTCTCAAGTTTTAAATACTGAAATTATTATCCATGGCTCAGGCAGAACAGATGCAGGTGTTCACGCTTATGCACAGCACGCTCATTTTGATGTTAAAAAACAAGTTGATGTCGATAAACTTAAATATAGCCTAAATTCGCTTTTACCTAACGATATTGTCATTACAAATATCAAACAAGTCGCTGATGATTTTCATGCGCGCTTTAGTGCAAAAAAGAAACTATATGAATATGTAATTATAAATGGTGAACGATCACCATTTATGAGAGATCATGCATTATTTATTAAAACACCTTTGGATGTTAAGGTGCTAAAAGAAAATATTATTAAGTTCCGCGGAATTCATAATTTTAAAAACTTTACAACAAAACCAGATGATGAAAATGATTATGTCCGCGAAATATATTTCACAGATGTTTACAAACAAGGAGATGTAATTAGGTTACAATTTATAGGGGAGGGGTTTATGCGTTCTCAAATTAGATTAATGGTCGGGGCGCTACTCGCAATTGCTCTAAATAAGTTGCCAGCCGACTATATCGACCTTAATTTAAATACTGAGGCACAAAGAAAAACAATTAGTGAGAAGGCCCCTGCACGAGGATTATATTTATTGGGAGTTGATTATTAAATGGATAAAGTAAAAATTACAACATGTTTCCATACACATACGGCCCGCTGCGGCCATGCGCAAGGTAGTGATGAGCAATATGTCGTCAGTGCGATTGAAAATGAAATTGAAACACTTGGATTTAGTGACCACATTATGTTGCCAAACATTTCCGAACCAGGGATGCGCGGAGAATTTCATGAACTCGAAGATTATTTAATAAGTATTAATGAATTAAAGCAAAAATACGCTGATCAAATCAAAATTCATGTCGGCTTTGAAGCAGAATTTGATGAGCAATTTGTTGGTTACTATAAAAAATTATTAGAAGAAGGCAAGATTGAGTATTTAATTTTGGGTCAACACTCATATTATGACCCCAAACTTAAGCGGATGGTATTTTACTCAAATTGGGCAAGCGTTGACCAACGCCCCGCTTTTAAAGCATACACTGACAGAGTAATCGAGGCGATGGAAAGCGGCCTATTTGCCTATGTTTGTCATCCGGATTTAATGATGCAAGTATATCCAGAATTCGATAGCTTTGCCAAAAAAGAAAGTGAACGTATTATCGATGCTGCGATTAAGTATGATATCCCCTTAGAACTCAATTTAGGAGGGATTCGCACAGGTAAACGCTTCGGTCGCACTTCGAATCGCTACCGCTATCCCGTCCAAGAGTTTTGGGAACTTGTCGCTAGCAAGGGAGCAAAAGTTATTATTGGTATTGATGCTCACGCACCAAAAGATTTTAAATACTACCGTGACTTCGAACTACTTAAAGAAGTTGTCGGACATCTTAAATTCAACTTAGTTAATGAGATTGAATTATATTCAGCGAAGGAGTAAGTAATGGGAAGACATTTTGAAGTAAGAGCGGCTTCAATGCAAAAAACAGCAAAGAAAAAAAGCGCGCTCTATGCTCGCGCATCAAAAGAAATATATGTCGCGGCTAAACAAGGAGAAAAAGATCCGAATATGAATCTTCCGCTTCGTTCAACGATAGAAAAATATCGTAGTCAAGGTGTACCAAAAGATATTATTGAACGTGCGATTAATAAGGCCCATGGTATTGGTCAAGAGGATGTCCAATATATTGAAGGACGCTATGAAGCGATGGGTAATGAAGGTTGGATGCTTATTATTGATACGTTAAGTGATAACGTAACACGTGCTTATACATTCATTCGTTCAACTGTTAATAAAAATAATGGTCAAATGGCGACAGTTAATTATGCTTTTAGCGAAACTGGTGTATTTGTCTTTGAAGGTAGTGATTATGTACGCGTTGAAGAAGCGCTTATATTAAACGATATTGATTTATGGGATACGAGTTATAACGAAACACAAATTCAAGTTCAAGTTAATCCAAGTGATTTTGGGAAAACGCGCGATAAACTTATTGAAGAATTTGATATCAAACAATTCGCAATGGCGGAAATTCGCATGATCGCCCATGATAAAATAACAATATCAAAAGCAGAAGAAGAAAACTTGCAAATTCTCATCGATAAGCTCGAAGAACTTGAAGACGTCCAAGCAATCTACCATAATGTTGAATTTAGCGAATAATCGAAACAACCCTTACAATTAGACAAAGGGTTGTTTTAGTTTATAATAATAAATGTTATGAAAAACAAAACTAAAGGTTACATATTTTTATTTATTACTTTGCTTATAAATATTGTGACAGTTATTCAAAGCACATTTCCCGCTCAAAGGTCAAGTGAAGAAAGCGGGTTTGTCACGAGATTTTTTATTCGGCTTGGTAATGTTTTTTCCAACGTTCAAGAAGATGTTATTGCTCCGACATCGCTACATATTGATGAGCAGTCGCCACTTGTTCAAGGCGAATCTCGGAGGCTTAATGTAGCTTTTACGCCCGAAAACACAACAAACAAGTCGCTTATTTGGGAAAGTAGCCGTGAAGATGTCGTTAAAGTAACTTCTGGCGGGATTGTCGTTGCTGAAGGTGACTTAAATATCCCCGTTACAATAACGGCTAAAAGTGCTGTAGATCATAGTATTAAGACAAGTGTTGATGTAGTAATTAAAGAAAATCCCATGCCGACTGATTTTGACTTAATACCCTCAAAAGCAGTGCAAAAAGTCGGATTAACGGTGAGATTGCTAGTAACAAATGTCGAACCACGTTTCGCAGACATTAATAAAATTACTTTTTCAACAAATAAACCATACGCATCCGTTGATGAAAACGGAATTGTTCGGGCAAAAGCGGCTGGAGTTGTAGAAGTAAACGCAAAAGCGGGTGATCTTATCAAAACCGTTTCACTCGATTTTATCGAAGACAATGAAGAAATTATCGCTCCAATAAGTTTAAATATACAAGGTAGCAACGAAGGGAGTATTTACACATATATTCCATTAGAGGCTTCTTTTGGCGACGTTATTCCAACTGACAGCGGAATAACATGGACGTCGAGTGATCCAAATATCGCGGCGATTACTTTTAAAGATGATAGTGATAGGACCCCCCTAGCATTTGATGGTTTAAAAACATTCGTTTACGGCCAAAAATTCGCAGGCACGGCAACAATTACTGCAACAAGTAATTACGATTCAAGTGTTTATTCAGAATTTTTAATTACTTTCTCCCCATTATTACCCGAAGCAATCTCGCTTAACCTGGACCATTCGATTTACTCGATGGGAAAATCTTATCCGCTTACAGTTAACTTTACTCCAAGTAATACAACGGTAAAAGAAGTTTATTTTGAAAGTAGTAGCGAAGATATCGCTGTTGTTGAAAATTTTGGTGACTACGGAAGATTTGTCGGACTAAAACCTGGCGAAGTAACAATTAATGCAGTCGCTGTTGCAAACAATGAAGTGGTAGCAAGTAAAAAGATTACAATAACTTATTTAAGTGAGGGACGGGTAGATGATATTCATGCTTTTATAAGAAAGGCAATTGGACATTTTCTTTTATATTTTGTTAACGGCATATTTGCGATGCTAACAATATATTATTTATTTAATTTTAATATGAAAGTTTACGCTTTTATAAGTGGGACTACTTTTGGCCTTCTTATGAGCGGATTAACTGAATTCATTCAATACTTCATTCCAGGACGCGCGGGGCTATTTAGTGATGTCGCAATTAACTTCCTTGGCTTTATGAGTGCGGTTGGCCTCTTCTTTTTAGTTCATTTTATTTACGAAAAACATTTAAAAAACAAAACTACGAAGCAAAGTTCAGCAGGCTCTACTTTAGAAAAAGAAGAGTAAATAACCGAAAAACAACTCGCTTTATAAGCGCATCTTATGACAATCTTGACAATTTTAAATATATTAGCCTTTTTTATTTGACTTAATCGCTGAATAAGTATATATTTTTACATGACACAAACCAAGAAATAGTAGTCCCGGTAAGAGTACTGTTTAAAAGGAGAAATGTTATGCAACGTCAAACAACTATGGCTAAGCCTGCTGAAATGGAACGCAAGTGGTATATCGTTGATGCAACTGATTTACCGATTGGCCGTTTGGCAAGCGAAGTCGCCCTCGTATTAATGGGGAAAAACAAACCAATCTATACCCCTAACGTTGATTGTGGGGATTATGTCATTATCATAAATGCTGATAAAGTCGCTATTTCTGGTGATGAGAAGAAAAAATTCTATTATAACGTTTCAATGCGTCGCGGTGGTTTAAGAAAAAGAAGTGCTGCAGAAATGCGCAAAAACTATCCAGTCGAAATGATGGAAAGAGCAGTTTGGGGCATGGTTCCAAAAGGAGCCTTAGGCCGAAGAATTATTAAAAAATTATTCGTTTATAGTGATGAAAATCATAAGCACCAAGCTCAAAAGCCTGAACCACTTGAACTACGTTATTTAGGAGGGAGTAAATAATGGCAAAGAAAAAGGTGCAATATTACGGCACAGGCCGGAGAAAAAGTTCAGTTGCGCGAGTATATTTAACACCTGGTAAAGGCGAAATTCTTGTTAATGAACGCCCCGTTGATGAATATATGCCATATGCAACGCTTGTTATGGACTTAAAACAACCGTTAGAATTAACAAATACTCTCACAAGTTTTGATATTAACGTTACAGTTAAAGGCGGAGGCTACACTGGTCAAGCAGGTGCAATTCGCTTAGGTATCGCTCGTGCATTATTAGAAGCTGGTGATTACCGTCAAACACTTAAAAACGCTGGAATGTTAACCCGCGATTCCCGTGCTAAAGAACGTTACAAATACGGTCTTAAAAAAGCAAGACGCGCACCACAATTCAGCAAACGTTAATCGACGTTATTACGAATTTGTAAACGGATGGATAACTCCATCCGTTTTATTTACTATTATTATTAAACGATTAATTATGTAAATAAGCGAAGAGTAAGATGATTTTTGATTTATTTAGGCATTTAGTGTTGCAAAATACTTCGCCTTGTTATATATTTAGTAAGCATGCTTAATGCGAAAAGGGCCTTTAGCTCAGCTGGTTAGAGCGCACCCCTGATAAGGGTGAGGTCGGTGGTTCGAGTCCACTAAGGCCCACCAT
>JAAYSH010000052.1 GCA_012518415.1 Erysipelotrichaceae bacterium | reverse complement strand
ATTCGCTCCGCTTATCCAACTCTTCAAGCGCTGCAAAAGGCAAGTGTCGAAGAACTAAGCCAATTAATACCTGAAAATGTCGCTAAAGCGCTATATGAAAAAGTCCAATCAGTCACACCTAAGGACAATAAAGAACTTAATGCTTACTGATAAACTACTAATTTATAACTATAAATGTGCTTTTAGTCTTTTTAAAGTTTAATCGCCTGTAAATAGGTTTAATATCCTTATTTTCTAAAACCGCAAAATGTTTAAACTTTTATCCTCACATTTAATAAATTAAGGCATCAATCTCTTTTGTTAATGAGATAAACTATTCATGATTTTGCTAATTTAACTAAGAAAAAAATGTCTTAGAGTAGTTTATTGTTGTAAAGTTTCACCTTTTTAACTATTATATTAAAGCAATGTCCCCGTAGCTCAGATGGATAGAGCAACAGCCTTCTAAGCTGTGGGTCAAGCGTTCGAGTCGCTTCGGGGATGCCATTAAGAACTTAAGCCGCTCTAAAAGCGGCTTTTTTCTTCAATTTCTCAAACAATCTAACAATTAACTTACAATTTAAGGGTAATGCCCGAAACTAGTAGTGCAAACTACTGACAAAAACTTATAAACTTGATAAAATTAAACTTGGTGAAAATTTATGAGTAATTATGAAGATAACAATAAAAACATAAGTGAAGAAGAAATACTTCAACAAACAAAAGCAAACAAAGACATTACTAGCATCATGCTTCATGTTTCGATTTTAATTGAAAAGGAGCAATATGATGATGCACTCGAGCATTTAGAAAAAAATCCGCAGGCATATAAAGAAGATCCGCTGCAATATATAAATACACATCTACTTATTCATTTAAGAGAACATAACTATGTAGAAGCGATAGAAACACTTAATAAGTATAAAAATAAGCCATATATTTCTATGGAAGTGGAAGAATATCTTAACGATGCAGGCGAGGAAATTAAAGCACATCAAAGCGCTTATTTAAGGCAACTTGAAAAAGGAAAAATACCGCTTGAAGAGCGACTTGCTTACTTTGAAGATGCTGATAGCTTACTTAATGATTTAACATATATCGCTGAAGCAGGATTAGTAAGTAAATACTATGAGCAAATTATTGAAATTCCGCTTCATGCGCTTTCAATGGCAGTTAGAAATTATGCACTTTTAATACTTCATGAAAGTGGCTATACAAATGAAGTGTATTTTAAAGACTTTCACGGTAATATCCGCTTAATCGATTTAAAAGAAGTAAGAAACCCATTTAAGCATATAACTCTAAGTGAAGTTGAAGAAGAATTCTCGCAGTTAAGTAAAGATGTCACACTTAATCAATTCGCACTTCAAGTATTTGTCCTCGTTACATTTAATTTATACCCTGATTCACTTACGTTTACCCGCCGATCATCTTTATATGTCGCCCTTTTAGAAGTCGCTGCTTCTTTAATTGGCCATGAAGGTGAAATTACTTATTTAGTCGATGTAAGTGATGCATTAATTGATGAAGTAGATGAACTTAAACAAATAATAACTGATTATATCGGTGACCCATCCCCGTCTACGCTTAATTAACCAAGTTAATTGTTTGCAACAAAGTTAGGAAAACTTTATAATATAACGGCGATAAAAAGTTAAACATAAATTATTGGAGGAAATTATGTCAAAATTAACCAAATTAGAAAACTCCCAATATGAAGTTATTTATGCAGTTGACCCCATCGTTTGGAGAGATGCACAAAATAAAGCATTTGGGAAATTAAGTAAAGATTTAGAAGTAAAAGGGTTCCGCAAAGGTAATGTACCTGAAGCGATCGCCCGCCAACACATCGACCAAGGTCGAGTTTTTAATGAAGCGATTGGAACAGTTATTAATGATGCCTTCTTAAAAGCACTCGAAGAACATAACTTAACCCCATTCGCCCAACCATCGTATGATATTACGAAATTAAGTGATACTGAATTAGAATTTAAATTCATTATTACCGTTCAACCCGAAGTTGAACTTGGCCAATATAAAAACTTAGATATCGGCCATAAAGAAGTTGAAGTTAGCGAAGAACAAATCGATTTAAAAATTGTTGAACTTCGTGAACAAAACGCAGAACTCGTCGCCAAAGAAGGCGCAGCCGAACTTGGTGATAGTGTCGTTATTGACTTTAAAGGCTTTGTCGGTGATGAAGCATTTGAAGGCGGAGAAGCGACAAACTATTCACTCGAATTAGGATCAGGCTCATTTATTCCTGGATTTGAAGAACAACTCGTTGGTAAAAATGCTGGTGACGAATTTGATATTAATGTCACCTTCCCTGAGCAATACGCGGAATCACTCGCAGGTAAAGATGCACGCTTTGAAATTAAACTTCATGAAATCAAACAAAAAGTCACACCAAAACTTAGCGATGATTTCATTCAACAATTAAATTATCCGAATGTTGCAACTGAACTCGATTTACGCAACAAATTACGTGATGATTTAACAAAAGAAGGCGAAAACAATGAACGAAGCCGCTATATCGATGAGGTATTAAAACACCTCCGCGAAAGCTCAAAAATCGAACTCGCTCCCTCAATTATCGATGGCGAAGTTGATCATCAACTTCACCACTTCGAACAACAACTCGCTCAACAAGGGATGACACTTGAGCAATATCTTGAATTTTCTAACACTGACGAAGAAGAATATACAAGCAAACTTCGTGAAGATGCAGAAATTAATATGAAAAACTTCCTTATTTTAGAACAAATCGCTGAAGAGGAAAACATCGAAATTACCGATGAAATCGTCGACTTCGAACTTGCAAAAATCGCCATGCAATACAATATGGAAGAAGCCCAAGTTCGAGAAATCTTCGCTAATGAACAACAAGGTGGGTTAGAAAGACTCCGCCGCGAGATTCGCCGCACCCATACTTTTGACTTGTTAGTTAACGAAAATAACTAATTAACGAAAAACTGCTGGTTCATCCCAGCAGTTTTTATTCAACTTTTACTTAACAATTAAATTATTTAGGCGTTTTACTTTATTACCGCTACATTTTACTTGAAAGTGTAATAATTTAAATTACGCAAATAAATGATATAATTTAATAAGTGTAACAGCTAGATTTACACGATAATCTTAAATATTCGGAGGTAGCGAAATGGCTGATCAAAAACAAGATAAATTACTCTTACAATTACCAATGATTTTCACACGTGGTCAGGTGTTATTTCCAATTAGTGAAGTAACCGGGATTGACGCGGGTCGGGAAGCGACGATTAATGCAATAAAAACCGCGTATAACCGTGAGGATAAACATTTAATTGTAACCGCCCAAAAAGTATATACATCCGCCTCACCAACACTTGATGAGGTTTATAATATCGCGACTTTAGTTAAAATTGTCGGTTATCATGAACGTAGTGCTTATACAACAATTGAAGTCTTACCACTAGGACGCGTTAAAATTCATGAAGGCGTCTTGAGTAAAGATGGTTGGATGGGTGTTATTGAACCTTTAGAAGATATTCATGAGTCCCCAGAAGATGAAAAAGCACTCGCGAGCGATTTAAGCGAATTTTTAGAAGAAAGTAGTTCGCTATTTTATCAAGCGCCAAGTGAAGCGGTGAAAAAGATTACTAGTGGCGTCCTTTCACCTGGAGAACTCGCTGACTATGTCGGTGAATTTATTATTAATGTTACTGAACAAAAACAATTAATTTTAGAAGAACTTGATGTCGCTAAACGGCTTCAACTCGTTTTAGATACGCTCTCAGGTAGCGACGCGCAAGACACCGTTCGTTCAATCGCATCTTCGCTTTCGAAAAAAATTAAAGAAGACGCAGATGCTAAACGGGTCGAAGAGGAAGATGATGATTATGAAGAATTAGATACAACTGAGGAAATTTTAAACAAACTTAACTCAAATCCGTATCCAAAAAATATTAAACGCCGGGTTAAACGCGAAATGCGCCGGCTAGGCGGTAATGATAATGACCGCTCCCGCGCCCTTGATTATATCGACTGGCTCTTAAAGATCCCGTATTGGCAAAAAACTGAAGATAATAACGATATCGAAAATGTTAAAAAGGTTTTAGATGAAGATCACTACGGTTTAGAAGATCCTAAAAAGCGAATTGTTGAATACATCGCCGTTAAAAAGATGACAAATGATTCAAATACACCGATTATTTGCTTTTATGGTGAACCAGGAACTGGTAAAACCTCACTTGCAAAATCAATCGCTCGGGCCTTAAATCGAAAACTCGTTAAATCATCACTTGGTGGTGTTGATGATGAGGCAAAAATTCGTGGGTTCTTAAGAACTTATGTCGGTGCCCAACCAGGAATGATTATTCAGTCAATGAAACGTGCTGGTTCAATTAACCCAGTATTTGTCCTTGATGAAGTTGATAAATTATCAGTAAGTGGTCATGGTGACCCTTCAAGTGCACTTTTAGAAGTACTTGACCCAGAACAAAACACTGAATTCGTCGACCATTACATCGAAGAACCATATGATTTAAGTAATGTTATGTTTATTGCAACCGCGAACTATATTGAAAATATTCCGCCTGCATTACGTGACCGGCTTGAATTAATTCATTTACCGCCATATACGGAAGATGAAAAAATTCATATCGCCTTAGAACACCTTGTTGTTCGCCAAATAAAGGCGCACGGACTTGAAGAATACGGAATCGAATTCACCCGTGAAGCTGTAATTGAAATTATTGGCCATTACACACTCGAAGCTGGTGTTCGTGGCTTAGATAAAGCAATCGCTTCAATTATGCGGAAGTTATCCGTTGAGATTTTAACGAATAAAAACCCGTCATTTAAGATTGGCGTTAAAGAGGTCCGTAATTACTTAGGTGATGAACTCGTCCGCTCCAACCGCAAACAAAGCGAAGATAAAGTCGGTGTCGTTACTGGCATGGCTGTCGTTGGTGGTGTTGGTGGCGATATTCTTCCAATTGAAGTAACAACTCAGGTCCCAGGTAGCGGGAAAGTTAGTGTTACCGGTAACTTAAAAGATTTAATGAAAGAAAGTGGTACGATTGCAATGGCACACGTTCGCTCATTTGCAAAAGACTATGGTATTGATTCAAAAATCTTTGACCGCATTAATATTCACATTCACTTCCCTGATGCCGCTCCAAAAGATGGCAACTCCGCAGGAATTGCAATGGCAGTTGGAATTATTAGTGCCCTTACTGGTCGGAAAGTTAATAAAGACGTCGCCATGACTGGTGAAGTATCCTTAATGGGTAACGCGCTTATGATTGGCGGAGTCCGGGAAAAACTTACTGGTGCTTTACGGGCCGGAATGAAGAAAACACTAATCCCAAGACAAAATGAACGTGATTTAAAGAAACTTCCAAAAGAAGTTAAAGATAAACTCGAAATTGTTGTAATTGATACAGTTGAAGATGCGATTAAACACGCCTTAACTGAAGAAGTAGTTATTAATAATGACATTATTACGTTAACGAAAATCGTCCAACAAGAACACGACGACAGCGCAAAAACGCTCGCATAAATTTACCAATGATTAATTTTCGCAACACACAATTTGTTAAAAGTGCTCCAAGGCTCAGTGAGCGACCGAGCACTTTTAGTTGCGAATTTTTATTTGTCGGTAAATCTAATGTCGGTAAATCATCTTTACTAAATAGCTTATGCGATAATAAAAATCTCGCCTTTACATCATCAAAACCTGGTCACACGACCTTATTAAATTATTTTAATGTTGATGAGCGCTTTTATTTAGTTGATGCACCAGGATATGGTTATTCTGCTCGGGGGAAAGATGCATTACTCCATTTTGGGGAGATGATGGAATCATATTTTCAAAACAACCCCTATTTAAAAGGCGTATTACTATTAATCGATAGCAGACATAAACCTAGCCGTGATGATAAAGACTTTTATGAGTTTTTACGCTATTACAATTACCCATTCGCTCTTGTAATGACTAAGTGCGATAAATTAAACCAAAAAGGCCGCGCGGCTATTAGGAAAAACCTTACTTCAGTGTTTGGAAAAGTTGAAGTTCCTATTATCTTAACTTCGGCTTTAAATAAAGATTCACTCGATAAATTAAAGCAATTAATTACATATTGGGTAAGTGAAAATGAAGAAACATGTACAAATAACTCCGCTTGAAATACTTAATATTGTTATAAGTGCGATTTTAGTTATTACTGCGACCGCACTTTTTAGCGTTACACCAGAGTTGAGAGAAATTTTCCCAACTTGGGCAATTGCGGTCTTAGTTTCACTTTATGTAATTTTGTATTTAATGTTTTTAATTGATTACCTCGCTCCAAAAGAACAACTAAAGCGCAAAAATAATCGCTTCTCACTGTTTAAATTATACTTGATTGTCTTTATTGGGTTTTTACCGATAATCGTTTTAACAATTCTCCCTGAAAGTAGCGAACTCGATAACGTTACCGTGCTTTCAGCGTTATTTAGTCACTTATTAGAAGTTTATCAGTAGTTGTTTAGTAGTATTATCCGTTTTAGCGATTGCGCTAGCATTAATAAAACGTTATAATTATTTTGGTGTTGACATTAAGGAAGTAATTTAAGCTCTATTTTCTAGCGAGTTCAAGGTGGTGGAAGTTGAACGTATATCTTAAATGAAGGTCGTAATCGAGCCACTAGGGAACTAGCGTCACTTCACGTTACGAAGAGTAATGAAGCGCACTAAATGTAGTGAATTAAGGTGGTACCACGTGCAAGCGTCCTTAAGCGGACGTTTTTTTATTTTTTGGAGGTATTGTAATGAAGAAACAATTAAGCTCAAGATATAACCCAAAAGAAGTCGAGCAAGGCAAATATGCTTTTTGGCGTGATTCTGGCTATTTTATTGCGGGAAAAGATCTAAATAAACCACCCTTTTCCATGGTTATCCCGCCTCCAAACGTTACTGGGGTTCTCCATTTAGGTCATGCCTGGGATTCAACGATTCAAGACATTTTAGCCCGCTATAAAAAAGCGAAAGGTTATGATGTTTTATGGCTTCCTGGTATGGACCATGCCGGCATTGCTACGCAGGCCCGCGTTGATGCAAGGCTTGTTGACAAAGGGACAAACCGCTTTGAAATTGGTAGAGAAGAATTTTTAAAAGAAGCGTGGAAATGGAAAGAAGAGCATGCAGATATTATCCGCTCACAGTGGGAGAAGATGGGTATTGCTGTTGATTATTCGCGTGAGCGCTTTACTCTTGATGAAGGCTTAAATAAAGCGGTACGAAAAGTGTTCGTTGACTTATATAATGAGGGGCTTATTTATCAAGGCGAAAAAATTATTAATTGGGACCCAACTTTGCAAACCGCATTATCAAATATTGAAGTAATTCATAAAGATATTGAAGGATCATTTTATTATTTTAAATATCCGCTTGTTAATAGTAGTGAGCATTTACTCGTTGCGACAACAAGACCTGAAACAATGTTTGGTGATGTTTGTGTTGTTGTTAATCCGCTTGATAAACGCTTTGCTAAATATATCGGCAAAGAAGTTATTAATCCTGCGAATGGTGAAAAACTCCCGATTATCGCTGATGAATATGTCGATATTGAGTTTGGTACTGGCGTAATGAAATGTACACCTGCTCATGATCCTAACGACTTTGAAATTGGTGAACGACATAATTTAGCGATGCCCGTCTGTATGAATTTAGATGGGACGATGAATGAACTAGCAGGTGAGTTTGAAGGACTTGACCGCTTTGACTGCCGCAAGGCCTTAGTTAAACGAATTGAAGCAGAAGGTAACTTAGTTAAAATTGAAAAAATAACGCATCAAGTCGGGCATAGTGAACGCTCGAATGCGGTAATCGAGCCTTATTTAAGTAAACAGTGGTTCGTGAAAATGAAACCACTCGCGAAGAAAGCGATTGATAATCAAAATACTGATGACCGGGTTGATTTTTATCCGCCGCGGTTCGAAAAAACATTTATCCACTGGATGGAAAATATTGAAGATTGGACGATTTCAAGACAGCTATGGTGGGGACACCGAATTCCTGCTTATTATCATAAAAAAACAGGTGAAGTACTCGTTAGTTATGAACAACCAAAAAATATTGAAGACTACATCCAAGACCCTGATGTACTTGATACGTGGTTTTCAAGTGGGTTGTGGCCATTTTCTACACTTGGATGGCCTAGTGAAACTAGTGATTTAAAACGTTATTACCCGCTCGATGTTTTATCAACTGGCTATGATATTATTTTCTTTTGGGTCGCTAGGATGATTTTCTTAGGACTACATTTTACTGGTGAAGCCCCGTTTAAAGATGTCGTCTTACATGGATTAATTCGTGATGAACACGGGCGAAAAATGTCAAAATCACTCGGTAACGGCGTCGATCCACTTGATGTTATCGACGCTTACGGTACGGATGCACTGCGCTACTTTTTAGCGACTAATTCATCACCAGGCTTAGATATGCGCTATATCGAGGAAAAGGTCCAAAGTTCCGCTAATTATTTAAATAAAATTTGGAATGCCGCCCGTTTTGTCTTAATGAATTTAGGCGACGACTTTAAAGTAAGTAAAATTAAACGTAGTGAGTTAAATACGCTTGATTTATGGATTTTAGCAAGACTTAATGAAGTAATTGCTAATATTAGCGAACATATGGATAAGTATGAGTTTGGGATTGCTTCATCGTATTTATACAATTTTGTTTATAACGATTTTTGCTCTTGGTATTTAGAACTTGCAAAAGTTACACTTCAAAGTGAAGATGAAGAAGCTATTAAAGTAACAAAAAACGTCTTATACCATAGTTTAAAAGCTATCTTATTAATGATTTACCCGTTCTCTCCTTTTATAAGTGAAGAAATATATACATCACTACCATTTTCAAAAGACTCAATCATGGAAGAAGCTTATCCCGAAGCAGATTTAAGTTTCTTTGATGAAGAGGGCATTAAAAAAGCAAATATTTTATTAAAAATGATTCAAGATATAAGAAACTTCCGGGTTGAAAATGATTTAACGCCTAGTGAGCCGCTGACACTTTATTTAGCAAATCTCACTTACGATTTCACCCCGTACATTCCTTACTTATCCCGCTTTGGCTTTGCTAAAGACATTGAATTCGTCGACCAAATAAATAAGCAATACACAGCTTATTACTATATCGACGCTGAAATGGGTATTGAAGCACATATCGATAGCGCAGCCCTACTTGCTAAAATCGAAGAAGAAATCGCTTTCTTACAAAGCGAAGTAAATCGCGCTGAAAAGATGCTAAATAATAAGGGCTTTGTTAACAACGCTCCGAAAGAAAAAGTCGATTTAGAAAAAGAAAAACTTAAAAATTATACCGCGCAACTGGAAAATGCGCTCCAACGTAAAAAACAATTACAGTAATTTCAAACAAATTATCCGCCCCGTTACTACTTAGTACTAGGAGGATAATTAAAGTGAAACAACTAACAAAAAAAGAAGCCGCCCAAATTAAAGGTGGAGAAGTTATTACACTAACGACCGTAACCGCAATTTTAGCAATTGGACTTATGATCGTTATTATTTATCGGCTCTTTATGTCCGATAAAGGCTCCACAACGCTCCCGGGCGGCTTTAAATTTACGTGGGATTAAATGCGGATAAAAGACTTACATATTAGTGAACGGCCGCGAGAAAAGGCACTTAAATATGGTATAAATTCACTCTCCTCAATTGAACTACTCGCCATTATTATTAATGCTGGAACAAAAAATAAAAGTGCGCTTGAACTCGCGGCTACCTTAGTATATAACCATCATGGTCTTGCGAATTTAGCAACCTTAGAACACCCAAATCAGATGCAAACTCCTGGTATTGGTAAAACTAAAGCGCTGCAAATTTTGGCAGCACTTACTTTAGGTAAAAGACTCCACCTCGCTAGTAAAGAAGAAGCGATTATCCTCAATAAACCTGAAATTATTTATGAGCGCTACGTTAATAAATTTATTTATCAAAACCATGAAAGTTTACTCATTTTAATGTTAGATAATTCATACCGCTTACTAGGGGAAAAGCGGCTATATGAGGGAACACTTGCAGGTGTTAATCTTGAAGTTAGAGAAATATTTCGCCATGTCCTTTTAAGTGGGGCGACATCATTTGTCTTACTCCACAATCACCCCTCGAATATAAGCAAACCGTCCTTAAAAGATATTGAGGTAACGCATTTACTAAAAGAAGCAGCAATAAAGATGGAAATCGACTTTATTGATCACCTCATCATCACAAGTGAAACGTATTATTCGTTCGCGGAAAATAATTGGGCAATAAGTTAATTAGAAAACAGCGCATTTAATTGTTGCGAAGATAGTTAATGTATGGTATATTACAACCGTTGTCGCCTCACAAGCTGCAACCGCCTAGAAAAGGTTTATAAGTAAGATACACTTATCTTCACCTTAATAGCGAGTCTTATGTGAAATATTAATAGGAGGTGCACATTATGTATGCTGTTATCGAAACTGGTGGTAAGCAAGTAAAAGTATCAGTTGGAGACACAATTTTTGTCGAAAAACTTGATGTCGAAGAAGGTGAAACTTATACATTTGATAAAGTCTTGCTTATTAAAGATGACAATTTAAAAGTCGGTCAACCTTATTTAGAAGGTGCGAATGTTAAAGCTACTGTTGAAAAACAAGGTTTAAGCAAAAAAATTATCGTCTTTAAATACAAACCAAAACGAAATTACAAGAAAAAGCAAGGTCACCGTCAACCATATACACGGTTAACGATTGATGCAATTAATGGCTAATGATTAAAGTAAGATACACCGAAGCAAATGATCGGATTACGCATATTCGTGTCTTAGGACACGCTAATGCTGGCCCTTACGGAGAAGATCTTGTTTGTGCGGGAGTAAGTGCAATCGTCTACGGGGCACTTAACTCACTTCAAGAAGAAGATGCATATGATATTAATCTTGATGAAGGGTATGTCCAAATATTTCTTGTCGGTGAAGGTAATCGCCATGACGATATCGTCTTAGAAGTAATGCTTACAAGTTTAAAAACAATCGCGGAAAGTGAACCAGATTATGTTTCACTTCAACCATTTTCTAAATATGAGGAGGACGAACAAGATGAAATTTAAATTAAACTTACAATTATTCGCCTCAAAAAAAGGGGCAGGCTCAACTAAAAACGGTCGAGATTCAGCTGGTCGCCGCCTAGGTGCAAAAAGAGCTGATGGTCAATTCGCCCGTGCAGGAGCAATTATTTATCGCCAACGTGGTACAAAAATTCACCCAGGTGCAAACGTTGGAATGGGTAAAGATCATACAATTTTTGCTAAAATCGATGGTATTGTTAAATTTGAAAAAATTGGTAAAAACAAAACCCAAGCAAGCGTATATCCAATCGCTAGTTAAATTAAAGATAAACTTAAATACCTAGGATTAAGTTCCTAGGTTTTTTTGTCGTAATTTAGAGGTTTAATTATATAATTTATATAATAACGGGAAAAATAAGTCATCTTTTTAAATGGTGCTAACTACGCTATAATTATAAAGAGGTAAGATTATGAAATTAATATCAATCGTTGTTCCTATGTATAACGAAGAACCAATGGTTCCGATTTTTTTTGAACGAATCGATCAAATTATTGACGACTTAAGTCATCAGTATATGTTCGAAATCGTTGCGGTTAACGATGGTTCAAAAGATAAAACACTTGAATTATTGCTGGAAGTTCAAAAAAGCCGTCCCCACTTACGCATTGTTAACTTATCGCGTAACTTCGGTCATGAACCTGCAGTCGCAGCTGGGATTAAAGTCGCTAAAGGCGACGCCGTTATCCCATTAGATGCTGACTTACAAGACCCACCGGAAATAATTCCCGCTTTAATCGAAAAATGGGAAGATGGTTATGAAGTCGTTAATGCTAGAAGGGCAACAAGAAAAGAAGACACCTACTTAAAAAAGACAACCGCGAAAATGTTTTATAACTTTATGACAAAAGTAAGCGGAAAAATTAAAGTACCGGCAAATGTTGGTCACTACCGACTGATGTCCCGCCGTGTTGTTGATGAAGTTAATAAATTACCAGAGAAAACTAGGGTTTTACGTGTCGAAGTCCCTTATGTTGGCTTTAAAACAACAGAAGTCGTCTTTGACCGCAAAAAACGGGAAGCAGGGAAAACGCATTATAATTTCAAATCGATGTTTGATTTAGCAATTAATGCGATTATTTCTTCAACATTAAGCCCTGTTTATTGGCCGCTTACACTCGCGTTTACAATGACTGGGATAAGTGGTTTATCACTATTTATTCAATTTATTTTATTTATTATTAATGCTGCGAATAATACACTCTTAACAAGAGTGAATCATCCGCTTTGGTTAACGATTAATATGATTTTATTAATCGGCAGCCTTATTCTCCTTGTGTTAGCAGTTATTGCAATTTATGTAGGTAAAACATTTAATGAATCACAAGGACGACCATTTTATATTATTGATGAAGTAATCGAAGCAAAGAAAGAAGAAGACTAAAGTTATTTATGTTTATTGATCAAGCAAAAGTAAGAGTTCGTGGTGGCAAAGGTGGCGATGGGGCCATTTCGATGTACCGCGAGAAATTTATTGAATTTGGTGGTCCTGATGGTGGCCGTGGTGGCCGCGGGGGATCAATTATTTTCAAAGCGACGAGTAATTTGTCAACACTTTTCCCATTTCGCTATAACCGCTTAATTTTAGCGGAAAATGGCCAAAATGGTGGCTCTAAAAATAAATACGGTGCTAGTGGAGCTGATACAATTGTTGAAGTCCCAATTGGTACTGTCGTTTATGATGAGCAAACTGATCAATTTTTATGTGACTTAAGTAATGAAGGCGACGAATATGTCGTTGCTAAAGGCGGCAAAGGTGGCCGCGGTAATGCGAGCTTTAAAAGTTCAAAAAACCGGGTTCCACGAATTGCAGAAAACGGTGACCTCGGCGAAGAAAGATCACTCGTCTTAGAATTAAAACTGCTCGCCGATATTGGACTAATTGGGCTGCCTAATGCAGGCAAATCAACGCTACTCTCACTTATTACCGCAGCAAACCCTAAAATTGCCCCTTATCCATTTACAACAATTACACCAAACCTTGGCGTTGTTAATTTAGCAAACTATGCGACCTTTGTTGTCGCAGATTTGCCAGGATTAATTGAAGGTGCGACTGAAGGAAAAGGGCTTGGCTTCCAGTTTTTACGTCACGTGGAGCGCTGCCGTGTCCTTGTTCATTTAGTGGCGATGGATGGTGAAAGTGATCCTTATGAAGCATATCAAACGATTCGTAAGGAAATTATTAATTATGGTTATAACATCGAAGCTAGGCCCGAAATTATTGTCGCTTCAAAAATGGATGAGCCAGGCGCAGATGAATTATTAAAAAAGTTCGAACAGCAATTAAATATTGATGTCGATATATATCCAATCTCCGCCTTAACCGACGAAGGCTTAAAAGAGTTACTTGATGAAATGTATAGGACACTACAAGAAACACCGCCATTCCCGCTTTATGCTCCAAGTGGAGAAGATCTTGCTACTTACCGGGTATATGATGCAGCAACCATTGAAGAAGTTCCATTTAATATTATTCGGCTTGATGCGCATACTTATGAAATTGTTGGCGATGAGGTCGTTAATACGTACCGGCGGTATAATTTGAGTACTGACGAAGGAATGTTACGTCTACTCCAATATTTACGTAAAATTGGTGTTGATGATAAATTAGATGAACTCGGACTTGAAGACGGCGATACTGTCTTACTAGATGATTTTGAGTTCGAGTATTTTAAATAAGGAGTATATATATGACGTTTAAAGAGTATTTAAGTGTAATTGAGCAATTTATCGCTGAAAAGGCTATAGGATTCAGCGGTTATGTTTTAGGCTTAAGCGGCGGAGTTGACTCTTCTTTAGCGGCGGTTATGAGTAAAAAAGTAATGGGCGATAAAGTTTTATGTTTAATTATGCCTTGTGAAAGTATTAAAGAAGATGCCGAAGATGCAGTCGCTATTGCTAAACAATTTGAATTATCATATTTAGTTATTAATTTAACCGATTCTTATAGACTTATTATGAAAGAAATGGAAAAAGCCGCAGCAACAAAGGGAATTACGATAAGTGAAGCTGCAAAACAAAATGTCAAAGTCCGCCTAAGAATGGTTACTTTATACGCATTCGCTCAAGCAAGAAACTCACTTGTTATCGGCACTGATAATGCGGATGAATATTATACTGGCTACTTTACAAAATGGGGTGATGGCGCTGCAGATATTCTTCCGTTTATATATTTAACTAAAGCAGAAGTTATCGAAGCAGCGAAACTATACGGTTTACCTGATAAATTCGCTGATCGAATCCCAAGTGCAGGTTTATATGTTGGTCAAACTGATGAACACGATATGGGAGTTACATATGCAGAACTCGATGCATATTTACTAGGTGAAGAAGTTGATGAAAAAGTCGTCGAGAAAATCGAAAACCTACACCGCAAAAGCGCCCATAAACGCGAACCAATCCCGCGACCAATCCCCTACGAAAGAGAATAACTACTAGGAAACTACTAAATGAAAGATAACAACCAACTTAGTAACAACTTATTAGCCGCTTTTATTACAATTGGGCTGGGAATTGTTATTTTGTTATTAATTATATTATTAGGGAGGTCTTAACCATGATTTATGGTTTAAAAGGCAGCATTGAAAAAATTACTGCTAATTATATCGTTATAAATGTTCGGGATGTTTACTATGAAGTTATTGTTACCCATCCTGAAGATTACTCACTTAATGAGACAACAATCGTATATACATACCAAGTAGTCCGCGAACAAGAACAATATTTAGTCGGGTTTAGCTCACTTGATGAAAAACATGCGTTTTTAGATTTAATTAAAGTCGCTGGTATCGGACCAAAAACCGCTCTAAATATTTTAAGTGCAACGACACCAACATTATTTTATAATGCAGTCGCAACTAAAGAT
>JAAYSH010000051.1 GCA_012518415.1 Erysipelotrichaceae bacterium | reverse complement strand
TTTATAAGAGGAAATCATCATTTTAGAATGTTTTAATAAACAAAGATAACAAAAAATCCGCTCAATGAGCGGATATTGTTTTTTTTCTGGTGGAGATGCGGAGAGTCGAACTCCGGTCCAAAGATAGCCCCACACTAGATCTACAGCTTAGTCGAAGTTAAGATTTAATTGATGTGATGTTTTCGACAAACAGTCATCAACGAGGTTACAATCATTTTCATCGCCTATACGTTAACCCCGCATAAGCGCTTAAGTCTTTTAAAGTGACACTCATTTAACTTAGTAAAAGACAAACCTATGTTATGAGCGGGCTGAGGGTCAACCGACCTACTTCAGCATCACTACGCAAATGCGTAGCTAGAATGATTTCTGTTGCCAGATATCTTTGGGTAGTGATTACGTCACAACTCGGCTGCAACTAATGCCAAACCAATCCCTGTCAAATGCCAAAACATCCCCTTGATTAGTGCTTTATAAATATAACGTAATTTAGTATATTTATCAACTTGTTTGCAATATTGTTATTTCTTTATTTGCGATTAAGTAAGCAATTATATATAATGAGACGGCAAGAAAAGGTACTTATTATGGCAAAAGGAAAAAAGAAGAAAAAGAAAAACAACGTTATTGACGCAAACGTGAAACAAAAAGGCGCTTCAAAGAAAAAACGAAAAGAGCGGCCTCAAAAAATAAAAACAGCAAAAGAGCAACCAAAACCGCGTGTTTGGGCAACAATATTTAAGAGTCTTTTCTCTAATGTTAATGCAATTGCAGGTGGACGCTTCCTTGCGTGGTGGATTGCCCTTGTTTTATTTGTTGTATCTATTGGTCTTTCAATAACCCCAATCTTAGTTCAAGTAAGCAACGTCCAAGGATCAGATATATTTAACCATACCCAATACGGATATCAAACCGGCTTACTTGCTTTTAGTGAGGAGTTAGAAGACAACTTAATCGATCTTGAAGTAAGTGAAAAGACTTCTATTGATGGTACAACATCATACTATATGATTAACAACTCCAATAATTGGAATGATAAATTTGATGATAAAGTTACCTTAACACTTAATTCAACCAGCACAGATTATGATTTTCACTATTTCTCTTATAAAAATCACTCTGATGTTGAACAATTACGTGTATTTTATGTCCCAAATCATACAATCGCTTTAGGAGAAGAAATTAGTGATGAAAATGCAACAATTGATTATGTTCAGTTAATCGACTACTTGACATCGTTTTCATACGATAATAGCAGAGAAGAAAATTTTGGTGAAGCTCCAATTAGTTTCTTGGTCTTAGGTTCAAAAACATACCATGGGGCAATTTATCGTCCATTATCTTCGTTTAAAGTAGGAGATAAAATCGTTATTGATGGACAACGGCCAGAAGCTAGTGTTTCAGGAACATATAGTGAAGGTTTAGTTGGTACTAAGTTGCATGAATTCGTAAAATATTTACCAGACTACAAAAATAAAGATAACGCTCCTACTGTCTTAGATGGTAGTAGTCCAAATACACGCGAACAATACGTTCAAGGTGTTTTTGAAAACTGGAAACACTTCTTAAATGAAGGTTATCGTCCTGTTAAACGGTCGCTATTCTGGGTTCAGTTCGCAGTCGCAGCTGGTACAAACGCTTCGATTATCTTATTAATGGGCTTAGTTATTTTCCTTATCACTCGTGGCAAAACTTCACCTAATCGCGATTGGACTTTCCTCCAATCAATGAAGATAAGTGCTTGGAGTGCCCTATCTCCTGGACTACTTGCGCTTATTTTAGGATTCATTATGCCTTCATTCTCAGGTATGGCATTTATTATGTTATTCGGTATGCGGTTAATGTGGATGTCAATGAAACAGCTTCGTCCCGCTGTTCAACCACCGAGCAAATAAATTTAACGAATATAAAAAGGCGAATTAACTTCGCCTTTTTGTTTGCTTTTATTTACTCAATTTATTTTTTGGTTTACCAGGAACTGAGTGACAGTGTCTGCATCTTGCCTCGTAAGACTCGGTTGCACCGACTAATATTTCCGGATCATCGTAGCGGGCTGGTCTTTTGTTAACAATCCGCTGGGTTCTTGTTGCATCCGCATGACAAACAACACAGACAGCGGTTAATTTATCAACTTCTTCTGCGAGTGAAAGTAGTTCTGGAATTGGATGAAACGGATCCCCGCGGAAGTTCATATCTAACCCAGACACAATAACCCGAATATTTTGGCTTGCTAGCTGCTCGACAACATCAACAATATCATCATCGAAAAATTGCAACTCATCAATTGCAACAACATCAGTGTATTCATCAACATGATTTAATATATCAATCGAATTAACAATGTTAATCGACTTCGTTCTGGAGTTATCGTGCGAAACGACTTCGCTTTCAGCATAGCGGTCATCTACTGCTGGTTTAAATACTACAATTTTTTCATTCGCAAATTGTGCGCGGCGAATTCTTCTAATTAACTCTTCAGTTTTACCAGCATACATTGGTCCAGTAATTACTTCAATTCGCCCTTTACGGTGAATCTTTTTCATCATTTTCTCCTTTTTATTATTATTTAAATGTTTTAGTCACCATAATCACTACCGCGATATAAATCAGGAATAACAATCCCTCTCGCTGCAGCAATATCATCGATTTCTCGATAAATGAACCCTTCTTTTTCAACTACTGGCGCTTCAAAATCTCCAACAAAAATAACTTGACGGTTATGTTTAACAATTACTTCCATCTCATCAAGAATTTCATCAAACTTATCTGGATACCTTGTCTTAAAGCGAATCAGTTTTGCATAGAAAACAGGTTCAATGTAAAATGTTCCACCATCCTTGGTTATAAAACCTTTTGCATATGGAACACTTCGATCTTCTAGTTGTTTTAAATGTTTGAATTCTTTATAGTCCATTTAATTTCCCTAGTTTTTATAGTATCATATATTAAGAAAGAAGGCTTATAATATGGAAAACAAACGACCAGAAATTAAATTAATTGTTTCGGATATTGATGGAACTTTATTTTCTCATAAAACTAACCGTATCCCTCCAAGCTCACTAGCGATGATTAAAAAGCTTCAAGATGCGGGCATTAAAGTATTATTAGGCTCAGGTAGAAGTAAATACTTAATTAGGAAAACAGGTATCTTAGATTACTTTACACCTGATGGGTTAATTACAATGAACGGTGCGAACGTCATTATTGATGATGAAGTTATATATCGCTATCCAATCCCCGCTGAGAGCGTGAATGCTTTAATAAAGTTCTCCAAACGGCTTCGCTTCGGCCTCACTTTAATCGAGGAAGAGGAAGGTCATATAAATATGGTAGATGAACGTGTTTTAAGTGCGCATGAAAAATACGGAACAAGATTTCCGCAGCCGCGAACATTCCCAGATATCTACGACCGTGTCGTTTATCAGGCGATTGCCTTTTGTGACGCTTTAGATGAATCGCTCTTCTTACCTCATATCGAAGGATGTAAAACCGCAAGATGGGATGAATACGCTGTCGATATTATGCCAGTTGATAGTGATAAGGCAAAAGGAATCTTAGCAGCATGTGCCTACTACGAAATCGAACCGAAAAACGTCCTAACAATTGGTGATGGAATGAATGATATCGAAATGCTTGCGTTTGCAGGTATTGGTGTCGCGATGGGTAATGCCCGTGAAGAAACAAAAGCAGTAGCCGATTACGTTACTGATGATATCGATAACGATGGTTGGGCTAAAGCAATCGAACAATTAAATATCGTATAAGAAAAACATAAATACATCGGTGTTTAGCCTGGTGTTTTATGTTTTTTTTATTACTTTAAGTAGTATATAATGTAAGCGCTGGAGGAAGAAGTTATGATTGAACTAATTAATGTAACAAAAGTTTATGGTAAAGATAAAGTTGCCGTTGACGATGTCACTTTAACAATAAATGATGGTGAGATTTTTGGGTTTTTAGGCCCAAACGGAGCAGGAAAAACTACAGCAATAAAAATGATAACGGGAATTACCCCGTTAACTGCTGGAGATATTCTTATTGATGGAAAATCAATTGTCCGTGATGCCTTAGAAGCCAAACAACTTTTTGGTTTAGTACCAGATGATCCTAATGTGTTATTACGGCTTAAAGGAATTGAATATTTAAACTTCATCGCGACAGTCTATGATGTTCCAAAAGATGCACGTGATGAACGAATTAAAAAATTAGCAAAGAAATTTAATTTAAGTAACGACCTAGGTAACCGCATTGAAACATACTCGCATGGTATGCGGCAAAAACTTCTCGTTATTGGTGTCTTACTTCATGATCCAAATAATTGGATTTTAGATGAACCTATGACCGGCTTAGATCCGCATTCTTCTTTTGTTATGAAAGAGATGATGCGCGAACACGCTGATAATGGTAATACAGTATTTTTCTCAACGCATGTTTTAGAAGTCGCTGAAAAAGTTTGTGACCGTATCGGGATTATTGCAAAAGGGAAAATTCTTTTTGTTGGAACGGTCCCTGAATTGCGGGAGTTCTTACACGCGGATGAAAGCGATAAATCACTAGAGCAATTATTTTTGGAGTTAGTAGGCGATGAATAGACTAGTAAAACTTTGGTCGTTATCGCTTGTGATCAACAAGACTGGAATTCAGTCGCAAATTGGGCGTAGGCGAGACGGAAAAGTAAAACGAAGCGCTTCTGCTATTGTTTTTGCAAGCATATCCCTCCTACTTGTCTCATTTATGTTTGGATTTACACAGTATCTTGGGTTAACCGCTTTAAAAGATTCCCCTGAACTTTCGGGGGTTCTTGAAAGTAACGGTATAACTTTCTTAAGTATCGTGTTTGCACTATCTGTCGTTTTCATTACTCAATTTATGTTTTTAAGCAAAGATAATGATGTGTTTTTATCGATGCCTTTTACTTATGGTGACATTTATATTGGTCGGATGACTTCATCACTATTAAATATTTATGTTATTGAATTGCTATTTTTAATCCCTTATTTTGTCGCTTTCGATTTAGTCTTTACTCCTAATTGGAGTGCATATGTTGGACAACTACTACTATTTTTAGTTATTCCTATTATTATTAGTACGATTATATTTTTATTATTTATTTTTGTCGGTACTATTATTAAAATTCAAAAACGGCGCCGGGTTGGAAACCGTATCTTTTTGGCTTTATCAATTATTTTGGCTGCAGCTGCAATATTAATGTTTGCATTCGGAATGGGTGTTTCAAATATTGGGCTAGAAGGTGGTGCGGCAGGGCAAGAAGAATTTGACAATATCCTTGGCATGTCACTTAACTCTACTAATTGGCTCACTTGGATTCGCTATCCTTTCGCAGTTAGTACTAGTGGCGGATTATCACATAATTTACCTATTTGGCACGGTATTTTATATACTTTAGGGTTTATTGCTGTTGCTGGGCTGCTTGTTGTTATTAGTTACTTTGTTGCACGAAAATATTATGGCCAAATTATTGTTGGTAGTAGCGATGGCTTATCAAAACGTTCAAAGAAAAAGCTTGATCAAGAAATTAAAAAAGAAAAATCAAGTAGTGTGTTCGGCGCTTTGTTAAAACGCGAAACTAGAACAGTATTCCGAAGTGGCGCGTTCTTTTCACAACTAGTTTTACCGTATTTAATCGTTTTCCCACTTATTTTAGTTTCTTTGCTTCTTCCATTTATTGTCGGTGATGGATCAATGAGTTTTGGAGAAATCCATCAGTTGATGGATGAATTAGGCGCGCGTGGGCAAGTTTTTGTTTCGCTAATTATCATATCTTTTGTGACGATGTTTAGCGGCTTGGTCGGTATATCTTCTACTGCTGTTTCTCGTGAAGGTCCGAATGCGTATTTAATGAAAGTAATGCCTGTAGCCTTAAGGACACAAATATATGCAAAAATGGCATTAGGAGTCATAGTTGCTGGTAGTTTTGGAGTAATTTCAGCGACTTTGTTAGGGCTTTTAATTGGTTTAAACTGGGCTTATATATTGTTAATTATCGTTGGTACAATCTTAATTACAGTGTTAATAAACTATTTGATGCTCTTGGTTGATTTAAAACGACCAATGCTCCACTGGCGCGAAGAAATTATCGCTGTAAAACAAAACTTGAATACATTAATCGGGATTGGAATTGCCTTCTTATTCGGAATTATTTTTATAGCCAGCGGCTTTATGGTTTTATATCTAGCAGTTGAGCCTTGGATTTATGTTCTAGTTGGTGTGTTATTAATTGTAATTATCCCTTTAGGCGCTATATTATTAACCGATTACCTGACATTCAAACAAGAAGGAAAATTACTCGCTAATATCCAATAATTACCACTTCTTATTTGTTATTATCTCAATTATAAGAAAAAGGACCTAAGCTAATTATGCTTAGGTCCTTTTAATATTTAATATTTATCAAATTATTATCTAGGTTTAAATGAATAAACTGCTAGAGGTATATGAACAGGTTCTCCCAAAACATTGGTTTGAGATTGTTCATCATCAAAAACAATATATAGAAAATCGTTAAAGTCGTGTTCATAAAATGTCCGATATGTTCTACTCGAATCAATGATATATTCAATATTCCATGCATGAACATAATCATTCTTATACTTTTTATCTTCAAAATGATATTTCAAGAACATAGGTGTCCACTCCTCTATGTCTTCAGGAAGACTTACTGTCACTTTTGCAACAACGTAATCCGACTTTTCTACTAATACATCTTTAATTTCTTTGTTATCATCGTAAAAAATCTCCAACTTATCGCCAGGTATTAGCGTCTTAATTGCTTCACTAGGTTTAGCTTTGTTGAAAAATTCAGTTCTGCTTAAATCAAATTCTAAATCATTTGGGTACACAACCCTTCCTGATTCATATGCAATTTCGACATTTGTTCTTAACATATTATAGTCGGCATACTTTTCATAGATGGAATCGCCTCCATATCCAACTAACAAACTTAGAAATGGGAGTATTATGAGTGACTTTTTCATTATGTTTTCCTCCTATGATTGTTTTTTTTATATATCTTAATCTAATAAAAACTTAAAAAAAGAGGTAAATCAATTTTGTTTTAGAAAAATACCACTGAAAAAATTACAAAAACAACTTATTTATGATATGGTTCATTATTAATTATTCTAAATGCTCGATAAATTTGCTCAACTAAAATAACTCTTATTAGCTGATGCGTGAATGTGAGGCGGGAGAAACTAATTGTTTTATTTGCTCTAGTTCTTACGCTTTCACATATTCCTAGCGCGCCGCCGATAACGAATGTCATTTGACTTTGACCTTGGACAAGCGAATGCTCAATAAAACTTGCAAGTTCAATTGAACTAATATCTTCGCCATGTCGATCAAGTAAGACTACGTACTCATCTTGTTTTATCTTGCTAAGGATTTTTTCACCTTCTTTATTTTTAACAATCTCTTCTTCTTTTAAAGAAGCTCTAGGAGAAACTTTTTCATCACGAACTTCGATAATTTCAATTTTCGCATATGGTCGGAGTCGTTTTAAAAACTCTTCCATAAGTTGCGTGTACGCTTTTGCTTTGAGTTTACCTACGCAGACGAGTTTAATGCGCATTGTGGCCTCCGTTTACAACTTTGTGTTGGTGCGCGCATTTAATTTTGATATCTTTTGTATTTATCCGTTTTTGATTAAACATTGTTTCATACGCTATTAGTGCTTTTGAAGGAGTGTTAGCCTCTTCGCTTAAGTGGGCAAGAACTATTTCTTTAGTATTATCACCGACAACTTCACTCATATACATTGCACTGTCTTCATTACTTAAATGACCTTCATCACCCATAATTCGCATAATTAATTCATATGGACGATTTGTCGCTAATAACATTCTTACATCATGATTACTTTCAATAATATAGTATGTAAGATTTTTCATAAATGACAAGTTATATTCACTTATATACCCTGTATCAGTCATATATAAAAGCGACTCCTCCTTAGAAGTTACAATAAAACCAACACTATCTTTATAATCGTGTGATGTTGGCAAGACTAAGATTTCTAGTGTTCCGATTTTATATGTTTTGTAAAACTCTAAACTATTGCCGTTTGTTAAATTTAGCGTGGCTTTTGTAGCGTATATTTTATTTATTGGGATACTTTTGAGTGGATTATAGTGATCGCCATGACCGTGCGAATACAATACTGCGTTAATATCTTCTTCTTTAATTGGCGTTTGTTTTAAACGCGCACGAAACTCACTGAGTGTTAAACCCATGTCAATTACGATTGTTGTTTCTCCGTTTGTTACAAGCGTCGCGTTACCGGAGGATCCGCTCGCTAAAATATAATAACTAAGCATCTTTTCTACGTTCGTTTATCTAAAGTCGCTAAGTATTCGCGTTCATACTCCTCGGTCGGTTCATCAAAGCGGCCGAACTTTCTCCAGAAAAATAAAACGAATCTTGTTGTTGGGCCATTTCTGTTTTTTGCAACCATGATTTCAGTAATTGAACGTTCTTCATCGATTTCTTCTTTTCTTTCTTCGCTTACGCCTGCTTCCCCTGCTGGGCCGATTGCACTTTCAGATATTTGCGTTTTCTTTTTATCCGTTCCAATTTGAGTTTTATAATAATCATCACGGTACATGAGTAAGACGACATCCGCGTCTTGTTCAATGTTGCCTGATTCACGTAAGTCACTTAACATTGGCCGTTTATTCGTTCTTTCTTCTGGCTTACGACTTAACTGCGATACTGCTACGACCGGAATTTTTAATTCTCGTGATAATTCTTTTAGTGTTCTTGAAATTTCACCAACTTCAAGCGCACGACTTTCATAGCGTCGATTTGGTGAAGAGGCAATTAATCCGATATGGTCAACAATAACCATCGCTAGATCATCATGAGCCTTTTTAAGTTTTCTTGATTTAGTAACAATATCTTGAAGTGTAATTGATGAAGTATCATCGATATACAATTTGATATTTGTTAATTCATTAATCGCGAATTGAACTTGTCTTCTTTCTTTAGCGTTCATTACGTTTGTTTGAATCTTATTAAGTTCGACATTCGAGCGGCTAGCAATTAATCGCCGCATTAATTGTTCCGCTGGCATTTCAAGTGAAAAAATGGCGACTGGTTTATGTTCTCTTTCAGCTGCATTCATTGCAACATTAAGTGCGAATGCAGTTTTACCAATCGAAGGACGGGCAGCGATTACAATCATATTTCCTGGTTGAAACCCATGTGTAACTCGGTTAAGGCGGGAGTATCCTGTTGGTAATCCAGTTACCATTGAATCTCCTGATTGTTTCATCTTCTCCATTTGTTCAACAACAATCCGCGCGATTTCTGCGGATGTTCTAAATGTTGAAATACGTCTTTTTTCTGCGACTTGGTTAATTTTATCAGCCCCAATGGCGACAAAATCAGGAATATCAGTAATTTCTTCGGTTTGATATTGTTTGATAATATCATCCATCGTTTTTAAGAAATTACGTAGTGTTGTTTGATCTTTTAAAATTTGGATATAATGGTCTAAATTAACATATCCCATTGATGAATCTGCGACTTCTTGTAAATATGCAACACCACCAACAAGGTCAAGTGCTTTCATATTAACTAATTCGTCATAAACGGTTTTGAAGTCAACAGCAACTTGGCGGTCTTGCAACGATCTAATCGCACGGAAAATAAGTTTATTTGGTAAATTACCTTCGTAAAAGTCATCTTCGGTAAGTGAACCAAGTACATCAGCGACAGCTTCTTCGTTTACCAAAGCAGTACCTAAAACGGTCTTTTCTACTTCTGCGTTGCTCGGTAACTTCAATTCTGCCATTACTTTTCCTCGCTTACATTTATTGTTATTCTTGCCACGACATCTTTGTGTAATTCGATTTCTAAAATTGTTTCACCTAACTCAGATACCCCCTGTTTGCTGGCGAATTTTCTTTTATCTACAGTAATCTTGTGTTTGTTTTTTAGTTCGCTTTCAATTTGCTTTAAAGAAATTGATCCAAAAGGTTTGCCAGTTTCGCCAACTTTTAAATTAAACTCAAGTGTAATATTTTCTAGTTTTTCGGCAAGATCTTTTGCTGCTTGTAATTCCGCCTCGTCTGCTTTTTGTTTTTGTTTTAATTGTTCGCTTAAAACACTCTTTGAACCAGCGGTTAATCGTACTGCTAGTCCACGTGGTATTAAATAATTATTTGCATAACCTGGGTTGACTTTCACTACATCATTTTTCTTACCAAGGTTTTTAACATCTTTTAATAAAATTACTTCCATTATACTTTTCTCTCCTACTTCTTCTCGGCGACTTTTGCGCTACTAAGGTGGAATTTAACCGTTTCGCGAATTCGCTCTTCAACTTCATCGATGCTTTGGTTTTCAAAGCGTCCTGCTGCTGCAGCTTGGTGGCCACCACCACCCATTTTTTCCATTAATATTTGAACGTTAACGCTACCATCGCTTCGTGCACTTACTTGTGAATCACTCGATGATACTGCTCCGATAACAAAGGCAGCATTAACACCTTTAACTTGTAAACATTTATTTGCAACTTTTGCTAATGTTGCAGGTTCGACTAAATATTTAGGGTCACTTTTAGCAACGACAACACCTAGTTCAATTGTATCCATCGTTGAGAGAATTTTATTAACTAATGCGTGTTCTTCATATTCATCTTTTAAGAATTCATCGGCAAGCGTGTTATCGGCTCCGTGTTCTTTTAAGACCATCGCTGCTTCGAATGTGCGGATTCCCGTTGTATTTGACCTGAAATAGTTTGTATCTAAATAAATTCCTGCCAGCATAATTGTTGCATATTTTGCGGGGAATTTGAACTCGGGGAAATTACCGTATTGAATAAGTTCAGTAATTAATTCGCTTGTCGAACTTGCGGATGGTTCAATGTAGTTAAATACTGATTCAGCAATAAAATCATCAGTCATCCGGTGATGGTCAATAATTGATACTTTTGTAAGCCTATTTAATAATTTTGGTTCCATCAACATTTTGGGCCTTGCAACGTCAACGATAAGTAGTAATGTCGTTGACTTAATAAGGTTAGAGTTTTTACCACTTAATAAGTCTTTGGGATGGTAAAAGATTTCATCTACTTCTTCACGGGAGAATGATGCTTTCACTGCTTGTTTAGTTTTATTTTCAACTTTCTTTTGATCATAAACAATAACTGAAGGAATAAACTTTTTACCTTTATTTTCGGCTTCTTTTTCCAAGATATGGTCACACATCGCTTTTGCTCCAAGCGCACTTCCGATTGCGTCTAAGTCTGCATTTGTATGACCCATAATAACGACGTTTGATGAACTCTTAATTAACGAACCAAGTGTATCAGCAGTTAATCTAACTTTAACTTTGTTATGTTTTGCAGATGCGACTGAGGCTCCGCCATAATAAGTATGTTCTTCACCGTATTTAGATACGACAACTTGATCTCCGCCACGGTTCATTGCTAAGTCAATCGCATTGACGGCCATTTCATTTAACTTAATTGAATCAGGGAAGTTGTAAGCAAACCCCATCGATAACGTATATGGACTTTCTTGTTCGACTTCAAGATTACGAACTTTATCGAGCAGTGAGAATTTATCTTCAACGAGTAATTGGAAATGTTCATAATCTCCAACTAAAATAAACGCATCATCGCGGTATCTTCGAACAAGGAACCCGTGTTCTTTACCGTATTCAAATACCGCGCTAGTAACCATTGCTAAAAGTGGGTTGCCCATTTCTCTGTTGGCACTGAGGTCAGTGTAATTGTCAATCATACAAATACCGACAACAGGGGAGCGGTCTTCAATCTTCTTATATAAGTATTCGTTTTCGGTGACATCTTTAAATATAAATAAGCCAGCCTCAGCAACGAACTTAATTTTATACGTTTTATCATCGATAATAATTTGGGTTTCTTCTGCAAGAGCCTCACTAGGGCCACCGGTGCCATCAATCGGTGGTATTAACTTATCGATATCTCCATCTAAATTTTTAATCGGCTGATCAAGCAAGTTAATATTACGGCTTGTTAAAAACTCATTTTGCCAAATAACATTTTTGTTTTCATCAATTACAACTAGACCAATCATCCCGTAGTTGTAAGCTTCTTTAATATCGTTACCAATTACTTCCGATGTTAATAATTCGTTTTTTCTTCTACGTCTATTAACTGCAAACATTGCTATCCAATTAAAAAGTATTGTTAAAACGATGAGGACCAAACATATAATTAACAGGACCGGCATCGTAATATACTCAACAAAAAACTCATTCGCATAAAAATAAGTAAAAATTATTGCAGCAATAACAACAATGTTAAAACCAAAAATAATTAATGTTCCAAGATTTATTTTCTTTAATGTTTTGATCATAACTTATCACCAACTATGCTTAATTATACAATAACTGTAATGGCCTTGCTACACTAGACAACAAATCTTATTTACATAAGTAAATAAAATTTAACAATATCTTATGTAATTTACAATTAAAATTAATCTTGTTTGTCCAATGTATATATAAGTGTAACAGGTATTTTTTGTCGAATATTGAAGATTGAGTCAACAATTCCAATCAACCAGACGAACGGAAAGAAAACAAATCCGATTGTAACAACAAGCGGAGTAAATCTTCGATTAAAGATTCGATAAATTAACATTGCAATAACGCCCGAGCCTGTAAATATATAAAAGATAAATGTTCCAACAATTAAATTAATGGCGAATTGCTGCAATGTTAGCAAAAACCCGTCCAATTCTGTAAGGAAAAAGGAGTAAAAAACAAAGCCAACAACTACGACATAAGCAATTGTTACATAACCAGGAAAATCAATTCCCATTCCTTCGAATGTATGGCCGCTTTGAACTTTAAAGACGCGTGCAGCAAAGAAATGGACGAGGATATGTGTAAATAATGCTTCTAAAATTCCAAATAAGGCTAAGAAGCCAATGATTCCTGAATTAACAAAATATGTAATCCCTTCGCCCTTACCGAATAACCAAATTAGAAAATCACCAATAATAGTTGTTGTTTCTATGCCAAAAACCGGGTCTTTTATAATTGCAAGTACTGCACTTAAACCGATATTTAAGAGAATTTCTGAAAGGATTACCGTCCAAATCGCCCCTTTCATATCAATTTCGGCTTTATCGATAACATATGCGTGGATTAAACCAGCAGTCACCCCAACAGGTAACATCGTTACCCCATGTTGCCAGTGATTAAAATGGACAAGCGTTCCTAATCCAATTATTAATATTCCAGGCAAAAGTGCCTTTACTACGCTATATCTTAAAGCAAATAAAGCGATAATTACACTGAATAAAAATATTAATTCATGCTCTAAGCACATAAAAGCTGTTAACAAAGCAAATAATGCAACAGCAAAAGCTACCGTAATAAGCGTGTGTAGTAAATACAACCACGGAGTGTCTTTTTTGTTTTGCGTTTCAGGGGTGTTTTGCTCAACTATTACTTCACTCATATATCTCTCCTCTTTCATTCCATCTACTATCATAGCATTTATTATTATAAATAGTTAAAAATCCTTTCTATGAGTGAATTTTTCTAACATCGGATTTCTCTTGGAGAAAACTTATATAATTTTTCATATTTTTTTGAAATATTAAGTGAATTTTTTCATATTAAATATTTCTTTACAAATACAAAAACACACATTACATCTATATTTATATGTTTATTAGACATTTATTAATCCATTTCTCTTTACAAAACATTGTAGTTTATGTGTATTTTAAGTAATGAGAAGAAAAATTATATAAAAGAAACGCGCTTTTGCTTTTCTACTGCATGATGATAATTTTTCAATCACGAATCATAATATATGAAAGGAGAAAAAACAATTATGAGTTCGACAAAATCAAATAGGTCGAAAAAGTTTGCATTGTTAGGGGCCTTAATTGTGTCACTAGCAGGTGTTGGTGTTAGCTCAGCATTTATTTTTACTGGTGCATCACAGCAAATTACCCCTACACCTGCTGATTCTGCCATTGTTCTTGAGTTTGGCAGCACAGCCGACATTGCCGACATTACCGAACTTAGCCCAGGTGCGCCTCAGTTCCGGTCAGTCGAAGTTAAAAAGCCCCTAAAATCTGCATCAGTCGGCCAAATCGAACGTGTTAAGTTTGATTACCAAAACGGACAAGCTGGAGTTACAATCGAAGTTGCAACTCAATCATGGTCTGTTGCGGAAACAACAGCAGTGGCAACACTCTCTTCTACTGCTACTAGCTCAACCCTAACACCAGAGTTCGGGGCGGAGGATTTACTTACCTACTACATTAGAGTAAGCATTGCCCAAGCTAATTACGACGAGTACTTAGTTAGCGAACCTGCAACCTTAGGGTATCTACAAATTTCTTATGATGCGGAGGTAGGTCCATAATGAAACGATTTAAGAAAAAGTCCTTAATCGGATTAGCGGCCGGTTTCCTCAGCGTCGCCGTTATTGGTGCATCATTCGCACTTTACAAAATTAATCCGGATTCCGTTGGTTTCAACATTAACATCCGGACTACTGGTGACCTTACTTACACAATTACTCTAGGTGATCAATCCCCAGGTGCACTAAATCCTGAAAATGCCATTACAAATGATTTGACACTAGGAGCAACAAAGAGTGCCGATTCAACATATACACAAGATATCGTTGTTGGTACTTTTGAAGTCGTTATGGTCGCTCCTAACGCAAATTATGCAAAAGCATTAGTTGATGGCGGGTCACATATTCTTGTCGATGTTAATAATGACAATGAGTTAGATGGCGCAGGTAACAACTTCTTTGCAGAAAAAGCACTATTTGTTGCTGATGCTGACGGAGTTACCTTAAGAGCAAAACTCGAAGGCTTCCCAGCGTATTTATCTGGTATTAAAGCTCAACTCCACCGCGCAATTGCTGTTGGTGGCGCTGATCAAATTGGTTGGCTAGCATATACTACCGCTGTCGCGGAAAAATCACTATCTTCCATCACCCTCAATTGGGCCGATCCAGAAACTTATAGTTACGCTTATATTGTTGGTAGTATGAGTGATTCAAACTGGGCCGATGTTGATAAATATCAAATGGTTCCTAACCCAAAATCAAACAACTTTGAATGGATGTATACCGGTGATTTTGCTGCTGGTGATCAACTCAAAGGTCATAATAATGGTGTTTGGTCTACTGGTGACAACTATGTAATTGATACCGCTGGCACTTATTCATTCTACTGGAGTGGTTCTGATGCCGATGGATTAATTGCTGGTTAATAAATTTAAAAATTCTTATTTCCTATTTAACAAGGGTGGGTCTTTCGCCCACCCTTGTTTCTCAATTACAATTATGAAAAAAAATGTTTTTAAGAAAATTAGTTCTATTATAGGCTGGCTTGTGCTTGGTTTTCTTGTGGTGCTTTCTATTTGGAGTATGGTCGATAAGTTCAGCGGTTATAAATATCCCATCTTTGGGATCCGCTCATCCGTAATAATTTCCGAATCAATGGAAACAGTACACGAAAGCAATGCAGAAGCTTTAGAAAGTGTTGAAGATCGTTATTATAAATACGATCTTATTTTCGCCAAGCGGCCAAAAAGTCCTGAAGACATTAAGAAACATGATGTAATTATTTTTCACTCTCCTGGTATTGATGTAATGATTGTTCACCGGGTCCATGATTCTTTTTATGATAGCGAATCTGGGGCTTATTGGTTTAAAACAAGAGGGGACGCTAATTCAATCGATGACCCGCTAGTACATTTCGAAGATATTCAAGGAGTTGTGACTAAAAGGATACGCGGCATGGGTGATTTCGTTTTATATGTTCAATCACCTTACGGCGTCTTCGCCCTTTCACTAGTCGGAGTCATCTTTTTTGGCACATGGTTATACATCGTTTTCTATGATGAGCGTCAAGATAAAAAGGCTGCTAAAGTTCCTGACGATAAAAAGCATAGTGAGGATTTCCCTCCCAATGAAGAAGAAAAATAATTTAAAGAAACGTTTACTTTTATCATGAAACACAAACGAAAAAAATCAAGTAATATGTTATCGCTTATTAGTATCGGTGGCGTTTTCGCGCTACTTTTAACTGTAAGTTCAAGTTTTGGAAATTTTAAACATGGTAACAGCTCACTAGGTTTTAACATTAATTTTGCTAAGTCTTCAACATATACGGCGACTTTTTATGACGAAGACCGCACAACTGTTTTATACACGCAAGAAGTTGCAAGTGGCGAGACACCAACATATGGAGGAAGTAGCGTTTATAAACCTTCAACTTCTGCTGCGGTTTACTATCATAATAGTTGGCAAACATTCGCGAATACACCAATTGGACCCATTTCTGCAGATACTAATTACTACCCAACCTTTACATCGCTACCAGCAAGAACAATAAAATTTAAAGCTAATACATGGAATGCTTTTGGTCGCTATTACTCAATTTGGTATACAAGACCAGGTACATCCACGGGATATTATTCAAATGCAGCTAGTTATACGAGTGATGGAGTCTACGAACTGTATGTCCCAAGTGCTGTAAGTAATGTCACATTTAGACGAACAGCGACAAACGTAAGTGGACAAACAAGCGGCGCTTATGATCAAAGTGTTGCAGGCGGCACAATCCAAGGTAGTTATGAATACTTGTATGAAACCACTTCTAATACAGCCGGTAGATGGCTAAGATACGTATACTTAGATATCAAAGACTTCACGGACTGGGGCACTTCTAGTGCAAAGTTCGCTGTATATTATTTTGTAAATGATTTTAACAATGGCTTTAGTACATTCATGCAGCACTTGAACAAAACACAATATCGAGTAACAATTCCAGTTGGTTATAACAATATTGTTTTCACCCGTCACGACTCATCTGCTTTAACGCCTACATGGGATAATAAATGGAATCAATCAGTAGATGTAACAAACATTAACTGGGCCTCAGCGACTTATGAGGGTCACTTGTGTGGTTACATTCACTCCTCCTGGACACCTGGTGTTAATCTTGGTAAAGCTACATATTATGGTTAATGACAATTATTTATATAAAAAAGGCAACCATCATCCTGGTTGCCTTTTATTTTTAATTAACAATATTAACTAGTCTTCAAAATAAGGTAGCAATCCCATAAAACGAGCGTTTTTAATTGCTTTTGCTAGTTGACGTTGATATTTTGCAGATGTTCCAGTTACTCGGCGTGGAGTAATTTTTCCATTCGGAGTAATAAAACGTTTTAATAAGTCAACATCTTTATAGTCAATATGTTTAATATTATTTTTCGTGAAATAACAGACCTTTTTTCTAGGTCGCATTTTTCTATATCTTCCCATAAATATCTCTCTTTCTAATTAAAATGGTAAATCATTATCAAGAATATCAACTGTTTCTAAGTTTTGGGAATCATCTTGGTAGTCTGGGGTATATGTGTCTTGTCCCCCTCCACCTCGCCGTGGTTCAAGAAACTGGACTGAGTCACAAATGACTTCGACAACCGACGCTCTTGTACCATCTCTTCTTTCATAACTTCTTTGTTGAAGTTTACCATCAATTCCTAGTAATTGTCCTTTACGAACATACTTAGCGGTGTTTTCTGCAGTAACTCCCCATGCAACACACGGGATGAAACTTGTAGTTGGTTCTTGACCTCTGCCTGCATAATTATCAAGCGCAATTGTGAAATTGACGACTGAATAATCATTAGCAGTTTTACGTAATTCGGGATCGCGTGTAATGCGTCCAACCAAAACCACACGGTTAATCATGTTTAATTCCTCCTATTCATGATCGACAGTTATTAGATAACGGAGAACGTTATCATTATGTCGAGTCAAGCGTTCGAATTCTTCTAAAGTTTCGCTGTTGGCTTCGAATTTAACAATGACATAATATCCTCGTGGTTCATCTTTGATTAAGTACGCGAAATCGCGAAGTCCCCACTCGGTCACTTCGCCTAAAATTGCTCCGTTGTCAGTAAGAATTTTGTGTAATTCTTCACTTGCAGCAGTGCGTGCTTCTTCATCAAGAGTCGCACGGAGGATATACATTAATTCGTATTTTTCCATATTTTACCTCCCTTTGGACTTTCGGCTACTTATCTTCTTGTAGTAGCAGAGAGTTTATACTCATAAAGTGGATATTTATCACTCTATTGCTAAACTAGTTTACTTGATTTAATTAATTTTGTAAAGCAATTAAATGATTGTCACAACTTTATGGATAACGTTCCCCAATATTTAAATAGCAAATATTTTTCCTCATTGTCTTATGTTTTTGGAAAATATGTTGAAATTGCATCTACAAATAAAAAACAGGAAGTCTTAATGATATCCTGTCTTTCGTTAGGCTTTTTTTAAGTGTGAACTAAATGGGGGTCACTTCAATTGCTCATCGCTTTTTGTTAAGCTTCTTAGCCTTTAAGCGGCCGCATTGTTGGGAAGAGGATTACTTCGCGAATACTATTTTGTTCAGTCAAAAACATAACTAAGCGGTCGATACCAATTCCAATCCCGCCACTAGGAGGCATTCCGTATTCAAGTGCATTTAAAAACTCTTCATCAAGTTCGTTTGCTTCTTCATCACCAAGCTCTCTTGCCCGAAGTTGTTCTTCAAAACGCTCGCGTTGGTCAAGCGGATCATTTAATTCACTATACGCATTCGCGATTTCTGCACCACAAATAAAAAGTTCAAATCTTAAAGTAAACCGTGGATCGTCCGATTTTTTTGCAAGCGGAGTTATTTCGATTGGATGACCGTAAACGAATGTTGGTTGAATTAACTTCGCTTCACAATACTCTTCGAAAAACTCATTAATAATATGACCGACGGTAAAATGCGGTTCTACTTTAATTTCATGTTGTTCGGCGAGTTTTTTTGCTTCTTCGAATGTATAGTGTTGCCAAAAGTCGATTCCAGTTTCTTCTTTAATTAAATCAACCATATGAACTTTACGGAATTTAGGTTCAACATCAATTTCTTCGCCGTTCCAAACATACTTTGTTTTTCCAATTACGTTAACTGCTAAATCGCGGATTAACTCCTCTGCTAGTTCATACATATCTTCGATGTCGCCATAAGCTAAATATGCTTCCATCGTTGTAAACTCTGGGTTATGTGTCGTATCCATCCCTTCGTTGCGGAAGAGGCGGCCGATTTCATATACTTTTTCCATCCCGCCTACAAGTAGTTTCTTAAGCGGAATTTCCGTAGCAATTCTAAGGTAAAAGTCTTTATCAAGTGTATTATGATGTGTGATAAATGGTCTTGCATTCGCACCACCTAAGATTGAACTTAATACTGGTGTGTCAACTTCAACATAACCTAAATCATCCATAAAGTTACGAATACCTTTAATAATTGCTGGTCTGGCAAAAGCGATATTTCTTGCTTCTTCATTAACCATTAAGTCGACATATCTTCTTCGATATCGTTCTTCGATATCGGTAAGACCATGATATTTTTCTGGTAATGGATGGAGTGATTTAACAAGGTGAGTATATTTGAGCACACGAACGGTCAACTCATTTGTCTTTGTCCTAAATAAAACGCCTTCAACACCAATAATGTCACCTAAATCTGCAAGTTTAAAAATTTCAAACACATCATCACCAACATTGTTTTTTGTGATGAATAGTTGAACATCACCTTCTTGGTCTCGAATATTAGCGAAGGCGGCTTTGCCCATGTTTCTTATAAACATTAACCTTCCGGCGAGTTTTACTTCATAGGGCGTCTCTTCTAATTGTTCTTTTGTTTTGTTTTCGCCGTATTCTAAAATCATTTTTGTTGTATGAGTTCTTACAAAACGCTCGCCCCAAGGATTAACTCCTTTTTCTTTTAATGTGTTAAGTTTTTCGCGTCTTACTAATTCTTGATCACTAAATTTTCTTTTCATCTTTTATTCACCTCGAATATATTTATCATACTATAAATTAAACTCTTTATTAAGTAGTCCTGATTCAATTTTGACTAAAACTTTCTCAATATCTGCATAAGTGTGAGTCTTTGTTACTAAATCAATTTTAAATTGTTTCATATGCGGATACCGATTTAAAAATTTTGGTAAGACGGACCGAAGCATTTTAACTCCAGTTGTTTCACCTTTTTCTTTTATTAACATCTTCGCATATTCACGCATATATGTAAGTTGTTCTTCTAAAGTTGCATCGTTAAGCTTTTCACCCGTTTTAAAATAATGATCAATTTGCTTAATTAAATGCGGGTTGCCTATCCCTCCACGGGCGACCATTACCCCACTTGCACCAGTAACTTCAATCGCTTTAATCGCATCATCAAGTGTATATATATCACCGCTTATTATTAGTGGAACTTTCATATTCTTTCCTAAATCCCTGGCAATCTCATAGTCAACTTTACCGCGATATAGCTGTTCCTTCGTTCTTAAGTGAAGTGCAATCATTGCTACACCCGCTTCTTCTAGACCTTGAATAACTTCTTTAAAATTAATTGATTGGTCGCTGTAGCCTAAACGAATTTTTGCGCTTACAGGTTTTGCTGATGCTTTTACTACCGCTTCCATCATTTCAAATAACTCGCTTGGACGTTTAAGCCAGGCAGAACCTCCTCCGCCTCGAGTTACTTTAGGTACGGGGCAACCTAAGTTAATATCGATTAAATCATATGCAAAAGTGCTTTGTTCGACTATTTCTACAGCTTTTACAAGTGATTCTTTTTCATTACCAAATAGTTGTATAGCGATTGGTCGGTCCTCTTTCGCACCACTTAAATAACTAAACGTGACCTGGTTATTATAAATTAATCCCATATCACTAACCATTTCGGTGTAAGAAAGTGCTACACCAAAAGGCTTCGCAAACTTGCGGTAACTAGCAGTTGTTATCCCTGCCATCGGCGCAAGTATAACTTTTCCGTTAATCTGAATATCCCGAATTTTAAACATCTTAAAAAAGAAGGAGGAATATTATTCCTCCTCACCTTCTTTCTTTTCAACAACTTCGACTTCTACCGGCTTAGGTTCGCTGCTTTTTTCTCCAGCAGTCTCACCCGCTTTTACTTGTGCCTCCTCTTTCTCCGCTCGACTTATTTCTTCTTCGTTTGGAGGTAGAGATTTATGTTCAAGTAAGTGATCGATTTGTTTATCGGTAATTGTTTCATTTTCTAGTAAGGTATCAGCAATTAATATGACATCATCTCTATTTGTTGTAAGTATTTCTCTCGCCTTATCATGTGCTTCATCGATAATTTGTCTAATTGCTTTATCAATTTCACTTGCAACTTCAGCAGAGAAATTCTTTTGTGAACTTGTATAGTCACGACCTAAGAATACTGAACTTGTATCTTGTTCGTATTGGATTGGGCCTAAGTGTGACATACCGTATTCAGTAACCATTGCTCGCGCAATTTGGGTTGCCCGTTCAATATCACTCTTGGCTCCGGTTGATATATCTTGGAAAAAGATTTCTTCTGAAGTTCGACCACCAAGAAATCCAACAATCTTAGCGAACAATTGGTTTCTTGTTAATAAGAAGCGGTCTTCTTCTGGAGTCATCATTACATGACCACCGGTTCTACCACGTGGAATAATTGTGATTTTTCTTACTTTATCTGAGTGTTCTAAATGAATACCAATAACTGCGTGACCCGCTTCATGATATGCAACAACTTTTCTTTCGTGTTCACTCATCCCGGTTGAAGAGCGTGCTGGACCTGCGATACGGCGGTCAATCGCTTCATCAATATCAGCGGTTGTAATCATTGAACCATTACGTCTAATTGCTAATATCGCTGCATCATTTAAGATTGAGGCAATATCTGCACCTGAGAATCCTGTTGTTCTTCTTGCAAGGTGGCCAAAGTTAACTTGTGGCGAAATTGTTTTTCCGCGTGCATGTACTTCAAATATTGCTTCTCGTCCCGCGCGATCAGGTAAATCAACAACGATTCTTCGATCAAAGCGTCCTGCTCTTAATAAGGCCGGGTCAAGAACGTCTTCACGGTTTGTTGCTGCCATAACAATAATTCCAGCGTTATCTTCAAAACCGTCCATTTCAACAAGTAATTGGTTAAGTGTTTGTTCGCGTTCGTCGTTACCACCTCCAAGACCTGCGCCTCGCTGACGTCCGACTGCGTCTAATTCATCAATAAATATAATACATGGTGCGTTTTTCTTTGCTTGTCTAAACATATCACGAACTCGTCCCGCTCCAACACCGACAAACATTTCAACAAAGTCTGAACCAGAAATTGAGAAGAAAGGTACGCCAGCTTCACCTGCGGTTGCCCTAGCAAGTAATGTTTTACCAGTTCCAGGAGGCCCAACTAAAAGGACTCCTTTAGGAATTTTCGCGCCAAATTTAGTGTATTTCTTTGGTCGTTTTAAATAATCGACAATTTCAACCAGTTCTGCTTTTTCTGCATCTGCACCCGCGACATCGGAAAACTTAGTATTAGAGTCACTAATCATCCGCGCTCTTGATTTGTTATAATCCATCGCACTGCGGTTAGCTGCACTTGCAGTTGATGACATTCTCGAGAAGAGCCAGACGACCATAATAACGGAAAGACCCATTAATAAAATCGTTGGTCCCCATTGATCCCACCATGAAGTTTCATAAGCGTTAATAATCACATAACCGTTAGGTAAGTTAAGTTGCGCGATATCGCTCATTACGTGTTCTTCATAAAAGGCTCGATCAAGCGTCGCTGAGAACGGAACGATTACCCGTTCTCCCGATGCGCTTATGAAGGCGCTTAATTCACCATTTAAGTAAACGACAGTTGTTGTCGTTGTTGTTTCTAAACCTAAAATTGAGTAGTTAGTAATTTTATGTGTTGCATTCTTATGCCGAATATCAAACGAAAACCCATTTGGATCAATAATCGGTTCTCCTTCATCTAACTCTGTATTCGACTCGACAAATAACGTAATTTGGTTTTGCGATACGTTTACTTGATTTGGATTTTCCCTACGCCCAAATATAAGTGCGACAAAGAAAATGATTGCAATCGCCATAACTAAATAAGGTAGTATATACGACCAAACGGATGTTTTACGTTTTGGATTTGGATTTGGATTTCTTGTTGCCATAATTCCTCCATGATAATAAGGTTCAAGTTAATATAAATAGTTGCGATGTTACAAACAACTTTTTTATTATACTAATTAAAAGTTACTTAAACAATTTTAGCACAAATAAATGCGGATATTTGTATCTTCGCTTTTATCGTATCTCCCTTGATAACGCGGAACAAATATAATTATACCATCTTTGTCAACAAACACGGGCCAAACCTTGCGCAACCTTAACGGCATTTTCCAATCAATAAATATCCTGTTTAATTGCTTAATATTGCCGTCGATCTCGTATGTATCTCCCTCTTCGGGCGATCTAATTACAAGCGGATATGAGGTATCACTAATTTCTCCTCGCTTAGGCGGTAAGGATAGATCGAGCGCAAATTGCGGCGTTTCTAATCTGCCTGGTTTTTCTAAAACATATGCATAACTTGGTTGATTTAGTGAGTTTGTACGCAAAAGGCGGATGATTTCGTATTCCTTGATTAAGACGTATTTCTCCCCGACTTCTTCGATAATATTTGGCTTATCTGAATTTACAAAATCAATAATTGTTTCGGCCCAGCCAGACGTATAATATGATTCTAAATCATTAGCGGCAAAAAACTCATATGCGAGTAAATGAATTTCATCATTTGATAACTCATTAATTAAATTTGTGTCAATATAGCGAAATTGTCTGAATTTTTTCCTGAGCGTTTGTTTGCTTTCTTCAAGTTTTTTGTTGTTATTTTCAATATCTTGAAGTATTTTCGCCTTTTCTTCGTTGCTTAACTTATTTACGTGTTCAATTCGAATAATATTTCGCGTATATTCTTTTTCTAAGTTAGAATGATCGATTGAATACGGAACATCATATATATTGCAGTACTCAAGAATTTGGTCTTTATTCATATTTAATAGTGGCCGATAAATTTTTACGCCTTGGTATTCACTATGCTGACGAATACCGTAGTAGTTAATATATTTTTGTCGGTTAGTTTGCATTATATATGTTTCAATCACATCATCGCTATGATGACCAGTTAAAATTACTACTTCTTCATCATAAGTAGAAGCGATTTCTTTAAAGAAATTATAACGGATATTTCTCGCCCAATTTTCAAAATCAGCAGTGATTTGTTGACCCATAACAGACTTTTGGTATAGTTTAATATCTTTTTTCTTACAATAAGTCGCTAAATCTTTTGCTTCTTGATCGCTATGCTCTCCACGCATTTGATAATTTACATGAACGACAATAAATCTAAACCCGCCTTTTAAAAGCATGTGAAAAAGCGCCATCGAGTCAGGTCCGTAGCTACACGCTAATAAATAAAGTTTGTTTTTTTCTAATGTTTTCATTGCTCTTCAATTATTTCATCACTAATAATTTCGTATAAGTCTTCGGCTTCAGCTTTCTTAGTTGTATCTTTTAATTTTAACACCCGTACTACTAAAAGGTGTCTACCAAGCACTAATTCAATTTCATCACCAATAGCTACGTTGCTTGCCGGTTTTGCAACGCGCCCATTTATTTTAATAACACCGCGGTCAATAATTTCTTTCGCGACACTTCTTCGTTTAATAATCCTTGATACTTTTAAAAATTTGTCAATCCTCATAAATTACGTCCTTTTTATTTTGTTGCTCGATATGGATCATATGTTTCTTTAATTATACTAATTAATGTTTCATATGTATCAAACCACTCTTTATCTTTATTTAAAGTAATTTTAAATTGCTTTTGAACGAGTTTGAATTTTAATTGCTTCATTAAGGGGGCAAGGTTTTGGAATAAAGTTACACCTATCCCATCAACAGCAGTGAACTTTGTCGATAAATATATATTTATCTGCTTTGTTGTTTCAAACATTTTTTCAAACTCTTCTCCTGCGAGTTTAATATCGATTTTCCTTTTTCTTAATAACAAGCTTACTTCTTCTGGTAAACGACCATATATATCGCGGACAGTCGAAGTAATAACATCAACCTCAGCTTCTGTTGTTGCTTTATCAATCGATTGGTAAATATCAATCTTATCTGATTTTGTTACATAAGCGGTTGGAATGTATGCGTCTACTTGAAGTGATGATTGTGGGACAACTTTTGCCTCAACGCTTTCTTCACCCTTTTTCCTCATAATTGCATCATTTAACAATTTTAAATACATGTCGACTCCGACAGTATCAATAAACCCTGCCTGCTCGGGACCAAGTAAGTCCCCCGCGCCGCGGATCATTAAATCTCGTTGTGCGATTTTATATCCGCTACCAAGTTCGGTGAAATCTTGAATTGCTTGTAGTCTCTTTCTAGCTTGTTCGCTCATATTTTTATGTGGTCGATATAGCAGATATGCATAGGCAATTCGGTTTCCCCTGCCAACACGGCCTTTGATTTGATAAAGTTGCGCAAGGCCGAAGTGGTCTGCTTGTTCAATTATCATCGTATTAGCGTTTGCAACATCAATGCCATTTTCAATAATCGTTGTACACACTAATATATCAATATCACCGCTATAAAAGCGCATCATTACATCTTCTGCTTCTTGTTTAAGCATTTGTCCGTGAATTACTCCAACATTCGCGCTTGGAATCATTTTTTGAATCTTTCCCGCTTTAGCGTATATACTCGCAACACGGTTATGTAAATAAAATACTTGCCCACCGCGTCCGAGTTCTCGTTGGATCACTTCTTTTATAACACTATCTTTTTCGGCCATTACATATGTTTGAATTGGCATTCTGCCATGAGGAGCGGTTGTAATTTGGGAAATCGTTCTTATTCCAACAAGCGACATTTGCAAGGTTCTTGGAATCGGCGTTGCCGAAAGTGCTAAAACATCGATGTTTGTTTTCATTTCTTTAATTGTTTCTTTTTGTTCAACACCAAAGCGTTGCTCTTCATCAATAATTAGTAATCCTAAGTCTTTGAACTCAACATCGTTTGATAATAAACGATGCGTTCCAATAACAAAGTCAACTTCTCCGCTTTTTAATTCCCCGATAATTTTCTTTTGTTCACTATCACTAACTAATCTTGAAAGCATCTTAATATTAATCCCAAATGTATCAAAGCGGTCGAGGGCGACTTCGTAGTGTTGCCTTGCTAGTAGTGTCGTTGGGCATAAGAAGGCGACTTGTTTACCTGCTCCAATTGCTTTAAATGCTGCTCTAAACGCAATTTCAGTTTTACCAAAACCAACATCACCACTTAATAACCGGTCCATCGGGGTAGTTTTTTGCATATCTTTTTTTATGTCTTCAATCGCACGTTTTTGATCTGAAGTTAATTCATATGCGAATTCTTGTTCAAATTGGAGTTGGATTTCATCATCTTCTGGAAAGGCAAAGCCATTCCCTTCAATTCTTTCTGCATATAAATCGACAAGTTTATCGGCGATATCGTTAACACGCTTTTCAATTCTTGCTTTTGTTTTTTCCCATGATTTACTATTTAATCTATTAAGCTTTGGCGTCGCTCCTTCTCTTCCAATGTATTTACGAACCAATCTAAATTGCGATAAGGGGACATATAAAACATCTTTACCGTAATATTTAATGTGTAAATAATCCTGATGAATATCATCCACTAGCATCGTGACAATATCTAAGAATTGGCCAATACCAAAACGTTCATGAACGACATAATCACCTGGATTTAAATCATTATAAGACCTTAAAATTGTTGCTTCTTTAAACCTTGAGTGAAATCTTGTTGCTCTTCCTTTTGAACCATATAATTCGCGGCTAGTAATAACAACAAAATTTTCATCAAGCAATTCGAAGCCGTTATCTAAATAAAATGTAGTAAGACCTAACTTACCTTCAGGAACACTTAACCCTTCTACTATTTCAAAGGGTATTTGTTCGTTTTTTAAAACGTTTGCGATCGAATTTAACTGATATCTTGTAGAAAGTGCAAGCAAAACCTTCTTGTTTTCGTTCAAATAACTTTGAATTAGTTTAATCGCGGCATTCATATTGGCCGCTAAACCAATAATCGGTCGACTATTAAATACAATCTCTTCTTGGCTTTTATAGTGTTCGCGGAAGCGAATTGTTACCCCTGCGCTTGCTAAAACTCTTTCCAGCGGTCGATATATTGCTAGGTGTGATATGTTTTTTCCAATTTCATGCAACTCGCGTAAGTAATTGTAACTATCGTAACCAAGCATCGAAGTCGTTTCTTCTATTTGTGTATCATTATTTAAAATAACAAGTGGTTTGTCCAAGTAATCGAGCAAACTATAATGCTTTTCCTCGACAAATCCGAAGTATTTGTATAAAGAAACATGATAATCATAATTTAGTAAGTTTTCGATATCGCGGCTTGTGGTTTTTGCAAGTTCATCGCCTATTACACCGCGGATGTTTTTGCTGTCTTGTTCTAGTTGTTTATTTATCCGCTCTTTTAGAGTGCTTCTAGCTTGTTCACTTAGCAAAGTGTCACTTGCAGGCAAAACCGTAACTTGACTAATTTGTTCTTCACTTATGTGCGTTGCGATATCAAAGTAGCGAATACTTTCCACTTCACTATCAAAAAACTCAATTCGCACTGGCTTATCTAAGTTAACCGAAAATATATCTAAAATATCACCGCGTACAGCAAATTGCAGTGATTGATCAAGTTTATTTACTCTTGTATACCCGGCTTTTACTAAAGCCTCAATAACTTCTCCTAAGTTATAATCACTACCTACCTCAAATCGAAGTGTATGGTTATTAAATAAATCCTTGCTTGGCAAGAAGCGCATTGCTCCTGCAGTATTAGTTACAACAATTTTCGGTTGTTCCGTTTGGATCTTACTTAGAACATATATTCTTTGTGCAAGTAATTCTTTTGAAGCTGCTAGTGATTCACTTCGTAAGATTTCATCCATTGGAAAATAATAAACTTCATCTTCACTAAGAAAACCTAAGAGTCCTTCATAAACTTTTTGGGCATTATATAAATTCGACGTAATAACGACTATATCTTCGGGTTGTTCTTTAAAAGCCGTCGCAATTAAAAGCGTTGCACCGATAACTTCATCCACGACAAAAATCCCCCGTTTTTGTAACAGACGGGTGGTCGCTTCGTTATTGTTTAGGAGTGAGAATATACTTCTCAAATGGTTCCCTCCTTAATTAAACTTCGTCATTGCGTAGTTAAAATCTTGCTCAAAAGTAGCCTCGATCGCTTTTCCTGCTGCTTCGATCGCTTCGTTTAGTAGTTTTTGTTCCTCTTTTGATGGTTTGCTCAAAACGTAATCTACACTATTAAATTCAGGCTCGCCTATTCCAATTCGGATGCGCTTAATTTCATTCGTGTGAAGTAAACGGATAATGTCTGCCATCCCGTTGTGTCCTCCCGCTGAGCCGCTTAACCGTAATCTAATTTTACCAACTGGAAGTGCCATATCATCAAAAATGATAAAAATGTCTTCAGTTTCAATTTTAAAATAGTTCACAATTTCTAAAACAGCTTGGCCAGACAAATTCATATATGTTTGTGGCTTAAATAAAATTACATCTTCACCTTTGATTTTTCCGCGCCCAAAAAGTCCGCGAAAAGATTCTCGGTCCACATCAATCTTGTTACGTTCAGCGATAAAATCAATCACTTTAAACCCAAGATTATGCCGTGTTTTTTCATACTTGCGGCCTGGATTGCCTAGCCCTACAATTAATTTCATTGAAACTCCCTTTCTTGCTAAAATATTATACCATTTTTTTAGTTAACAAAAATTAGTATAATAAGTAAACGCAGGCGAGGTAGTTTATGACTTTGAAAAGGTTTTTCCGACAATTAATAGAAGGTATCGCAGTTGGCTTTGCTTTTGTCTCAGGAATGGGTGGAGGTACAGTCGCTGTTTTAATTGGAATTTATGATGATATTGTCGACGCTATCGCTGATTTTCCTAAGTCGCCTGGCGAGCAAATTAAAAAGGCCTGGGTATGGGCACTCGGAATAATTATTGGAGTCGCCGCTTTAATTTGGCCTTTAACTAAACTATTAGAACTATATCCTTTCCCAACAATCACTTTTGTCGCTGGCTTGACGCTTGGAGGATTCCGTGAATTAACCGGAGTCGTAAAAGGCAATGTAAATTGGAAAAACATCTTACTAATGGTAATCGGAATTATTGTCCCTGTAGTCTTTGCAGTTATTAGTTGGTTCACCGCAGGTGATAAAGGAATAACGATTGAAGCACTTAGTTTTACCCAAGTGTTAATCTTAATTGGAATTGGTGTGATGCTTGCTGCTGCTATTATTGCACCAGGCATATCGGGGACACAGTTTTTAATCTCGATTGGTTATGTAGGACCACTTGTCCTTGTCGCCAAAAACTTGTTTGATGGTGTCAATATTGGCCTTGGGATTGGTGTCTTTGTTATAATAATTTTAAGTATTATTATCGGCTTATTTTTAGTATCGAAATTACTCCAAGTTTTACTTAAGCGTTGGCACGCTCCAACTTATTTTGTTATTCTTGGCTTTATCTTAGGTTCGATATTCGCTGCTTTCTTTAATGGGGAGATAAAGACAGAATACGCTGCTTTTGCAGGCAATTTTGATTGGATTCAGTTAGTTGTTTGTTTAGTTATGCTTGTTAGCGGCTTCTTTATTTCTTACTTCCTTCTTGGACTTGCCCAAAAGAAAAGCAATGATGCTGAATTAGTAGTTAGTAATAATAGCGAGCAAGAAAATAATACTGGAAATGAGGGTGTTTAATATGTGGTGGCAATGGGAAATTGATTTAATTCACTGGATTTGGGAAAACTTACATGGTTCTAGTTTTTGGAATGGATTTAATCGGATTCTTACTTGGATTGGAGACGGTATTCAAGTAACTGTTGTTTTATCTATTGCCGTCATTATTATGCTGTTTTTTAAAAAGACCCGTAAATTAGGCTTAAGTTTAGGTTTAGGTGTCCTTATATTTAATTTAATTGGTAATAATATATTAATTAAAAACATCGTTGCTCGGCCGCGACCAATACACGTTGATGATACTTTAATGGCATATGCGACTGATTACTTTCAAGCTTATAGTTACGCATATATTCCAAAAGAGACGTCTTATGCTTTTATGAGCGGTCATACTGTTGCTCAATTTACTATCGCGTTTATTGTCGCATTTAATCACAAAAAACTTGCGGCTCCATTACTCATTTGGGCGACGCTTGTTGCTTCGACGAGGTTATTTTTTGGTTTTCACTACCCGACTGATATTTTATACGGTATTTTGTATGCATTTATTTCCGCGCTTATTACGTTCGCTGCTGCTAACGCAATTGAGGAAGTAATTTTAAATCGCCGTAAAAGGAGAAAGAAAGCAAATGAGAATTGATCGCTTACTTGCTAATGCCGGTTTAGGAACAAGGAAGGAAGTTCGAAAACTAATTAAAGAGGGTCGTGTTCAAGTTGATGGTGAGGTTATTCATGCATATGGTGAACACATTGACTATAATTCTTCTTTAATAACAGTCGATGGCTACCCTGTGCATTATCAACCTTTTTATTATGTCCTCTTACATAAGCCAAAAGGATATATTTCTTCAACCGTTAGTGAAGATGGCGCTCCTCCTGTGACAGACCTTATATATGAGTATGCTACGTTTAAACTAGCACCCGTTGGCAGGCTAGATAAAAACACTACTGGAGTGCTTCTTTTAACTAATGATGGTAAACTCACACATCGTTTACTATCACCAAAACATCATGTTGACAAAGTTTATGAAGCGATAGTTGATAAAACCTTATCGCCTGAGTTAATCGATGCGTTTAGCAAGGGGATAAATGTAAATGATGAATATACTAGTAAACCCGCGAGGTTAGAAATAATTAATGAAAATACTGCAAGGGTGACTCTGCAAGAAGGTAAGTTTCACCAAGTAAAAAGAATGTTTCTTGCGCTTGGTTATAAGGTCTTAGAACTTCAAAGAATTAAGTTCGCATTTCTTCATGTAGACGATTTACATATTGGTGAATACCGCGAACTTAGCAAAGATGAGATTGCAAAGCTGCGAAATTACTAAATATCAAATATTTTCACCTAATATTGAAAAAGTCGGCAATACTTTTATAGTGTTGCTTTTTTCTCCTGCAAAAATCGTTTAATTCATGTATAATTTAAATGTTGACATTCTTTGTCAATAAAGGAGAAAAATGCCCAAGACACCTGCACAAAACAAAGCTATAAGAGAAAAGCGGCGCAATGAAATAATGAATGCCGCTTTAATATTATTTTCAAAACATGGCTTTGATAATGTCAGTGTTAGTAGTATTAACAAAAAAGCAAAAATATCGCACGGTTTGTTTTATCACTACTTCGAAAACAAGCAGGATGTATTATTTGCGATTTTACGAAATGAAAGTCAAACAAACTTAGCGCTCCAAAAAATTATTGAACTTGCCAAAACATCTCCTTATGAGGGAGTTAGCGAACTTACTATATTTATTAGTAAAGGCTTGGCGAACAAAAAGGATAACTTGTTTCCTCATGAGATTAATTTGTTTCTTTCTATAAGCGAACAAAAGACGCTCCAAAAATTATCAAAACGAGGAAAACGCTCAAAGTATGAAGAGTTTAATGAAATTATCGCTTATGGGCAACAATTAGGTGAATTTCGCAGTGATATTTTAAGTTACGATCTAGCCTTAATATATGGGAACTATATAAAGGGCTTAGTGCGTAGTCGAATATATGGCGGTGCAAAATCATTTAAGGCTCCTAGCGCAGAAAGTTTAATGAAATTATTAGAAAGTAGAGGTCTTTATTAATATATGCGTAAATTAACTAAATATTTGCGTCCTTATTGGTGGAAAATAATTCTTGTTATTATATTCGTTGCACTTTCCGCATACTTAAACTTAGAAATTCCGCGTTATATGGGTAAAATCTCGAGTGAGATTTCTTATTTCGTCGAAACTTCTATGGTTCAAGGACTTGTTGCTGGAACCGCGCAGTATGATGCTGCATATCAGACAATGGTCGATACAATTAGGGGTTATGGTATTGAGATGCTTATTATTACTTTAATTGGTTTATTTGTTTCAGTAATGGTTCCTTTCTTAAATACACATATCGCAACTAGTTTCGGAAGAGATCTAAGAAATGCAGTGTTTGCTAGAACACAAGACTTATCCCTCCATGAATATAATCGGGTTGGCGCGGCAGGACTATTAACAAGATTAACAAGTGACATTGATAACGTTAAAGCACTTATTCAATTTGCAACACGTGTTATTATCCAAGGTCCAGCATTTATTATTATTTCAATTATTCAAATAACTCGCTTCCAAGCAAGAGCGACATACTTCTGGCTCCTTGTTGGCGGCTTAATTATTATTGGAATTACGATGGGAGTAATTTTCTATCAAGTCGTTCCTAAGTTCACGGTTATCCAAGAAAAAGTGGACCGTGTAACATTATTACTTAGACAAGATCTTACTGGTGTTCGTGTCATTCGTGCCTTCAATCAAGAAGACCGCGAAAACAAATACTTTGAAGAAGGTAATGCTTCTTTAGCTAATGAAATTCTTGTTACTAATCGCATCATCTCGTTTTTAAACCCGATTATTAATATCGTATTTAACGTTATGACAGTAGCAATTTATTTAGTTGCCTTCTCATTCATTAGTCAAAGAGAGCCTGCTGCATTAGCGGTGTTTGGTGAATCAGTCGCTGTTTCACAATACGTATCGATGATTATGATGGCGTTCTTAATGATAACAATGCTTTTCTTTAGCGTTCCTCGTGCACAAGCGTCTGCGAAACGGATTAATGAAGTATTAGATGCTCCAATAAGTATTGAAGATCCCGAAAATCCAATGGTACCTTTTGCCGATACACGCGGACTTGTTGAGTTTGATAAAGTATCATTTCAATTTCCTGATGCAAACAAACCAACTTTAATTGATATTAATTTTAAAGTACATCCTGGTGAAACAATGGCGATTATCGGTACGACTGGTAGTGGAAAATCATCGATTATTAATTTAATCCCTCGCTTCTATGATGCTTCAACAGGGTTAGTTAGTATTGATGGTCAAGATGTTCGTGCTTTTTCACTTCGTGAATTACGTGAAAAAATTGGTTTTGTCCCGCAGACCGCACTTCTTTTTAGCGGTACAATCGCATCTAACCTAAAAATGGGTAAAGAAGATGCCACTGAAGAAGAAATGTGGGAAGCGCTTGAAATTGCACAAGCAGCAGACTTTGTAAGGGAGTTGCCTGAGCAATTAGATGCTCCAGTTGGCCGTGGAGGTAATAACTTCTCCGGCGGACAAAAGCAGCGACTTTCAATCGCGCGTGCATTAATTAAGAAACCTGAAGTATATATATTTGATGATTCATTTAGTGCGCTTGACTTTAAAACAGATATTAGACTTCGATCTGCTTTAAGTAAAACTACAAAAGAAAGCGCGGTTATTATTGTTGGTCAGCGCGTATCATCAATTTTGGATGCAGATGAAATTCTTGTTTTAGACAATGGTGTTATTGCTGGTCAAGGCACCCATGATTACTTAATTCAAAATTGTGAAGTTTATCAAGAAATTGTTAATTCTCAATTAGATGAGGATGAAATTGAACGCGCACACGCTATGAAAGGCGAATTAGGTATAGAAGGAGGTAATAACTAATGGCAAAAAAAGGAAAAACTTATACATTAAAACAACCACGTAGACAAACCCTTAGCCGGTTACTCTCCTACTTTAAACCTGTCCGCGGTCGACTTATTTTCGTTATTATTATTGTTGCTCTTTCAGCAATTTTGCTTGTTGCTGCGCCAGTAGTATTAGGTGACATTTTAGACAAAGTTATGGAAGCTGATTTAGCACTTAATCCTTATTTAAGTTTAGATGCAAATGGGTTAATTGTTATTGATTGGCAGCCAATTATTACAAGTTTTTCACTTATGATTGCGTTTTATGTCTTAAACGCATTAGTGATGTGGCTTGCTGATTGGATTGTTATTCGAGTATCAACCGAATACTCCTATAACTTACGGCAAGAAATTAAACTTAAACTTGATCGTGTTCCTTTATCCTATTATGACCAAACTCCGTATGGAGATATTCTCTCCCGTGGTACAAACGATGTTCAATCAATCTCTGATTCAATTTCGACAATTGTTATTCATTCGATTAAAGGAATTGGAATGGCGCTTGCTAGCGTTGTTGCTATGTTTGTTGTTAGTTGGCAACTTGCTTTAATCGCCATTAGTGTCGTTCCTGTCGCACTTATTGTCACATTACCGATCACGCTTATTTCTCAACGACAATTCGTTAAATTTAGAGCAAACCTTGGCGAAGTTGAAGCACATGCTGAAGAAAACATTTCTGGCTATACAGTTGTTAAACTATTTAACCAAGAAGAAAATGTCAAAAATCAATTTGCACTTCAAAATGAAGAACTTCAACGAAGTGAGTACAAAGCTCAGTTCTTCGGTTCAGTTATTTATCCATTAATGCGTTCAATTAACAACCTTGGCTTTATTGCTGTTGCGGTTGGTGGTGCTCTTATTGATGGTGGCGGAATTAACTTAATCGTTCCATTCTTAATGTTACTACAAATGTTTACTCGCCCATTAACTGACTTAGGTAATATTGTTTCAACGATTAACTTAACGATTGCTAGTGCAGAAAGAATCTTCTTCCTCCTTGATGAAGAGGAAATGGTTGAAGAGGGTCCTGATGCTATTACTGACCTTAGTAATATCGAAGGTCGCGTAACATTTGAAAACGTTGCCTTCTCTTATGAAGAAGATCAATCATTAATTACTAATATGAATTTAGAAGTAAATCCTGGCGATAGTATTGCGATTGTCGGTCCAACTGGTGCAGGAAAAACAACTCTCGTTAACTTAATTATGCGGTTCTACGAAATTGATGAAGGATCGATTAAGTTAGATGGTGTTGATATTCGTAACTATTCCCGTGGCGCGCTACGTCGCTCAATTGGAATGGTCTTACAAGACACATGGTTATTCCACGGATCGATTAATAACAATATTAAATATGGCCGCAATGGTGCTAGTGATGAAGATGTCGTCGAAGCCGCAATCGCTGCTCACGCTGATCACTTCATTCAAACACTGCCTGGTGGATATGAGTTTGTCTTAAACGAAGACGGTACAAATATTTCTCAAGGACAACGGCAGTTATTAACGATCGCTCGAGCAATGATTAGCGAACCAAAAATTCTTATCTTAGATGAGGCAACTTCAAACGTTGATACAAGAACAGAAATTCTTGTTCAAGATGCAATGAACCGTCTCATGAAAGGTCGGACCTCGTTTATTATCGCTCACCGCTTATCGACGATTAAAAACGCTAAAACAATTATGGTTATGCGTGATGGTGATATTATCGAAGTCGGTAATCACCAACAACTTATCGAAGCTGATGGCTTTTATGCTGATATGTATAATGCTCAGTTCCTTGGTATTGATGAGGATGAAGAACTCGTCGACTAATTACTATTTAAATTAGGTAATAAAAAAATCACAGGCGCTTTGCCTGTGATTTTTATTTTCTCTTAATTATTTATTAGTGTTAATTGCAAGTTCATTTCCTCAGGTGTAATTCCCGCATGATGTCCCACAAGCGGCTTTTTCTTTGGGTCGCTTGAATAATAAAAAGAGTAATCATCTTTTGCTATTGCTAAATAATCTCCAAAGAACACCGAAGCATTCTCACTTATGGGGCAATAACCAAACACTTGAGCATCTTCAAGTTCTTCTGTTTTAAATAATCTAAAGTGTTCGCCGTAGTGTTTAGCAAATAGTTGTTCGAACTTTTTATGTTGACCATCTTTAACATGAAACATCGCGCACCTACCTTCAAGCGTAAATGGAAACTTCAATGTTTCAAAAAATGGCTGATTATCGCTTATGTCGTAATATTTAACATTCTTCATTCCGTGGTCGGCAAGAATAACAAATAATGTGTCTTCATGTTTGTTCGTTAAGTCATCGAGGCGTTTTGACATTTTCCGTATTTGCCATTTCACACGAAGTGATTTTGTGCCGCGTACATGCATCATTGAATCTGGTTCAACCCAATAACAATACATTAACTTTGGACCTGGAATGTTTAACTCTTCGTCAATCTGATTAAAAAACGCTTTCTCTGTTTTTGCGCCACCTGGCCTAAACCCTGGCCATACTTCTTTAACCCGTACGGTTGGGTATTTTGCAGCGACTAAATCAAAGACGGATTTACCTCCGTAGCGCTTCTCCATAATGTTTGGACCTTTAATTCTTTCGTTAGTGTCTGCATCTTTATTTGGAAACACTTCAATCCGGCGATCTAGGTCACTAAAGTACTGCGTCCAGCCTAAATAACCTGTTTCTGCCGGGTATTGTCCTCTTAAGAATGCATTTGTAGCTGCTACAGTTGTAGCAGGAATAACTGATGTTAGTTTAATAATTGGTGAAGTTTTTAATTTACTTCTTCTTGGTGCATGCCGCTTTATAATTTCACTACTTAAACCATCAAAAAGAATAAAGACGATGCGTGTATGCATTTTTAATGCATCATCTAGTCCTGGTAAGGATGGGTGAAATTGTTCGATTTTGTATCGTTTTAAAATCGAATTCGCGGCTGTAACTAAGTTACTATGTTTATTCATCGGATGAAAACTCATTATCATACTCCCTTATTGATTTATATATTGATGATAGTCTTGGAAATAGTCGTTTGTAAACTTTATTAAATAAATAATCATAGCGTTTATGATTTTCTTCATTTACTTCAAAGCGGTCACGAACTTTGACCATTTTTTTAGTTGCTTCTTCTAGTGATGAAAATGTTCCGTCTGCGAGTCCGACAGCGATTGCAGTTCCAACAGATGCAGCCTCACTATTTTCAACCCTAACGACTGGTATTCCAAAAATATCGGCAGTGATTTGACAAATGGCTGCGCTATTCGAGCCTCCGCCTGAAACACGAATTTCTTCTATTTTTAACCGGGCTTTTCTTTCGATATTTTCTAAACCATCACGAAGCTCATAAGCAATACCTTCGACAATCGCCCGGTATAAATGCATCCTTGTGTGGGTGTCGGTCCAGCCAACAACTGCGCCGCGTGCTTCAGGTTTATCTAGTCCTGGTCCCCAGAAAGGTTGTAAAACTAAGCCATCACTTCCTGGCGGAATACTTAGCATTTTCTTATTGAGTAGTTCTTCAGAAGCGATGTCAATAATAGCTGCCTCTGCACTTTCTCCTTGAGCGAATTCGCGAAGAAACCAGGCAATCATCCAATACCCGCGGTAAACTTGTACCTCTGTTTGATAATATCCAGGAATCGGGGCACTATAGGCTGGTAAAAAAGGACTTGGTTCAATATATTTTTCCATCATCACTTCAATGCTAGATGCGGTACCATAAGAAATTGACGCCATTGTTAGTGGTTTTGCACCCGCACCAATTGTTTCTGAGCCTTTATCAGAGCCTGTTGAATATAAAGTTATTCCTGCAGGTAAACCACTTTCTTTTGAGGCTTCTTCAGTAATTGTCCCAATGACCTCGCCGATATCGACAAGTTCAGGCAAGAGTTTGTTGGGGATTCTAAATACTAAGCCTTGGAAATCGGTGTCTTTTCGCCACTTCCGCTTTCTAAAATTAATTGGGAAATGTCCTGTGCAATTAGCAGGTGAATCCGCTAGTCTCCCTGTTAATTTATAAATTAAATATGTAGAAAGGGGGACATATTTGTGGATTCTTTTCCAATTTTCTGGCTCATTTTCTTGTAACCATATTGCTGGTGTCCGCTTCATATTTAAGGCAACAACATCTTTCATTCCGACCAAAGTAAATATCCCGCGCAGGACAAGAGGAAGTTTTTCTTCTAATTTCGCCTGCCGTTGATCAAGCCATAAAATTGAAGGTCGGACTACTTCTAAGTTTTCATCTAAAAATACGGGTGTATCACGGAAACAAGTAATCCCAAATGTCTTAACTTGTTTAAGTGCTTCTGGAGCTTGACGGGCGACCTCATTTGTTGTTATTAGCATATATTTATAATAATAGTTTGGATCTTGTTCGCAGTATCCAGGTTTTGGCGAGAAATATGGTTTATCATATTCCGCTTTTGCCTTCGCAATTTCATTTCCGTCCGTATCAAAAATTATCGTGCGAACACTTTGAGTACCAAAATCAATTGTAAGAATATACTTTTTGTCTTCCATAAACTTTACTTGTGTCCTTTTTTGCTTTCTATCACTACTACTATATCATTTTTACACTAGTTAATTCATTCCCAATTGTATTTTTTGCCGTCTAGCCTCTGTTTTATCCGTGTGTTTTTCATAATTTGTTCAATACGAGACTGATTCAAAGTAATTTTGTCTTTTCAAGTGAAGAATACCCTTTTTTATGATAGAATAGACAAGGTTAAATAAAACCATGTTTATAACATAGCAAACATATCAAGAAGGAGGATATAAAATGGCTAAAAAATATGTTTATTCGTTTACCGAAGGTCATGGCGTGAGTAAAAATCTCATCGGCGGTAAAGGTGCCGGTCTTGCGGAGATGGTTCACATTGGTGTCCCAATCCCACAAGGATTTACAGTCACAACCGAAGCTTCAATTCTTTATAACGAAAACAACAAGCAACTGCCTGATTATTTAGAAAAAGAAATTGTTCAAGCAGTTAAAAACTTAGAAAAAGAAACAGGAAAACTTTTTGGTGGTAAAAGCAATCCGCTCTTAGTTTCAGTCCGTTCTGGTGCAAGAATCTCAATGCCAGGAATGATGGATACCGTCTTAAACTTAGGTTTAAACGATGAAACTGCCGCGGTTTTTGAAAAAGAAACTAATAATCCACGCTTTGTCGCAGATACATATCGTCGTTTCATCGTTATGTATACGAACGTTGTCGTTGGTTTACCACGTGACGAAATGGATCAAATGTTAGACGACCTAAAAGAAGAAAAAGGTTATGTTTCTGATACCGAAGTAACAGCGGAAGAATTAAAAGATTTAACCGTTCGTTATAAAAAATATTACAAAGAGCAAACTGGTGAAGATTTCCCAGAAGATCCATATGTCCAATTAATGGAATCAGTTAAAGCTGTTTTCCGCTCCTGGGACAACCCACGTGCAGACTACTACAGGAAAATGAACAATATCCCATATAGCTGGGGTACAGCTGTTAACGTCCAATCAATGGTATATGGTAACAAGGGTGAAACATCAGGTACCGGTGTTGCTTTCACACGTAACCCTGCGACTGGTGAAAAAGGCGTTTATGCTGAATATTTACCAAACGCACAAGGTGAAGATATTGTTGCGGGTATTCGTACTCCTTATCACATTGACTATTTAGAAACGCAAATGCCAGAAGTTTATAAGCAGTTCCTTGAAACAGCTGACTTATTAGAAAAACATTATACCGATATGCAAGACGTCGAATTTACTATCGAAGAAGGTACATTATACTTCTTGCAAACACGTGCAGGTAAGCGAACCGCTCCTGCAGCATTAAAAATTGCTTGTGATTTAATCGATGAAGGATTAATCGATGAAAAAACAGCAGTATTAAGAATCGATCCACGTGTTCTTGATACACTACTACACCCACACTTTGATGAAGATGCCTTAAAAGCTGCCAAACCTTTAGGTACAGGCTTAGCCGCATCTCCAGGTGCAGGTACAGGTAAACTTGCCTTTACTGCTGAAGACGCCGAAAGACGTCATAAAGAAGGTGAGCAAGTTATCCTAGTTAGAATCGAAACCTCTCCAGAAGATATCGCTGGTATGGACAGTGCTGATGCTATTCTTACATTAAGAGGCGGTATGACTTCACACGCTGCTGTTGTAGCAAGAGGAATGGGTAAATGCTGTGTTGTTGGTTTAACTGATGCAACAATCGATATGGATACAAGAACATTACACGTCGGTGGCGAAGTTTTCGGTGAAGATGACGTCATTTCAATTAATGGTTCAACCGGTCACGTTTATGGTGGTGAAATTAAAACATTACCAGCTGACTTAGAAAGTGGCTACTTTGGTAGAATCATGGGTTATGCCGATAAGTATCGACGCTTAGAAGTTAGAACAAACGCTGATACCCCACGTGATGCCAAGCAAGCACTTGATTTTGGTGCTCAAGGTATTGGTTTAACAAGAACCGAACACATGTTCTTTGATCCAGAGCGAATTCTTTCAATGAGAAAGATGATTCTTTCAAGCAAAGTTGAAGACCGTGAAGCTGCTCTTGCCGAAATGCTTCCATATCAACGCGATGGATTTTATGACTTATACATGGCAATGGAAGGATTACCAGTTACAATCCGCTTACTCGATCCACCGCTTCATGAGTTCTTACCAACTGAAAAAGCCCAGATCGAAGAATTAGCAAAAGTATTAGACTTAAGTGTCGAAGCGATTGAAAATCGCATCGATAATCTCCATGAGATTAACCCAATGATGGGTCACCGCGGACTACGTCTTGCTGTAACTTATCCAGAAATTGCGGCAATGCAAACAACCGCAATTATTGAAGCGGCAATTAAAGCATCAAAAGATTTAGGCGAAAACGTTTTCCCAGAAATCATGATTCCATTAACTTCAGAAGTTAAAGAATATGAATACGTTAAGGAAGTTGTCGTTAAAACTGCTGATGAAATTATTGCTCGTGAAAAATCATCACTCACATACCACGTTGGTACGATGATTGAAATTCCGCGCGCAGCATTACATGCTGACCGCATTTCTCCAGTCGCTGACTTCTTCAGTTTTGGAACTAACGACTTAACCCAAATGACCTTTGGCTTTAGTCGGGATGATGCTGCTAAGTTCTTACCATATTACTATGACAATCGAATCTTAGAACAAGATCCATTCCAAACAATTGACCAAGACGGCGTTGGTGAATTAGTTAAAGTCGCAGTCGAACGCGGCCGCAAAGCTAATCCAAATGTTGGTTTAGGTATTTGTGGTGAGCATGGTGGCGAACCTGATTCAGTTGAATTCTTCCACCGTGTTGGCTTAGACTACGTCAGTTGTTCTCCTTTCCGAGTTCCAACTGCACGCTTAAGTGCTGCTCAAGCAGCAATTAAAGAAGAACTCGGACAATAGTCAGTTCTTAACTTTATAAAAACAAGGTCGCAACCTAATTGCGGCCTTTTTTTCATATTATAATTGCAAAAACCCCTTACTTTTACATAAGAGGTTTTTTACAAAAAGGAGGTTGACAATATAAGCGTTATATTAATAAAGGAGGTAAAATACATTAGCTTATATGATTGTTTTGTTGTTTTTCTCTTTGATCGGTCGGGGACTACCTTCCTACACTTTTCTCTAAAAGCATATGTGGCTTTGTAGTCCCCTTGGATCAAATCGTATATAAAAATTAACACACGATTATTTACTTATCTAGAAATCTTGCTAAAAACTTCGTTGTAAACGCTTTCAAAGAAAAAAGCGCGCCTATTAAGCGCGCTTTCATATCGATAGTTTCTTCTATTACATTTTTTTATGTTACGTCGTTTGGCGTGTTTCAAAAGCTTCCTTCACATAATCAAACTCATCATTAATAATCTCGGCTGCTTCAAGTAAGTGGTCGTACGTTAAAACACCTGCTTCATACGCTGCAGGCATTTCATAAAACACACCATCTTTCCATACTTGTGTGTAATTACCGTCTGGATAATAAAAGGCAACACCTGCTATTTTTTGCATTGATAATGGTTGTGGTGCTAAGCGGTCCATCAGGACAATAACCGCACCATCATAGATGCCGAAAAAATTTATAATGAAAAGATTACTCGCTGTATACTTTTCATCAGACTCACGCCCCCTTTTGTTTAGGTGAATAGCATAATCTTCTTTTATTCGGTTTTGGAGATCTTTATTAAAGGGCGAATCGTCTTGATTACACGAGGCAAGGAAAGTAAGTGACAAAATTGCTGTAATTACTGTTTTAAGTACTCCGCGTTTTCTTTTTCTTTTCATTTTATTTTTCCTCCTAATTGATTATTTAGGCTTTAATATTTTTTGTTGTTAAAAGTTAACTAATGATTTTGTAAAAGATAAATAAGAACATTTCGAATATAAATATTCCTGCGGTCCCACAAAAACAAAAATCAAATATTGTACCACTTTTAACACCAATTACATTTATGTGTTTTTCTACCTTTATTATATCGACAATCTAAAAAAAACAACTAAAAATAGCGGATTTTACTTATTTGACAATCTAATGAATCGAAAAACGTAATCATTTACAAAGTCAATCAATAAGAAAAATTTACAATTTGCTGTCATCTATTCTAAAAAATTAAAGGGAATTTAGTTTAAACAAGTTTGAACTCACTTAGCTACTGTCACTATTTTTTCTATATTTTTTAGCAAGTCCAGGCTTGTTAATTTGCTCGCTTCGGGCGATAGCAAGCTCGTCTTCTTCGACATCATCGGTAATTGTCGAACCCGCGGCCGTGAAAGCGCCATCCTTTACTTCGATCGGAGCAATTAATATCGTTCCTGAGCCAATAAATGCATTCTTTCCAACTTTAGTTTTGTATTTATTTTTCCCGTCGTAATTAGCAGTAATCGTTCCTGCGCCGATATTTGTTTGTTCGCCAATTTCGCTATCACCTATATAAGTAAGGTGTGCGCTTTTTACACCGTTGTGCAAAGTCGCATTTTTAAGTTCGACAAAGTTACCAACGCGGCAATTGTTTCCAATATTTGTGTTTGCTCTTGTTTTTAAATATGGCCCAAGTTCGTTATTGTCACCAACATTAGTATCAGTTAAATACGAACTAATTATATTGTTTTTGCTACCGATATTTGTATTTTCTAAATAAGTGTTTGGTCCGATATAGTTATCGCTTCCTATTTTACAAACACCAAGAATACTTGTACCAGGCGCAATAATCGTATCTGGTTCGATTTCAACGTATGGTCCAATATATGTTTGGGTTGGATCTTCAATTGTAACTCCCGCAAGCATATGTTTGCGGTTAATAGCCCGTTGCATCTCCTTAGCGGCGTCTGCTAGTTGGACACGGTCATTAATTCCGCTCATTTCAATCGGATTATCCATAATTGATGCACCAACAACTAAGCTTTTGCTTTTAAATAATTTAATTAAATCGGTTAAATATAGTTCGCCTTGAACATTATTAGTATCAAGTTGCTCAAGTCCTTCAAATAACAATTTATTTGAATAAACCATAACTCCAGTATTTACTTCTTGAACACGTCTTTGTGCTTCACTAGCATCCGCGTGTTCAACGATTTCCTTAACAAAACCGTCCTCGTTTCTAATAATCCTGCCATAACCAGTCGGATTATCTAAAACAGCTGATAACACTGTCAAATCATGGCCTTTTTCCTTGTGTTCTTTGAGTAATCGCTCAAGCGTTCGAGTTGTAAATAAAGGCGTATCACCATTAATAATAAGTGTTGTCCCTTCAACCCCTTTTAATATAGGGGCAGCTTGTTCAACTGCGTGGCCCGTCCCTAGTTGTTCGTGTTGCCAAACAACTAAACTATCATTTTCAACGATTTGTTTGCTCACTTCACCACCATGGCCGACAACAGTAATTAGTTTGCCGTCTATTAGTGGTTTTACTGCATCTA
>JAAYSH010000050.1 GCA_012518415.1 Erysipelotrichaceae bacterium | reverse complement strand
TGATTTTATTGATAAAGTTTTACGTCAAGATACAGGTACACTTCGCTTTGGCTCAATGGCAAGTCCGCTCGGCAGCAATCAATCTCCGTTTTCTTTCAAAGGCATAAAACGCCCATATGAAGTTTATAAAGAAATTCGAGTTCATATGGATAAAGTTCTAAGTGAAGAACAATAATTGAACAAACAATCATTACTAAATTAATTAGGCATCAAAAGATGCCTTTTTTTCAGCCAACAATTATTAATATTTGCTACTTAGTAATAGGAGGAGTAGCAAGATGGAATACATACTACACCAAAAAACTCAAAAAGGCTGCGGAGCTGCAGCTTTAAAAATGCTCCTAGCAAGTGTGTTTAAAAAGGAAGATTACTTATACATTAACTTTCATAAAGAAGAAGCGAGCATGCAAGATTTAATTGATGAAGCAATTAAATACGGAGTTAAACTTACTCCATATGATGCCTCTGGTAGTAGCGGGGAGTTTGCTAAATTAAGAAAGCCAATCATCGCCTTATTAAATGTTGGTGGTCGCTCACACTTTGTTTATATTAAAGCACCAAATCGAAAAATACTTACAGTCTATGATCCTCAAGGCGGGAAATATTATTTAACAAGAAAAGTCTTTTTAACTTACTTCAGCGGTTATTTCCTTGAAGCAAGTGAGGTAAGTAGTGGACCAACGATAAGTATTAAAGCTCCAAAACTTGAACGTAAAGTTTTAATTGTTGATACGCTACTACAAATATTAACGATGTTTGCCTTTTTAGGAGCGATGTATACGATGAATGCGAATTACTACTTTTATGTTTCGCTTGCCTTTTTAGGAATTACTTTTCTTTTATATTATTTAGAGCGCCTTTATTTAAACAAAGCATTATTAGAGTTTGATAAGAGTAATTTTACGGCTCAATTTCAAAATAAGAAGAAACTAACAATTGAAGCACTCGCTGTGATGGGGAATTACAAAAAGACTTTATTTACATTACCGCTAGAAGTAATTGGGTCAGTTATGATTGTTGGGATATTAAGCGTCTTTTTAGCACTTAATAATGTTTATCATCTTCTTGGTATCGCGCTTAGTCTATTGCTTATAAGTTTGCTAAATTTCCTTGGCGACTTGCTAAAAGGTCACCTAAGTTTAAAGGCGATTAACTTACAAAACGAGATATTTAACGCGAATTTAAATGCTGAAGAACAAGAAAAAACATATGCGCTCTTAGCAAAACACTCATATGACTATGGTAGTGTCCTAATTTCGCTAAATGTACTAAAAATTGTAATTTTAGCAGGTTCAGTTGCGATTATTATGGCAATAAGCGGACTTGCAGCAATAAATTATTTCTTATTTTACTTTTTTGTTTATCATTTAATTACGACAAAAGTGTTTGCTTTGACAGTAAATGAGAGCAAAGATAATAATCACTACGACCATAAAGCGGCCTATATCGAATTATTCGAGAATATCGAGCCTAAATAATTCTAACTATGGTAAAATTATATCGATGAAACAAGACTTTACTCTCGATTTTAATAATGAATATGATCGAAGTTATAATAACTATCGGGAGATTTTTAAGCGGCTTAATAAAAAGACGTTTGATTATTTACAAATTGAGGAAAATTATTTGATTGAAGTTAATCTCGTCGATTCGGGTGAAATTCAACATATTAATAAAACTTTCCGCGGGATTGATGCACCAACTGATGTAATTTCTTTTGCCCTTTTAGATGAAGTTGAAGGTGAAAGTCCACTTATTAGTGATAAAAATACCCCAAGATTACTTGGGGCAATTATGATTGCGGTTGATGTCGCGCTTGAGCAAGCAAAAAAGTATAATCACTCGCCAATGCGTGAACTAAAGTTTTTATATTTACATGGGTTACTCCATTTACTCGGATATGACCATGATACAACAGAAAACGAACAACAAATGAATAAAATACAAAATGAAATTTTAGGTAAAAGGAAGGAAAATCATGATGACAAATAAACAAATAATCGAAGAAGCACTTAAGGCACGGGAGCACTCGTATTCGCCTTATTCAAATTTTGCGGTTGGTGCTGCAGTTTTAGCCAAAGATGGCCGTGTTTTTCATGGGTGTAACATTGAAAACTCCGCCTATGGCTGCGCCCTCTGTGCTGAAAGAGTCGCTTTATTTAAAGCGGTAAGTGAAGGGTATAGCAAGGATGACTTCATCTTAATGGGAGTTGTCGCTGATACACCCGGCCCAACATCACCATGTGGTAGTTGTCGCCAGGTTATTAGTGAATTATATCCGCGTGATCAAAAAATTGTCTTAGGCAATTTAAATGGCGATTATTATGAGACAGATGCGAACGAATTACTCCCATTCGCCTTTGAAGAAAGTGATATGCGTTAATGAAAAGTGGCTTTATTAATGTGATTGGGCGACCAAATGTTGGTAAATCAAGTATTATTAACGGGATTATTGGTGAAAAAATCGCAATAACAACCGAAAAACCGCAAACAACAAGAACGATTATTCGCGGAATTTTAAATTTGGATAATGCGCAATTAGTATTTATTGATACACCGGGTATTCATAAACCACATAAAGAATTAGGCAAACATATGAATAAACTCGCCTATTCATCGCTAAGTGGCGCGGATGCGACTGTTTTAGTCGTTGATGCAAGTGAGCCTTTTGGAGCGGGCGATCAATTTTTAGTCGACCGTCTTCACTATGATGCACCGTTATTTATCGTATTTAATAAAATCGATTTAACAACGTTCCCGCTTATTAGTGAACTGAAAAGTAAGTACGGCGAACTTTATCCAGATGCAACACTTATTGAAACAAGTGCGATTCGTGAATTCGGTTTTGATGATTTAGTAAACGCTCTTTTAGAAGTAATGCCCGAGGGACCCGAGTACTTTCCGCGTGATTTAGTATCTGATCAAGCAGATGAATTCATTATTAGTGAAATAATCCGCGAGAAAGCGATGAAACTATTAAAACAAGAACTCCCGTACTCGGTCGCCGTTACGATTGATCAAATCGAGCAAAAAGAAAAGGCAAGCGATATTTATGCAACGATTGTTTGTGAGCGAAATTCGCATAAAGGGATGATTATTGGTAAAGGCGGACAGATGATTAGAAAAATTCGCCACCAAGCTAGCGGTGATATCGCTAATTTCTTAGCCCAGCCAATTCGCTTGGAGTTATTTGTTAAAGTTCAACCCGACTGGCGCAATGATCCAAGATATTTTACTCGACTAGGAACTAGAGGCGAAGACTAAGCATGGATGTTCAAGGATATATTATTCGCATCACTCCCTATAGTGAGGCGGACGGAATTGTTACTTTACTAACTAGTGATGGCAATATATCCTTTTATGGACGGTCAATTTTTAAAATCGCTTCAAAAAATGCCGTTGCTATCCAACCTTATCACTTTGTCGAAGTCTCACTTATTGAAAGTAAAACGGGTAAAAACCGCTATACCTTAAAACGAGCAGAATTGCTTAGCGGACTTGAGCCAATTATTAAAGATATTACCGCAATGAGTGCGCTTTTTACTCTAGGGGAAATATTTAATAAGTTAATCATTGAAAAAGAAGATGCTAGAGCGGTTTATCCTTATTTTGATAAAGGAGTACAAGCGATTAAAAGTGGTTTTGATCCACTAACGAGCATCCTAATATTTTTTGCCGCAACACTAAGAATTATTGGTTACGGGATTGAAATAAGTAGCTGCGTCAATTGCGGCTCTAAAAAAGATATTATCGGCGTATCTGCGCTTGAAGGCGGACTAATTTGTAAAAACTGCCGTGCGCTTGAATACACAATTTATGATTCATTATCAATAAATATAATCCGGTATATTTTTATGGTACCAGCCGAGAAATATACACATACGAGCTTTAAAAAAGAAGTATTATTACCGATATTAAGTGGCTTACGTGCCTATACATATGACATTATCGGCACGAGATTTAAAACAATCGATGATTTTCTCAAAATCTTATAAGAGTACACTTAAAACCGATTGACAAAAATGACCCGATCATTATACTAATACTTAGGTGTTTTTTAATAAAGTAAAGGAAAAGATATATATGTCAGATTACAAATTTGAAACAATTACAAACCATTTGGTTACAAGTGGTTTTGTCTTTCAAGGCTCAGAAATATATGGTGGCCTTGCGAATACATGGGATTACGGACCACTAGGTGTTCTTGTAAAAAATAATATTCGCGATTTTTGGTGGAAACGATTTGTTCAAGAGTCACCACTAAATGTTGGGCTAGACTCCGCAATATTAATGAATCCTTCTGTATGGAAAGCTTCAGGTCACTTAGCGACTTTTAATGATCCACTCATAGATTGCCGTAGTTGTAAGTCTAGGTTTCGCGCTGATACTTTAATCGAAGATCAATTCCCAGAAGTTGAAGTTGAAGCACTTGATGAAGAAGGACTAAATGAATTTATTAAAACGAATGATGTTAAGTGTCCTAAATGTAAAAGTGGCGATTTCACCGAAATTCGCCAGTTTAATATGATGTTCAAAACACATATCGGTGTTACTGAAGAATCACAAAACGCTGTTTACTTACGGCCAGAAACCGCGCAAGGAATTTTTGTAAACTTTAACGCGATTCAGCGCTCACAGCGCTTAAAAATCCCCTTTGGAGTCGCTCAAGTTGGTAAATCATTTAGAAATGAAATTACCCCCGGTAACTTTATTTTCCGAACGAGGGAATTCGAACAAATGGAGTTAGAATTTTTCTGTAAACCAGGAACGGATATGGAATGGTTTAAATATTGGAAAGAGTTTATGGTCCAATTTGTCTATGATTTAGGTATTAATAAAGATAAAATACGACTTCGCGACCATACACCGCAAGAAATTTCATTTTATTCGAAAGCAACAACGGATATTGAATATGAATTCCCATTTGGATGGGGTGAAATTTGGGGAGTCGCCAATCGAACAGACTACGATTTAAAACAACACGCCGAATATAGCGGTAAAAAGTTTGAATATTTAGATCCAGAAATTAATGAGCGGTATGTTCCTTACTGTATCGAACCATCAGTTGGTCTTGACCGACTCTTATTAATGGTCTTAACCGATGCATATGAAGAAGAGAAATTAGAAAATGACGTACGTCTTGTTATGCGACTACATCCGCGTCTTGCTGCATATAAAGCGGCGGTATTCCCGCTTTCGAAAAAACTAAGTGGAAAAGCTGAAGAAGTCGCCGCACTATTACGGAAAGACTTTATGATTGTTTATGATGAAACCGGCTCAATTGGAAGGCGCTACCGCCGTCAAGATGCAATCGGCACTCCGTTTTGTGTTACGGTCGATTTTGATAGTTTAGAAGATGAAAGTGTTACTGTCCGTCACCGTGATACGATGGAACAAGTTCGTGTCCCAATTAGCAACTTATCTGGATTTATTAGTGAGAAGTTAAATGAAAGTAATTAATTAGTAGTTTATTAGTTTAAAAGGAGGAGATATGGCAACAAGATCAAATAATTTATATGATGATTTAGTTAGTCGCGCTGATATTGTTGAAGTAATTTCTTCATATATTAGCGTAAATAAGCATGGCCGCAACTACAGGGCCTTATGTCCTTTTCATGATGATGTAAATCCGTCTTTAATGATTTCAACTGATAAACAAATTTTTAAATGTTTTGTTTGTGGGACTGGTGGAAATGCTTTAACTTTTATTACAAAGTATGAAAAACTTTCCTATAAGCAAGCAGCAATAAAACTTGGTAACCTAATCGGGTATCAAGATGAGCGATTAACGCAGTTAACAATAAAATCACCAAGGCAACAACAACTAAGCCCGTATTTTGATGTCTTAACTGACTTAAATAACTATTATGTGTATTCACTGATGACTGAAGAAGGTAAAGAAGCTTACGACTATTTAAAAAAACGCGGTCTTGATGATGAAATGATTCAAAAGTATCAATTAGGATACGGGTTAAAAGTAGCAGACGCTTCACATGAATATTTAGTAAAAAAAGGCCATGTTGAGCGAATTATTGATGAACTTGACTTGTATACTGGTACGCCAAAAACTCGTGACCGAATGAGCGGGAGAGTTGTTTTTCCAATTACGAATATTGATGGCCAAATTATTGGCTATAGCGGAAGAATACTTGATGAGGCTAGTAGTAGTGCAAAATATGTTAACTCAAGTGAATCAAAAGTATTTCAAAAAGCCCAAGTATTGTTTAACTTAGCAAATGCAAATGAAAGTGCTAGACGCGACGGTTATGTCTACGTTGTTGAAGGATTTATGGATGTATTCGCGCTTGATAAAGTCGGGATTACAAGTGCCGTTGCCTTAATGGGTACAGCTTTTAGCCGCGAACATATTAAAATACTTCGACGCTTAAATGTCGAAATTCGCCTTGCACTTGACCCAGATAATGCTGGTCAATTAGCAATGATGAATATTGGGGAGCAATTAAGTAAGGAAAAGCTTGATTTCCGGCTTGTTGCAAGCGGAAGCGAAAGCCGCGATCTTGATGAAATTCTTGAACAAGATGGTAGTGAAGCGGTTAATAATTATGTAAATAACCTCGTTACTTATCCAGAATTCGCGCTAAATTATCACCAAAACAGCGGACAACTAACAAATGTTCGTGATCGCCGCGATTTAGTCGCGAAAATGATGCCGATTTTTACAACTATTTCTTCTCCACTCATTTTAGAAGAAGCACTAGCAAAACTAGCGAGTGTTAGCGGCTTTGAACTTAGTTCGATTAAAAAGACGTATGATAACTACACCGCAAGAAATCGCGGGCAAAGTATTTCACATAATCCAAATGATTACTACCCCGAACGGCAATTAATTCATCGCTACACGATGCCAGAACGGCACATGCTTCAAGCTATGGTCCATGATAAACGCGCGGTCGAGTATTATTCACAAAACGTTAAATATTTTTACGATGAAATATATCGCACAATCGCAGATTATTTACTTGTTTACTACAAAGAACATGATGAAGTTAATATTAGTCAAATTATTAACGAACTTACAGCCGCGGATGATTTAGTGTTGCAAGATGAAGTAATTCAAGAATTATCATCACTTGCACTCGCTAGACATGTACCAGAGTTTTCACTTCAAGCGATGGAAGAATATAAGGAAGCGATTGATGAAGCGCGTTTTGATGAATTAGAAAAAATCCGGGTTGATAATAACCTTGAAGGAAAAAGCGAAGCGGAACAAGTCGCGATTATGAATGAATTTAATAAAAAACGAGCGAAAGTACTTGCTGATCGAAGAAAAAGACCAAACACTCAGAAAAAGGATGAATCTAATTTAACCGATGAATAAATACGTAAATAATCAAAAAGCAAACGATAAAGCAAGCAAGGAAACGGCAGCAAATATCGAAGCACTTAAAGTTAAACTTAAAAAGCGTGGTAATGTGCAAGGGTATTTAAGTGAAAGTGATATTTCTACAATTGTTGAACAAACAAATTTAACTGATCAGCAAATAAGTGAATTATTTGATTATTTAAGTAAACAAGACTTTGAATTTCAACTTGGAGAAGAAGTTAAAGAAGAAAAACAAGTAAAACAAGGAGAAAAAAAGCCGCATTCAGGTCAAGATATTGCAGCAAGCTCTGACTCACTAAAACTTTATTTCAATGAAATTGCTAAGTACCCCTTGCTAAGTGCAAATGAAGAAATTGCCTTAGCGAGTCAAATAAAAAAGGGCAAAGAAGCAAGTAAACGTCTAAAAGCAAATGAAGAGCTAAAAGGTGATGAATTTCTCGTATTTGAAGCGGATGAGGCTAAAGATATACTAACAAATAGCAATCTTCGCCTTGTTGTCAGTATTGCAAAACGCTACATCGGCCGCGGACTTCCGCTGCTTGATCTTATTCAAGAAGGAAATGTTGGCCTAATGAAAGCGGTTGATAAATTCGATCATACACTTGGTTACCGCTTCTCAACTTATGCTTCATGGTGGATTAGCCAAAGTATGATTCGCGCAATTGCTAACCAAGCTCAGACAATTCGCATTCCCGTTCATATGATTGAAACGATTAATAAAATTAACAAAGTTGAAAAAGAGCTAACCCAGGAATTAGGCGCTAAGCCAAGCGAAAAACAACTTAGCGAAAAACTTGGGCCACCCTACAGTGTTGAAAAAATCCGTGAAATTAACCAACTCACAAGCAAACCACTATCACTGCAAACTAAAGTCGGTGATGATAATAAAACTGAAATTGGGGAATTACTCGAAGATATCGAAGAAATTTCCCCCGCAGAGCACACATCAAAACAGACGCAAATTGAGCAACTTTATGAAATGATGGATAAGTGTTTAACTAAACGTGAAGATGAAATTATTCGACTTCGCTACGGCCTTGATGATAATAAGGCAAGAACGCTTGAAGAGATTGGCCAAATATATGGGCTAACTCGCGAGCGAATTCGCCAAATACAAGCAAAAGCGCTAAGAAAAATGCGCTTCAATGAGCAAAATTAACTTTGCGACAAATATTAAACTTAAATGGAGGATATATTATATGGCTAAGAAAAAAGTAGTTCCTGCAGATGAATTAGAATTTGAAGATGAACTAGAACAAGAAGAAAGTAAAATTTCCAAAGGACAAAAAGAATTAGATACAATCGAGGAGATTAAGGAAAAATTAGTTAAAATCGGTAATAAGCGCGGCTTTTTGCTCCAAGAAGAAATTTTAGAAGCATTCAAACATATCGATTTAACTGACGATGAATTCGATGATTTAATGGACGAATTCCGTAAAGAAGATATCGATATTGATATTGAAGAAGATGAAGATGAAGAGGATGATTTCGAATTTGATTCTGAAGATGAAGAAGACGAAGAAGCAACCGAATTCGAAAAAATGGAAAAAGTTAAAGAAGCTGTTACTGATGAAGTTAAAACGACTGACCCAGTTAAAATGTATTTCGCTGATATTGGTAAATATGACTTACTCAAAGCTGATGAAGAAGTTGAACTTGCCAAACGAATTGAAAAAGGAGAAGAAGCCGAATTAAGAATTCGCATCGGTGAAGAGGAAGAAGGCGATGAGTTTTTAGTTTTTGATGGTACTCAGGCTAGAAATGAAATGGTCGTAGCAAACTTACGGCTTGTTGTAAGTATTGCAAAACGGTATTTAAACCGCGGACTTTCTTTCCTTGATCTAATTGAAGAAGGTAACTTAGGTTTAATGAAAGCAGTTGAAAAGTTTGATTATACACGCGGCCTTAAGTTTTCAACATATGCGACATGGTGGATTCGCCAAGCAATTACGCGGGCAATCGCTGATCAAGCAAGGACAATTCGAATTCCTGTTCATATGATTGAAACGATTAATAAAGTTTCACGGGCCCAAAGACAACTTGTCCAAGTACTTGGAAGAGACCCGACTTCAGAAGAAATTAGCGAACAACTTGAAGGGACAATGTCACCAGAAAAAATTCGAAATATTCAACGAATTGCCGTTGAACCAATTTCGCTTGAAACACCAATTGGTGAAGAAGGTGATAGTAATATCGGTGATTTTGTCGAGGATGAATCAAGTGTTACACCAGTTGAATATGTTAATGATGTCTCCCTTGTCGAACAAGTATATGAAATTATGCAAGAAACACTTACTGACCGTGAAGACAAAGTTATTCGGATGCGTTACGGTTTAGATGGTAATGAACCAATGACCTTAGAAGAAGTCGGTCAAGAATTTAATGTAACTCGGGAACGTGTCCGGCAAATCCAAGCAAAAGCGATTCGGAAAATGCGCTCCCCGTCACGGTTTAAGAAATTAAAAGAGTTTTACGA
>JAAYSH010000049.1 GCA_012518415.1 Erysipelotrichaceae bacterium | reverse complement strand
TTTTCCTTAAAATCAGGTGAATATTTCTTGAATTTTTGACCTTTGCTCGCCATAAAAAAACCTCCTTGGGTTTAATTATACCTCAGGAGGCTTTTTTTAATATGTGAACTAAATGGGGTTCACTTCAAATTAGGTTCCTTTTTTTATTTCTTTAATAATGCTTCTGCTAGTTGTTCAGCATCTTTACCAATAACAAGTGTTAATTTATCACTCATTTGGATAAATTTTATATTCATTGCAAGTAAGCGGTCTTTGTCGACGATATCATAATTGTTTAATTTAACGATCAAGCGTGAACCACGGCTTGAGGTTTCAATTAAATTATCTTGACCGCCAAGTGCTTCAATTAATGGATTTGTCGTTTCACTAACGATGGACTTCTTCTTTTTTGCTAGAGAGCCTAAAAGGAAAATAAGTAAAACGATAATAATTAAACTAATAACTCCGATAACGATATATAAAGTGTTTTCTTGAAAAAATGTATCTAATTCATTGTATATATTCATGATTTCTCCTTCTTAATCTTGGACAAATGTTTGTTTAAGTGTATCGATAAATGTGTGTTTGTTGTAGTGGAAAAACCGAACACACTTATCACTTTGTTTAAATAATACAGAAACGATTGGGGCTTCTTTTGCGGGTAAATGTAAGTGGTCATAGCCAATAATTGCATCGCTTAAATTACCTTTAACAAATATTTTCCGGTTAGCATTTAAAACAAGTGGTGAGCCAAGTGAGCGGTAGGCGTTTGAATGGATTCCAGCGATTTCACTTAATTCAATTGCTTGGATTGTATTATCGATAATCGCTCCTCCAAGTGAGCGGTTATAGCCGCTGCTACCAAGGACAGTTGAAACATTTAACCCATTCCCGCGGAAGGTTTGTAAATAAGTCCCATCAATTTCAACATTAGCAATTAATGTATGCAGCGGGGTTTCGATGCGAATTTCGTTAATCGCATAAACATCTACTTCACTATCTTCATACGTAACTTTAGCTTGTAAAAGCGGATATATGCTTGGTGTGGTACTTTTATCATTAAGTAAATCACCGATTTGTTCATAATTATGTTTATCATAATCGGCAAAAAAACCAAGTGTTCCAGTATGAACACCGATAAAAATAATTTCATCAATTCGATTTAAATAATGATGGGCAGCCCGTAAAAATGTCCCATCACCCCCAACGGATATAACAATTTCAGGGAATTCGTCATTAAGTTCATGACCTTGCTTTAGCAAAAGTTCCCGAAGTGATGCGGATACTATTTTACTTTGTTCATCATCTTTTGTAAAAAATGAAATTTGCATGTCAACCTCTTCTCAACTTACTAGTTTTATTGTATCATTAATATGATGTAACTTATACGAAAAGAGGTAATCGATATGGCTACAAGTATTGAAATTGAGGCGAAGGTATTAGTATCTGCTGATGACTTTTATAAAGTCCGCCAGGCGATGGAGGCGGACAAACATACAATGATTAAACAAACTAACCACTATATTGACACTGATCTTCAAGGTGTCTTAAGACGCTACGGTGTCGCTGCTCGGGTTAGAGAAATTGATGATGAATTTGCTTTAACAATTAAAGTTCCACTCGCAGAAGCAATTTTAGAAAAAACACAATCATTATCAAGAAAAGAGTTTTATGATCTTGCGGAAAAAGAAATTTTCCCCGAAGGTCATATTGCTAACTTCTTAGATTCACTTGGATGTCCGCTTGGGAAGTTAAAAATTTTAACATCAATGACAACATATCGGACGTCATTAAACTATAAAGATTATAAGTTTTCCATGGATAAAAATCACTATTCTGATACAGTCGATTATGAGTTAGAAATGGAAGGTTCATCGCTTGGTAAAGCGGAGGATTTACTTCAAGAAGTTTGTGAATTCGCTGGCGTTCCCTTTGTCCTTAACCAACGTTCAAAGCAAGCCAGGGCGATGAGTATGATTAAAGAAAAATAATTTGTAAACAAAAATAAAAGCGCCGTAATGGCGCTTTTTTATTTACTTATTTTACTTCTACCCGAGTAAGTTTTGCGCATGCTCGCAGTTTGGGAAGTCATCGCATTCATTTTCAGCACAGTATGATTCGGCGATTCTTCTTGCTCTAGGGATGAATATTCTAATTTCTTCCGCACTATATCCTACTTGAATCCGTTTATCATCGACAATAATTGGTCTTCTTAAGACGGATGGATTTTCTTGAATGAAGGCGATTAACTCTTTAATTGTCATTGAATCTAGGTCAATATTACCTTCTTTAATAATTTTTGATCTTGTAGAGATAATATCTTCAAACCCTCGTTCGGATTTAAATAAAATATCTCGAAGTTCATTTTCATCAAGAATGGTGGAAAAAATATTATGTTCTTCGTAAGGAATTTTTTGGTCATCAAACCATTTTTTTACTTTGCGGCAGCTGCTGCAACTCGGCGTAGTGTAAATTTTAATCATATTAAACACCATTCCTTTCTTTATAAAGTATAAATAAAAACACGTCATAATTCAATAACTACTTAAAGAGGATTTAGGTCTAATTGAAAAGTTTTATGTAA
>JAAYSH010000007.1 GCA_012518415.1 Erysipelotrichaceae bacterium | reverse complement strand
CGTTTCGCAAGTGATATCGCAATTACTCCGCTGCCCGTACCAACATCGACAAGTGAAAAGGGCTCATCACGGTAGTTTAAAAGTAAGTCGCGGTATACTTGCTCGACTAACTCTTCAGTTTCAGGTCTTGGGATTAATACACGACTATCAACATGAAAGTCGTCGCCTAAAAAGTTTGCGTTATTTGTAACATATTGTACTGGCACACCTTTATTTAGGCTTTCAAATTGATGCCAAAAAACAGCCTCGTTTTGCTGCTCTTTTTCTAAACTATGGTCGAGTTCTGCATAGTTTTTTAAGTTGTTTGATTCGACCATTAATAAACGAAGTGCTGCGACAGGTATATCTGAATTAAGTTTTGCACGCGCTGCTTCGTATACTTCTCGTATTTTCGCCATTATAACTCTCCTTTAATTTGTTCGGCTTGATCAAAGTTAATTAGTGCTGCAATAACTTCGTCAAGGTCCCCTTCGATAATTCGATCTAGTTTTTGCAGTGTTAAACCAATGCGGTGATCGGTAACACGGTTTTGCGGATAGTTGTATGTGCGAATTTTTTCGCTTCTTTCGCCAGTACCAAGTTTTAGTTTCCGTTCCGCTCCGATTTTTTCATCTTGCTCGGCTTGCTTGGCTGCAAAGATTTTTGAGCGTAACATTGTCATGGCGATCTTGCGGTTTTGTGTTTGTGATTTTTCAACTTGGCTACTTGCCACGATTCCCGTTGGAAGATGTGTAATCCGAATCGCGGATTCAACTTTGTTTACGTGTTGACCGCCTGCGCCTGAAGCGCGGAATGTATCGATTTGTAAATCTTCATCACGGATCTCAACTTCAATATCTTCAACTTCTGGTAAAACAAGCACAGTTGCGGTTGATGTATGGATTCTTCCACTTGCTTCTGTTTTTGGAACACGTTGGACACGGTGTGCACCACTTTCAAATTTTAAACGGCTATACGCTCCTTGGCCTTTAATCATAAAGGAAATCATTGAATAGCCGCCACTATCAGATGGGTTTTCATCCAGTATTTCAATTCTCCACCCCTTCATTTCAGCGTAGCGAGTGTACATTCTAAATAAATCACCTGCAAAAATATTTGCCTCATCGCCTCCGACCGCGCCACGAATTTCAACAACGATATTTTTATCATCATTTGGATCTTTAGGAATAAGGGCAATTTTGATTTCTTCGATGAGAGCACTTTCTTCATCTTGGAGCCGTTTGTATTCATCTCTTGCAAATGCGGCGATGTCTTCATCATCATCCTTCATCATTAAAAACGCATCTTCTTTATCTTGTTCAATTTTAAGATACGTTTCATATTGCTCGACAACATCTGCAATACTTGCACGTTCAATTGTAATTTCCCTAAAATTATTCATGTCATCAGTAACATGCGGGTCTGCTAATTGTTCATCAATTGCTTGAAGTCGTGCAGCAGTTGTTTCTAATCTTTTCCTTAATCCAGCGTCCATAATATCCTCATTTCTTTAAATAATTTTATCATATCTTACACTTATTATATACAGTTAGCGATTTTACACTAGGTTTTGTATTGAGAAAATAAATTACGATTTATGATAACTAGCAGTCATTTTTGCTAGTTAAAAAGTTAAAAAATTAATTAATACGTTTCCTTACAATGTTAGAGGTTTTACTGCTATAATAAGTAGCAGGTGAACTATGGCATATAAAGCATTATATCGAACATACCGACCACAAACATTTAACGAGATTGCTGGTCAACAAACAATCGTAAAAACAATTGATAATGCGCTTAGTAGCGGTAAACTCGCGCATGCGTATTTATTTTCTGGACCGCGTGGAACCGGAAAAACAACAATGGCGAAGCTTCTAGCCAAGGCACTTAATTGCGAAGAAGGTGTCGGGAAGCAATGTAATAAGTGTGATAACTGTTTGGCAATTAATGATGGATCGCATCCTGATGTATATGAAATCGATGCTGCTAGTAATAGTGGTGTTGATAATATTCGTGACTTAATCGAAAATGTTAAATATTCACCAATTAAAGGACGCTACAAAGTTTATATTATCGATGAAGTTCATATGATGTCAACTTCAGCTTTTAACGCTTTACTTAAAACGCTTGAAGAGCCGCCAAGTAATGTTGTCTTTATTTTGGCAACAACTGAACCTCATAAAGTTTTATCGACTATCTTATCGCGCGTGCAGCGCTTTGATTTTTCCAAAGTAAGTGACCACGATTTAAAAGGCCGTTTACTAGAAATTTTAAAATCTGAGCAAGTTGATTATGAAGAAAGAGCAGTCGACCTACTTATCTCGCTTGCGGATGGGGGAGTCCGTGATGCTTTATCAATGTTAGATCAAGTTTTAGCGTTTTCGATCAATAAACTAAGAATGAAAGACGTCGAACAATTATTCGGTCTATTAGGTGTTAAAGAAAAACTCGAATTAATTAAAGCGATTAATGAAGGTGATGTCGCTAGTTTATTAACGACTTTTGATAAATTCGCTGAAGGCGGGATTGATTTAAAACGTTTGAACGCGGATTTGCTAGATATTTTAAAAGAAGGCCTTATTTTTAAAGCAACAATGAATGAAGACTTGTTAAAAGTTTTATCCGCGCAAGAAGCTAGAGAATTACTTGATATTTTAAGTATTAGCAAAATCGAAACGATGATTGAAATATTAATGGATACACAAAATCGGTTTAAAAATGTCGCGAATGTCCGTTCGCTTTTTGAAATTTCACTCTTAAAAATCGCTTTAATCGGTCATGAAAGTTTAATTGAAGAAACAAAAGATAACCCAGTTAAAAAACCTCTACCTAAACCTAGTAAAGCCGCGGTTGAACGTGATACTCAATTGTTAAGCGAACCACTTCAAAGGCCTCCACTTAGTGAAGAAAAGCAAGCGCCGCAAGAAACTAGCCAAAAAGAGCCATTACCTATAAGTGATACGCCGCAGTTACCGCCTCAATTTACTACTTCGCCTCCTAAAAAGGAGGAGGCGACTCCAAAGCAAGAACCACCTAAGCAAGAGCCGCTTAGTATTAGCGGCCCGTTATTTACAGATATTAAAGCAACTCCACTTGCAGGTGAAGGTGAAGAAATATATGCGGATGAGGAAATGCTTATTAACTTAATGTGTTTAGGTGACCGCGATGAAAGAAAAAAACTTCTTAGCGACTGGCCTCAGTTGAATGAACTTCTTCTTAATGATGAGTTATCAAGTTATGGTGCGCTCTTATTGACCGGTACCCCGTATGTATTAACAGACGATGTTCTTGTTCTTAATTATATGAGTGAAGCAAAATCACATGTTAATAACATTTATGAAAACCAGCGTGTAATTCAAACAATTGTTGAAAAACTAGTCGGAAGAAAAGTTATCGTACTTGGTGTATATGATAAAGACCGAAGTATCGCTCAGAAGAAATTTATGGACTTAAGTCAAATTGGTCGACTACCTCGACTTAAAGATATAGTAATACAAATAGAAGGAGCAGATAAATTATGAATTCATCAATGAAAAAGATGTTGCGCGATGCCCAAAAAATGCAGCGCGAAATTGAAAAGAAACGGCAAGAATTAGCCGAAACAGAATTCGAAGTTACCAAAGGCGGTGGTGTTACCGTTATATTTACTGGTGATAAGAAAATGCAATCGATTAAGATCGATCCCGATTTACTCGAAGAAGATAACGCTGAACTACTCGAAGAAATGATTACTTTAGCAGTTAATGAAATTATTGAAGCAATCGACGAGGAAGAGGAAGCAATCTCAATGAGTGTCGCGGGTCAAGGCGGCTTATTTTAATGAATCAACTACCAAGCCTTGAAAAATTAATCGAAGCTTTTCGAAAACTTCCAAGTATTGGAAGAAAAAGCGCGGAACGAATGGCATACGCGGTTTTAAGAATGGATGAGGAAAGTGTTGCAAATTTTGTTGAGGCACTAATTGCCGTAAAAGAAAATGTGCGCGCTTGCTCAAGATGCGGGCTTTATAGTGAAAGTGACCTTTGCCATGTTTGTTCTTCTACTCAAAGAGATCATTCTCTGCTTGTTATAATTTCTTCGCCACTTGATTATCAAAGTTTTGAAAAAGTTGATTCGTTTAACGGTGTATATCATGTGCTTGGCGGTTCAATTTCCGCTAGCAGCGGAATTAGTATTAATGATTTAAATATCGATTCTTTATTCCCGCGGATTGAAAAAGAAGGGGTTAAAGAAATTATTATTGCGACAAATCCTACGATTGAAGGAGAAACTACCGCTTTATATTTAGCAAGATTACTCGAGCAATATCCCGTAAAAGTAACAAGACTTGCTTACGGCCTGCCGATGGGAGGTCACTTAGGTTATGCGGATGCACTTACTTTAGAAAAGTCTTTACAAGGACGGACGACTTTAAAGGAGGATGACGACAAATGAGTTTATTTATTACATTTGAAGGTCCAGATGGATCAGGAAAAACAAGTGTAGCAGATTCGATTGAAGAAATGCTTCGTTTAGAAGGTTATGACATTCTTCGTACCCGTGAACCTGGGGGAACACCAATCGCTGAAGATATTCGTGCGATTATTTTAGGTAAGCGTAAAGAATTACTTGATCCACGTGCTGAAGCACTTCTATTTGCCGCTTCCCGGCGCCAGCATTTAATTGAAAAAATTTGGCCCGCTCTCAAGCAAGGCAAAATTGTAATATGTGACCGGTTTGTCGATTCTTCTTTAGCATATCAAGGTGGTGCTAGAGAACTTGGAGTTGAGGAAGTTTTAACGATTAATGAATTCGCTACCGAGAAAAGAATGCCTGATTTGACACTATTATTTGATATTAGACCTGAAATTGGTGTCGAGCGAATTAAATCTAATGAGGAAAGAGAAGTTAATCGACTTGATTTAGAGGCGATGAATTTTCACGAGCGTGCAAGGAATACCTTTTTACAACTTGCACAAAGGTGGCCTGAGCGAATTGTCATAATCGATGCGGAGCAATCACTTCAAGATGTTATTGAAGATGCATATAAAGTTATTAAAGCTAAATTGGAGAATATTTAATGGTTGCTAAACAATTAAAAGAGCAACAACCGATAATTTATCAAATATTTGTTAATGCGCTCGAACTTAATCAAATTTCGCATGCGTATTTATTAAGTGGAGAGGCTGGAACACCGATTTTAAAAACGGCATATTTACTTGCCAAGTCGCTTGTTTGTGAAAACCAAAACCCACTAGCATGTTCGACTTGTTCTACTTGTCGAAGAATAAATGAAGGTAATTATACGGACTTTGTTTTTCTTGATGGCTCAAGCGAAACAATCAAAAAAGAAGCTGTTCAGGCACTCGCGATGAATTTTGAAAAGACTTCTGTCGAAAGTGCCGGAAAACTTATATACATTATTCATTTAGTTGAAAACATGACGGCTGAAGCTGTAAATGCCTTGTTAAAGTTTTTAGAAGAACCCCAGCCAAATGTCTATGCATTTTTAACAACTGAAAACGAGGCAAAAGTGTTACCGACAATTTTATCGCGTTCACAAATACTTCGGCTTCGTCTTATTAGTGAGGGTGATGTAATTGAAGAGGCAGTTAATTTAGGTGTAGAGGAACTTGATGCGCAACTACTTGTTCACTTTTATAATGATGCGCAGTCTTTACTTGAAGTGAGTGAAAGTGATGAGTATTTAGCAGCTAAAGATGCCTTACTTTCTTTCCTTGATGCACTAGCAATTTCATCGCATCATGCCTTATATACATCGCAAACTGTTGCCACAAAACTAATAAGTTCGACAAAAGCTGCCCGCTTTTATTTAGACCTAATATCGATTATACTTAATGAGTTAGTGCGAACTAGTTTAAACCAAGAAACTAAAATCGATGCATTATCTTATAAATATAAAGCCGCGCTAGCAAATGTTAGCGATCCAAGTAAGGCGCTACTAACAACACTTGAAGCAAGAAGCAGACTTGATTTTAATGTTAATTTAAACTTAACGCTTGATTATGTTGCACTTGCTATTATAAAGGATGACTAATTATGAATGACGAAATGAATTTACAATCAGAAAATAATACATATAAGTATTTTGTACCACTCGTATTTAATAATGAGGGAAAACGCTACTTTTTCTCAACAAATGATGCCGAGTTAATGCCTGGGGATAAAGTTGTCGTTGAGACAGTTCGTGGCTATGAACTTGGAGTTATTAGCGACCGACCAAAAGAAATGAGTGACTATAGCGCAAAATTCGACTTACGACCGATTTTATATCGAGCTAGCGAGGAAGATTATGAGCAATACTTAAGCAATTTAGAACTTGCAGAAGAGTCGCTTGCTTTTACTGAACGTGAGGTCGACCGTCTTGGACTCGAGATGAATTTAATTAGTGGTGAATATACGCTTGATCGAGCGAAGTTTATTGTTACTTATTTAGCAGATCACCGCGTTGATTTCCGTGAGTTGCTTCGAACGATGGCCTCACAACTAAAAACAAGAATTGAATTACGCCAAATTGGCACCCGTGATAAAGCCAAAATGATTGGTGGTATCGGTATATGTGGTTTACCTTTATGTTGTACAACATGGATGAATGAGTTTGATGGTATTTCGATTAATCGTGCAAAAAATCAAATGCTAGCACTTAATATCCCAAAAATAAGTGGTCACTGCGGTAAGCTTGTCTGCTGTTTAGCTTTTGAAGATGATTACTACACTGAAGCAAAAAAACAAATGCCAAGACCTAACCAAGCACTTACATATAACGGTGATGAATTCCGCGTTAATAGCATTAATGTCATCTCTAAAACAATTGTAATTACAAATAGTGATGCGCGAATTACCTTATCACTTGAAGACTATAACAACGCACTCAAAAGTGGCGCAATAAAAACAGGAAATCGTAAGTAATTATGAAAATAACGAAATCTTTTGATAGTTCTTCTCCTGTATTTTACTTAATCGCGACACCAATTGGTAATCGCGCCGATATAAGTTTGCGGGCACTAGAAATATTAAAAGAAGCTGATTTTGTTGCGTGTGAAGATACGCGTAATGGTGCGAAACTACTTGCAATGTACGATATAAACAAACCGCTCCTTAGTGTCCGTGAACATAACGAAGTAAGTCGTGCGCATGAAATAGTCGAAAGAGTAACTAACGGCGAATTAGGCGCCTATATTAGCGATGCTGGTTATCCTGGCATTTCAGATCCAGGAGAAAAACTCGTGCAAATACTGGTTGAAAGTGATATTGCAGTAAGCGTAATTCCGGGGGCGAGTGCTTTTATAAGCGCGCTTGTTGCAAGCGGAATTTCTAGCGAGCGCTTCTATTTCCACGGATTTTTACCGCCGAAGAAAAATGCTAGACTAAAAGAAATCGAACAATTAAAAACTCGTGAAGAAACGCTAATAATCTATGAATCTCCGCACCGGGTTTATGAATCATTAAACGATTTATATAAAGTACTTGGAAATCGTAGCGCGGTTATTGCGAGGGAATTAACGAAACTTCACGAACAATATATTCGCGGTCAATTATGCGATTTAAGTCAAATTGAAAAGGGTAGTTTAAAAGGCGAAATTGTTCTTATTATCGAAGGAAGCCATGCAGGTGAACTTCGGCAGTTTGATGAAGAAAACATTTTAGCAAAAGTTAGTGAATTAATTTCCTTAGGATTAAGTGAAAAAGACGCAACAACATATATCGCGAAGTATGAAAATATAAGTAAAAACGCACTACGCGATTTAATTTACAAAACAAAAGTAAAATAACAATGTAAATTAATACCAGTATTTACAAACACATACAAACACTGGTAAAATTTGATTTGGTAGACATTATTCAAATACCAAAATATTAAACTTGAGGGGGAACTCAAATGGTCCAAATTTGTCAACATCCTCTTATCGAGACGAAACTATCACTTATGCGTGATAAACAAACACCGACTGCAATTTTTCGTGATTGTTTAGAGGAAATTACTTACTTAATGAGTTTTTATGTTTTTGAACATAGCGAACTTATTCAAAAGCCAAAACATATTACTACACCAACAGGTGCGACACTTTATCCGAAACGTTTAAAAGATAAGGTATTATTCGTGCCTGTTTTAAGAGCGGGACTTGGTATGCTTACTCCGATGCTAAAACTAATTCCAACCGCAGAAGTTGGCTACTTAGCTATAGCACGCGATGAAGCTACTCTAAAATCGATTAAATATTATGAAAAAATCCCTGCACTCGATAATCCACAAGTTGTAATTTTAGAACCGATGCTTGCTACAGGTGGTTCATTAATTCAAACGCTTGATACATTAAAAGAAGCTGGGTTCACACGCTTTAAAGTTGTTTCGATAATTGCCGCCCCTGAAGGAATTGCAAAAATCAAAGCCAAACATCCAGATATTAATATATATATTTGTTCACTTGATGAAAATTTAAACGAACATGGTTTTATTATGCCAGGTTTAGGTGATGTTGGTGATCGCCTATATGGTTTCCCGGAGGAAAGATAACAATGGAAAGCAATGCAATCCTTTATGGTATTTCATCTAGTTTAGAGATGGTGAAAACTGTTGCCGCAAAACTAAATATTCAAATTGGTCATAACGAACTTATTCATTTTGCGGACGGAGAAATTATTGTTGAAAATTACACGACCGTTCGCGGTAAAAATGTTTATGTAATTCAATCAACTTGTCCACCAACAACTGAAACACTGTTTGAACTTCTTCTTTTTACTGATGGACTTAGAAGAGCGTCAGCGAAACGAATTACACTTATCATTCCTTATTATGGTTATGCACGCCAAGACCGAAAAGCAAGGCCCCGAGAGCCGATATCCGCTCGCTTAGTTGCTGATATGATTCAACTTGCAGGTGCAGATCATGTTATCGTTACTGATTTACACGCTCCACAAGTCCAAGGATTTTTTGTTAATCCGATTGACGACTTAAGTGCAACCCCATTATTTGGCGAATATTTTAGAAAAAAACTAAAAGGACGCGAGATTGTTGTAGTTTCTCCTGATCATGGTGGTGTTTCAAGGGCAAGACGTCTATCAACTCATTTAGAAACTGATACAAGTATCGCAATTATTGATAAACGCCGTCCCAAACATAACGAAGTGGAAATTATGAGTGTTATTGGTAGCGTTGAAGGAAAAACCGCAATTATTATTGATGATATTTTAGATACAGGCGGCACACTTGCTGCTGCTGCAGAAGCCGTTATTAAAGCTGGTGCAACTGAAGTTTACGCTGCTGTTTCACATCCGTTACTAAATAATGATGCTACAAAGCGAATTGAAAATTCGCCGCTAAAAGAAGTTGTCGTTACTGATTCAATTCCAATTCCTAAGGAAAAGCAATCACCTAAAATTAAAGTATTATCAATAGCTCCAATGATTGCCGAAGCAATTAAAATTATTGAAAATGAAGGCTCAATGTCGAAGGTTTATAACATTTTTAAAACCGACGGTGCGATTACTTAATTAAATGCTTATCGACTAATTAAAAGGCGAACAAATGTTCGCCTTTTTTACTTCTTACTTATCAATATTTTAATCTTGCTTAAATATTGCAACATACGGTAAGTTTCGGTAATACTCATCATAGTCTAAGCCGTAGCCAATAATAAATTCATCGCCGATATTAAAGCCAATATAATCAAGCACCAAATCTTCTTCAACATGCGAGCTTGGTTTATTTAATAGCGTACAAACTTTTACTTCTTTCGCGCCTTTTAAAAGGAGGAAGTTTTTAATGTTTACCATTGTTTTACCTGAATCAACAACATCATCGATTAATAAAACATATGCATCTTTTACATCAAGTTCTAAATCGTTAACGATTTTTAAGTCACCTGATGTTGTTCCGCCGTAATAAGATTTAACCCGAATAAAATCAATTTTTAAAGGTATATCGATATGCTTAATTAGTTCTGCAAAAAATGGTACACAGCCATTTAATAATCCAACAGCAATAAGTGGTTTCCCTTCAAAGTCTTTTGATATTTGTTTGCCTAATTGTTTGCTTCGTTTAATAATCTCATCTTCAGATAGTAAGATTTCACCAATTTTATTGTGCATTTGCCTTCTCTCCTTTGCATTAAAAAATACATTTTAATTTTACCATTATTAAAATGTATTTTACCTGTACTTATAAATAAATTTACAATCTAGCTTCTTCTAGTTCTTCGCGCAACGTTTTTGCGAGTTTATCACGGTTTTTTAAGTATGTATGGATTCCGTATAATCCGAGTGTTGTTATTAAACTTACCGATGTTAAAGCGATGCCTAAACTTAGACCAGGAGTCCAAAAGCGCATCACTACTTCATGATAGCCACTTGGCATAACAAAGCCAACAAATCCGCCTTGGGCTAAATAAACTTTTGGCGTTGATACTTCACCTCTTGCGTTTCTTATTTGTACACCCCAGCCATCATCATATGGAATGTGTGTAACAACAAAGCGCGGGGTTTCATAGGCGGTTTCGAAATAAAAGGCATTTTTCGTATGTCGAACATTTAATAGTTGACCTTCTTTATAACTATCAACAATTTGCTGCATTTGATCGTTACTACTAAAGAAAACCCGGTAGTTACTTGGTGCATCACTCCATGTGCTTAGGGGCATAATAACAATTTTACTCACAGGAACATCACTGTAATATGAACGCATCCGTTTGAAGTTTGAATCTGATAATTTACCGTTATGAGAATCAAATAAAATTACTTCATCAGCTTCATCGATTAAAAATACACGTGCATTATATTTAAATGATAGTTCTAATGTTATTTGTCCTGGTTCGCTTAAAATTGGTAGCCCGTTTTGTCTTGTAATCACAATCGCAGCCTTTTTAAATTCATATGTAGTTGGTGTTTCTTTACTTACGTGTTCAAACGTTTCAAGTTTACCAATTGTTGCATCATCGAGTTGTTGACTACTTACATATTCTTCCTTCATTAGGCCGCCACTAGTATTTTCCATTACAGAAAAGCGCGGATAATAGTAGTAATAATCTATTCCAAATGAGGGGTATTCTTCGAGTATTTCATCAATATCTGCTTGCCGCAAAATACCATAATTTAAATACATTTCTTCGTTGCGAATAACTTCATATGGTTGCGCGCTATAAAAGATTGAACTATCGGGACTGCTTTCTTCTCGATCACTTGACATAAGTGTCGTAAAGCTACTACCTAATTCAACAAAGTTTTCGTTACGGTAGACTAAATGTGTATCGCTTGATAATAAGTCTTCACCATTTTCATCGAAAACTCTGCTAAAGCCGTATGGAATATTATAAGTACCAATCTCTTCGTAATTATTGCCATATTTAATCGCATTATCGTTTTTGTCCAATACATAATATTTAACACCTAAAAATTGATCGAGATTAAATCTTTTTTCATGCACTCCTAGCGACCAACCTTTATAGTTGTAGTTCACTTTACTCCAGCGATTAAATTCTTTGAGATTAAAGTTATATAAACTATGGAAACCAGAAATACCGTTATAGTTTTCTCTCATTCCAACATTCGAATTTGCCTTATATGTGTTTGAATTATAAATTCGGTAATATTCATCATCATACTCAGCGATTTTATTCATTACTTTAGTTTCAGCTTCAACAAGTTTAATCCCGCCTCCAACGTTATACTGGTAAGAAACTAAACCGTGGCCAAGCATTGTTCCTGCACCCATAATAATAACTTCTACTGCTAAAAAGGCAGTTAAGTATTTGGTTAAATATCGATCACGGAGGGCGAATTTATAAATCGCATACACAGCAATCAGGGCAAAGAATTGGAAATAAATATAATATTCTCTTTGACCAAGTGCAGAAAATCTTGTTGAGTCGACTAAATAGTTGGACGCCCATAAATAAGTTAGCCAAGCACCAACTAAAATAACAATAAATGATATATCGATATACCAGCTTTTCCATTCGCTGCGTGCTTCATAACTAATTGCGATATATGAAATCATTGCAAAGACGGCAAATATTTGCCATCTTCCGTATTCTTTCGTGAATCCGTGGAATAAGTTATACATAAATGGGGTGAATATCGTGAAGATAAAGAAACCTAGTGCAATAAAATGCGAGGGTTTTCTTTTCTTAAACGAATGAATTAATGCAGGAACAAGTAGTAGCATTAATGGAGTAAAGATAAATAAACTTGAAATCGTATTATCGTAACTCGATGTTGGGAGTAGGGAAGCTGAGCGGTTACTTAAGACAGGGAAGAAAAACGTAATAAGCGGATAGTAAACTTTATAGTCGTATGTTGCGTTTTGTGTTTCCCATCTAAATAAATAATCGAAAAACGTTTGCCAGTTTTTTAGTTCAAATGCTGCTTTTAAATTATCTAAGTATGTCGCTCCAGTAACGCGGTCGCTACCTGAGGCAGTAATAACGCCTGGGATAAAGACGATCGTGGACAAAAATATTCCAAGGACAAAGGAGCCGATACCTAAGAAAATCACATTAACGCCATTAATCCATCTTTCATTGACCGTATTTTTATAAAAATAAATAATCCAGTATATTCCAATTATGAGTAAAACTATCGCGATTAAAAATGCTCCAAATTTGTCTTCCATGAAAATAAGTGCTGCAGCAGCGCCCCCAATACTAAAAGCGCCTAAAAACCCAACACTTAAAATACTTAGATGATCTTTAAAGGAATAATGTTTATATAACTGAAAATATCTAAATACAGCATATATAACTCCTGCGATTGAAGCGGTGACAAGGAAAAAGTAATTAGTTAAACCCATTAAGGCTAAAGAAAATATAAGTGTCCACGGCCTGCGTTCTTTCAAGACTTTTTCTAGTCCTAAAAATATAAGCGGAAATAAAACCGCGACTTCCATAAAGTGATTAAACCATAAATAATATGTATTCCACCCCATGAACGCGTAGGCAATGCCAAAAAATCTTGCAGAATTTTTACTTACACCCATATACTGTAAATATTTATTCATCGTAAGTGCTGCTAAAATAAGTTTAACAATCATTAAAACAGCAATACCTTGAGCGATAAACTTCCGGGGGAAGAGTAAAATCGGAAAGAAAAATGGATTCATCGCATAATAAAATGAGTTTGAGCCGATATTATCGACACCTAAAAACGTATTGGAGTCCCAAAGCGGGAACTCTCCACCTTTTATAAATGCCCACCAATCATCATAACCATTCGTATAAAAAGGAATCGTTTGTTGGGTATAATCACCTCCTAAAGGGACAGTAAATTGATTTTGAAATAAGGCGAAACCTAAATAAAAAATCGCTAATGCCCCAACGAAAACGACGTAGTAGCGAAGCGAGCCTAGGTCCCATGATTCCCAGGCCTTTTTCCAGCGATGTTTCCAGGCGACTTTTTTATCGATAACTATTTTATTTTCTTCGACTTCCTCTTCTTTTCTCAATGTTAAATAATAATGCAAGTCGAAACCACTTTTTAGCAAACTAACTAATAAACTTATCGCCCAAAAAACAAAATACAATATAACTAAAGTCGGTTGCTTACTTATCTGTTCGTTTTTTAAGTGTGCAAATGAGAATGATAAGTAAAATAACGCTGCAAAAACTAGGTAATTAATAATTGTCGATTGCTTTCGCTTTTGTTTTGGCGTTTTGATTAACACATATAAAAATAAGCCCGCTCCTAATACTAAGAGGGTGCTACCAATCCAAACAATTACTTTACTTACCCCAGTCCAAGCAAACTTCATTGCGGGTGACAGAAAAATCGTTAATAAAAAAATAAGCGCCCCGAAAACTAGGGCGCCATAAGTTACTACCTTATAAAGGCTATTAAAATGTTTTTTAAAAACGTTCATGTTATTTTTTAAATATAAAATTAGTAATTATTCTTTATCTTCTATACTCGCTACTTCTTGGGCAAGATTTGGGTTTTTCGTTGCTTCACCAATCCCGACAACATGATCAAGCGGGATACAGAAAGCAATTCCTTGTCCTGGAGTTTGGAGTCCGGCCCTTTCATAAATCGCCCGTAAGACAGCCTCTGCTATTTCATCTTTAACGACAATGAGGACAACTTCCTTTTCAGGTTGGATTGTTAAACCGAATAACTTTTCAATTTCAGCATTTCCAGTACCGCGACCATGAATTACAGTTCCGCCCCCAGCGCCTGCCTCTTTAGCGGCATCCATGACTAAATCGACAAAACCAGTATTAATTACAGTCAAAATAAGTGAGAATTTTTCTTTATTCATTTCGAGTTCCTCCTTGGGGGTCGATATTCATTATATACTTATACGCCATTCGGCCAATAACAGCAGTGATTGGCATAACGAATGCGACTCCTTTACGTTTTGGCGCAAGCGTAAATCTTGTATTAATATAATCTAAAACACCTGCTAATTTTGATTCTTTAATAAATGCGGATATCACGACTTTCCGGCTACTTTCTTCCAGCGAGAATAAATCGATAATTTCTTTCGACGCAGTCCCGTGTCCTGCAAAAACAAGTTGAATCGCTACTTCAGCACTCTTTAAATACTCGCGGTATATATCCGCTTCTGATCGCGGAACGATAATAACCAACAATTTAACTCGTTCATTTTTTGTTTCACTAACTTGAGTTTTTCTCATAAGTAGAGCGCCTCCTTAAAAGTAAATGATTTCGGCATCATCTTCACTAAGAAATTGTTGATAAAGAGATTTTTGCCGTCTTTTTTCACTTATAATCGTTGAAAGTCCTAGTAATTGAATTGTTATTGTTGGGATTAATGCGACAAGAGCAACTGATCCAAATGCGTATGGGACAACATCACTAGCCCATGTAGCACTCGTGCCATAAAACTCTTTAACAGCAATGCCGGTGACAAATGGAGTAATAAAACTTGTTGTCATTGGACCACTTACTGCTCCACCTGCGTCAAATGCGATACCCGTATAAATTGCTGGAACAATTTGTGCGAGTGTGAGCGAGGTCGCATAACCAATAACTAAAATATACTCAATTGGAATACCTAAATAAATTCTTCCAATACTTAATACAACTGATATACCAAGTCCAAATGATAAGACGATTAACATTGTTCTAAATGTAATTGCCCCGTTTGAAACTTCCTCAACTTGTCTTGAAAGGATGTGAACTCCTGGTTCTGCTGAAGCATTAACTGTTCCAAGAATAAATCCTGCTAAAACAATACTCCACTTTGACATCGTGTCAACAACACCTTCACCAACAAGCTGACCAAGTGGGACATAGCCAACATTCGCGCCAGTAAGGAAAAACATCATTCCAAATACTGTCGCAATTAAACCAATTAAAATCGATAAGCGTTTCTTTCTTGGTAATTTAATGTTTAAAAAATCATAAACGAAAAATAAAATAGCAATCGGAATAATAATAATTAAAGCAACGACAAAATAATATCCGAAGTTGTTACCAAAATCTCCTGCCATTGATCTAGCTATTTCGCCTGTGGACATGCCAACGAATTCTTGTTCATATAATGAACCACCGAATGTTAAATCGCTACCTGCAAATAATAAGCCAAGTAAAACGATTGAAATCATTGGTCCGACCGCACTAACACCAATAAAGCCAAAGCTATCTTCGTGCGGATTGTTACCACCCCTATTATTTGCAATACCCGAGGCGAGTGATAAGAATAACGGGAACGTTAATAATCCTGTAGTAGCGGCACTGCCATCAAATGCAATTGGGATAAAAGCTGCATCTTTTAAAAAAATTAATAAGCCAAATAAAATTAAATAAAAGAATAAAAGTACGGTCGATTGCTTCCATTGGAAAATAACTCTTAGCGCTGCAAGCGTAAGAAATACTCCGACTCCAACCGCAGAAACAATAACGAAAACCATCGTATCAATTGGAGTTTGCTCGCCAAATACAGTAACAGAAGGTTCTGCTGCTGTTACTAAAAACCCGAGCAAAAATACAACGATTGCTAGGCCGATAACTTTTCTTCGCCGCGTTAGTGAGGCTGACATTAGTTCACCAATTGGTTGAATTCCGTTTCCAGTACCAATATTAAATAACATAACACCGACAATGAGTAATACCATCGAAATAAGTGTTCTTGTAATAATTGGTGGTGTCATTGTAATCCAGCCAAAAGCTAATAAAATAAATACAACCGCCGTTACTGGCACGATTGAAAGTGATGATTCGTATAAATTTCTTAGAAACGCTCTCATAATCTTGTATCCTTAATGCTAATTTTACTAGCCGTTTAATTATACAATATTTTGTCAATTCTACAAAAAAAACTACTCTATTTAGCGCAAGTACTCGTAATTATTTGGATTTACATCTTTAAAATAGCAATTATATCGGCCTCGCTATATGAAAAAAGTTTGGCAAGTTCTGTGACTGATACGCCTTGATTATAAAGGTCACGAATTTTCTTTCTTGTTTCTTTTAGTGAATTAATGAGGTTTTGCTGGCGTTTATTTGCAACAAAGGCATATTTTATTGGCGTTTTGCGCTTGATTTTTCTTAGTAATGGTTGTCGTTTGTATTTATTCATTGTTATACCTCAATATATAAATAGCAACCAACGGGGATTTTTTTCTACTAAAAAAGCGGAGCAACCTACTCCGCTTATTTTTTTAAACTTTTTACTCGATCGGTGTTTCTTCTAATTCTTCCTGGTTTCTTGCTGGAGTTGAATGATGCAAGAACTTATCTTCAATCGTTGGTGCATGGGCATCAACATCAATTGCTTCTGGCACATCCTCTAGTTCTGCTTTAATTAAGAATTCCGCATAGCCGCGCATATTCTTTTTTTCAAGGAGCCACTTAGCAAACATCCGCATTTGTAAAAATTGTAGTAAAACAAATGCAATGATTGTAAGAATAAGGAATAAATACCAAACTGTTCTTAATGGCTCAATAATGATTAAAAGCAGTGGTATCCAACCAAGCGCGAGTAAATAATCATATAAATTATTCGTGTCTTCAGCGAATTCTTCCTTTAAAGTATCTTGTTCTGGTTTTGGCATCTTCGCATATGAGCGCAAAACAATGTTCTTTTTTTCTTCTGACATATTATTTCCACCTTTTAATTTATATATAAATAATAAGCGACTTTTTATCCTTTTGCAAATAATAACTTTGTATTTACTGCTTATTTTACAACGTTTTCAAAACTAACTGGGATTGGCGCTTTAAATTCAAAGCGTTTATTACTATTCGGGTGATTAAATACGAGCCTGTAGGCATGAAGGCCAAGCCGGTCAAGCGGGTTTTCTTTAATATCATACTTATCATCTCCAATTACAGGCGTTCCGATGTTTTTAAGTTGAACACGAATTTGATTTTTCTTCCCTGTTTCAATCCGAATGTCAAGCAAAGCATACTTCTCATTCGCTGCTACGACTTTATATTTTGTTATCGCTAAAACTGAATCAGGTGATTTATTGCCAACATACATTAAATTTGTAAAATTTGTAAATAAGTAATCTTTAAGTACATCTTCTTTTTTCGCGGGTACCCCTGCAGTCACAGCGACATATGCTCTTTCTTTTACTAGATTATTCCACCTCTTTGTAAATGCATCTCTTAGTGCAGCCCGCTTTACAAACATTAAAACTCCACTTGTTTCTTTATCGATACGGTGAACGACATATACACGTGCTCTTGGATTACTTAGTTTTAAATAATCACTAGCGTAGCGATAAGCAGTATGCCGCTTCTCGGTATCGCTAGCGACACTTAATAAGCCAGCAGGTTTATTAATTACAAGAAAATCTTCATCCTCATAAATAATGTTTAATCGCTCGATTTCTTGTTGATGTGTCACAATTGATCGCTCATGTATGACAACCGTATCTTTTTTTGTTAATGGATAATCAAACTGTGAAACTGGGACACCGTTAACCGCGACTTGTTTTCTTCTTAGGAAACCTTTGACTTTATTTCGTGAGTAATTTGGTAACTCGCTTAAAAGATACTCGAGTAATTGTTCATTCCTATTTACATGTAATGTTTCAATCGGACGGTTTTGTGGTGTCCAGTTTTTCGTTTTTCGTTTTCGATTTCTTGTTTTTCTACTCATATATATTACTTCCGCTTTAATTATAACTTATTAATATTGTCTTCGTTTTTGCAATTTATAAAAATATTTATTTTCTTAAAATCTACTTATAGTGCACGTTTAAAAAGTTTGACTATTTTAATAAAAAATAAATCAGCGTTTTAACTTGCACTATTAATCTAAGTTTGTTAATATTTCACCGATTGAGATTAATATCAGTCTCTGCCTATTTATAAGCGCCGTCAGCTTAGAGGTAGGTCTCAGGCTTTGGGCCTCGTTAGAAAGATGTAAAAAGTTCTAACCTTCAAGTATTGATCCCCTTGAAGCTAAAATAAGTGGTAGGCACACGCTTCTGTGGACTTGACGGCCTCGTCCATATAAAGTTCTATATTTAGTCCTGTGTCATAACTCCGCATTATGCGGAGTTTTTTCTTGTCCAATCAAGTCTTCTTCTTGTTCTCTTAAGCGTTTTTGCTCATTAATTGCCGCCTTTTTTACAGCAAATAAATAATTGTAATACTTATCTAACCGTGATTTTGTTTGAAATATATCAATCCAAAGTAATATGGGTGGGATTGCTGTAGCGTACACTAAAATTGTAACCGTACCATAATTTGGTGACCATCTAGTTTCAAGTTTATGTGTAACAAAGTAAAAATAATAAACGACCGATAAAATACCGACCGTTATAACTAAAGCACGGCTTTCATACCATTTAAGCGGTGATTTAAAACTAATGAGCCATGCTGAAACAGCAGCTAAAATAAATACGATTAAACAAGGAATTTCAATACTCATTTCAAGCGGAGGAACATTACCTCCCTGTCTAATCTGATAAAATTCTCTGACATCGAATAATAAATTGAATATTAAAAATACACTTAATAAACCTAACCCAATTTGGGCGAGCCGATTTTCCGGTTTTTTAATAGTTTTCTTCATAGGTAAATCTCACTAATATAATTTTAGCATAAGAAAGACGTGCTTTTTTAAATATAAAGTAAAATATTATTTATTTTCATATATTTATTAAATTGATTCTTTATATTTAAATTCAAGTCGGTCCAGAATCTTATAATCACCGTCACTAACTTCGCTTACTTCAACACCAGTAATATAGCCAGTAAAAGAGGTGAAATGCAACAGCATATGCTTTTTAATTTTTTTCATATCGCGTTCACGGTCAAAATATATTGTTATATGCGGCCGAAATTCTAACTCTTCAATTGAGGTCCATTTGTTTGCTAGTTTACCGTATGCTTCGTGAAATGTGTGATATATCTCGTTAAGTCTTGGATTATCAATTGGTTCAATGACTAATAAATGTTCGTTTAATAATTTAAGTTGATTAAATACAATGGGAAACGGTTCAATATCCATAAAAAAGTGTTTCACATATTTTTTTATAACATTTGTCCTTATCCCTGGATAATTCGCAATTGTAATATGTGGATGATTCGTTTTAAATTCAATATCAAATGCGTACAATTCACGTTTTAAAGATTGTAACTTATTTGTCGTTTGTTCATCAAAGGTTAAAATTATACAAATGTTTCTTTTCATCTTATAAATAATTGTAGCATAAACTTGTTACGCAACCTCTTCATTCACATTAGTTTTCTTTCTTGGAACATACATTAAAACAATTCCTAAAACAATAACGGCAATAACGATTGGGATTAACCACAAATATACTCCCGACCAATAAACAACCGCGCTAATAAGGTAGCTATTAACGAACCAAAACAGCAAAGTAAGGTAGAAGTGCCTTCGATTTTGAAGTTCTGCTCTTGCAGCGCTTACAGCCGCCATACAAGGAATTGTTAATAAATTAAACGCCATAAAACTAAATGCAGCCGGAATACTTAAACCACCGATTAAAGCGGTATCGCTAATCCCGCTAAATGTTCCTAATACTGCAGGGACGTTTTCTTTAGCAAGTAGACCAACAAGTGAAGCGACTGTAAACATCCAGCCCGTTTCTCCTTGCGCCCAGCCAAGCGGCCAGAAAATAACCGTAATAACCTTACCAATTTGGCCTAAAATTGAATGTTCAATATTTTCAACCATTGTAAAGTTCCAACTAAAACTTGATAAGAACCAAATAACAACAACTGATAGGGCAATAATTGTTGCAGCGCGTTTTAAATAATCCATCAACTGAACTTTTAACACCATAAATACATTTTTTGCTTGTGGTGCTCTAAGTGTTGGAAGTTCACTAACAAACCCGCTTGTCTGACCTTGCATTATAAACCGCTTTAAAAAGATCGCGGCAAGTATTGCAATTAATATTCCAAATAAATATACGCCATAAACGATTAACTCTCGGTACGCTCCTCCATATAATACCGATGCAAAAGCTGCCCAAATCGGCAATTTTGCCCCGCAGGAGAAATATGTAGATATCATAATCGTTAGACGCTTTTCTTTTTCATTTTCAATTGTTCTTGTCGCCATAATCCCAGGAACCGTGCATCCAAATGAAGTAATTAGTGGTAAAAAAGACCGACCACCTATTCCAAACCTTCGAAGTGAACTATCCATAACAAATGCTGCCCTAGCCATATAGCCGCTATCTTCTAAAATAGCAATAAAGACAAATAACAATAAGATTTGCGGAATGAAACTTAAAATCGCACCAACCCCGCCCCATAAACCATCAACAAGTAATCCACTTAACCAAGGCGGCCATGTGCTTGTTAAATTAACTAAGCCGCCACCAATCCAGTCTGTTAGCCATTCAAAGCCATTTGCAAGCATCGCTCCTGGCGAATTAATTGCATCCGTTCCGATGATTGGCAGAGAAAAACTTCCTTCTGGAATAAAAAGCGCGCCAATGAAAAATAAGTCTTCACTAAACGTTAAATGGAAGACTAAAAACATCACAATTAAAAATAACGGAATCCCAATCCACCGGTTCGTTAAAATTTTGTCAATCCAATCACTTTTAGCGACGGAAGCACTTTTGCTTTGAATCGCTGGGAGCTCACGTCGAAGATATTCATAACGAAGTGAGGCGATTTTGCCACTAAAATCATCCTCATTTTCAAAGTATTGTTTGCTAATCCGCGCTACTTCTGCTGCGGTTTCTGGATGAGTTTTAACTTCTAATTCATCGCCTTCAATAAATTTAATAATATGATAAGCTTGGGAACTAAGTTCATTAGTTGGCGAGACAATGTCTTTTACTTGTCTAAATAAAGCTGCAAAATCTTTATCATGTTCTAAAACTGTCCATCCTTGACGTTTATGTTTACTTACTGCGAATGCTTTTTGCATTAAGCTATCAATGCCTTCGCCTGTCGCGGCTGATATTGGTACACAAACAACACCAAGTTTTTTTGTTAACTCATCAACCAAGACAGTAAGCCCTTCTTTTTTAGCTAAATCCGCCATATTAAGAGCGACAATAATTGGAACATCGATTTCAAGTAATTGCGTCGTTAAAAACAAATTTCTTTCTAAGTTTGTCATATCAACGACATTAATAACTAAATCAGGTTTCTCTTCAAATATATATTTTCTTGTAATAACTTCTTCAGGTGAATAAGGATCAAGACTATATATACCTGGCAAATCAATTAAAGTTGCTTCTACTTCTTTGCGAAGATATTTAGTTTTGTAAACCCCTTCAATTCTTTCAACCGTGACACCTGGCCAGTTGCCAACTTTCGCAGATGCGCCCGTCAAATAGTTGAATAGAGTCGTTTTTCCTGAGTTTGGATTACCTGTTAGAGCAAAACGTAATTTATTCATCGACAACCTCTCTTACACAAATTTTGGAAGCAACAACCGCATTAATCGCAATTTTTTGCGCACCTAAAATAGCGATAACATCACCGTTATCGTTTTTCATTAATGTAAATAATGCATCTTTAGTAAATCCTAGTGATTGTAATCTTCGACACATTTTTTTATCACAGCGGATTTTATTAATCCGTAACAATTTATTTATCGGTGCTTCTGACAAACGTGGCACTGAAACTTCCTCCTAGAGTTAGGTATACCTAACTTATTCAATTATGTAATGTATAACAAAAAAAATCAAGGCAAATTGTAAGTGATAATTTCGCCTTGGCATCATATTTTTATCTAAATAAAAAATACGTCCACTAAATAGCTAAGTAGTATAAGTTTTTTACTTTAAAACTTTCTTTGCAGTTAGTTAGCTTTGAACAAAGTAACTTGTTTGCACTGGTTCGCTCGAAACATCAATTCCGAGTTGTTTAAAAGCGTTTTTGTCTTCCAAATTCATTCTTATTGATGAATGAGCTTGGGCTTTGAATAGTTTTGATGTTTGCGCGAGTGCGACTTCACTAAATGAATTAGTATTCGCTGTAATCGCAAGAGTAATCAAAACTTCATTAACTGATAACATTTGTATTTTCGAATACATATTTTCTTGTTTTAGTTGTTGAATTGTTTTAATTAACTGTGGTGAAAGTAGGTGGAGACGTTTATTAATACTTGCTAAGTGTTTTAAAGCGTTAATAAGTGCTGCTGCTCCAGCAGTGAACTTACCTGTTTCTTTACCAGTTACAATAGTTCCGTCATGTAACTCAATTGCAACCGCGGGCGCATTCCTCTCTTGCGCTTTTTGTAGCGCTGGACCAACACAAGCACGGTCAAGTTTCGGGTTAATATTTAAACTTTCAATAATATAGCGAATGCGGTCCAAACCTTCATCGCTTAAGTGACCTGTTTTGTTCTTCCACATCGCACTATAGTAACGACGAATTATTTCTGCCTTTGCTGCTTCAACTGCAGTATCATCATCAACAATCGCAAATCCGATCATATTAACACCCATATCAGTTGGCGACTTATATGGTGATTCGCCATAAATGCGTTCAAACATCTTTTGTAAGACTGGATAAACTTCCATATCACGGTTATAAGATACAGCTGGGACACTATATGCTTCAAAATGATAGTAGTCGACCATTGTTACATCATTTAAATCTGCAGTAGCTGCTTCGTATGCTAAGTTGATCGGATGTTTTAGGGGTAAATTCCATACAGGAAACGTTTCGTATTTTGCATATCCCGATTTGATTCCCCGTTTAAAGTCCGCGTGAATTTGTGAAAGACATGTCGCCATTTTACCAGAACCTGGTCCTGGCGCAGTTACAACTACAATTGGTCTTGTTGTAATAACGTAATCATTAAGTTCAAACCCCTTTTCAGAAAAGACATTTTCTAAATCATGCGGATATCCTTTAATAACGTAGTGTAAATATGTTTTAACGTTGAGTGACTTTAATAGTTGAAGAAATACATCTACCGCGGGTTGATGAGAGTACTGGGTAATAACAACACCACTTACTTGTAAGCCGGCGTCAGTAATTTCATCAATTAAACGGAGCGTTTCATCTTCATAACTTAAGCCAGTATCACCGCGAACTTTTCCAGCTTGGATATCATCAGCTTTTACCGTAACAATAAATTCAACATCATCTTTCATTGATAAAAGCACTTTTACTTTCGCATCAATATTAAATCCTGGAAAGACTCTTGTTGCGTGGCAGTCGTCAAATAACTTGCCGCCGAATTCAAGATATAATTTATTTCCAAAAAGTTCGACTCGTTCTTTAATTTTTTCTTGCTGCAACTTTAAATAAACGTTGCTATCGAGCGCCTGTTTTAGCATAATGTCCCTCCGATATTATTTGTGGTATGCGGCGACTACTTCACCGATATATTGAATTGAATAGTCTTTGTTTGGATAGCGCTCTTCGGCGAGTTCGCTATCTTCAAATAAATCCTCTTCTAATTGTTGGCGGTATAATTTTTTACAAATAAGGACAAGTTCAGCTTCTTCAACCGTTACATGTCCATCAATTGTTGTTTCACTTAGACCGGAACTTTTAATTTTGTCAGAATAATCTCTTCCGCTTTCTCGCCCCAAGAAATTAAGCGCCTCTTTTTGTTTTGGGAGGACGCTGACGGTGAAATAATCACTTTCATCTAAAAGTGGACGAGTGAATCGTTGCGGACGGACATAAAGTGTAAATACATGTTTTTTCCAAAGATGACCAATTTGTCCCCAACTTGCAGTCATCATATTACTTCGTCCTCTACTTTTAACCCCGATTAAATACCAATCATTTGCGATTAAATCAAATGGTTTAATTTCGAAATTTTCTAAATCAATTTTATTCCACATTGCTTTGTCCCCCGTTTTCTTTACGCTCTGTTTCTGGCGCGGATTCTATTTTAATGCGAATTACATCTTCGCTTAAATCAATGCCTTCTTCCACAAGTGTTGGCTGCTTGGCAAGTTGCCTTTTTTCCTCATGACGGCCGATAAAATATAAAACCGCAAGTAATATCCCTGTAGCAAAAAGCACCGCAAAACCAATTAAGATAATAATCCAATTAGTTGTTTCTTGGCCTAGGGCTCCATAAGATATTAACCCAAGCCCACCAAGGACAGTCACGATCACTAAAGTTTTAAATATGTTAATTAATATTTTCATTACTATCTTCTCCTTCAAGTTGGCTAATAATTGCATCATTAGGCCAATAACCCCATGACTCGATAATTTTACCAACCTTATTAAAACGATACATTTCTAAGGCGAAAAATTTAATTGAATTGCCTTTATTTTCAATATTTAAATATGGCGCAGCCTGGGTTCCTTTAAATAAAGCTTGGACTAGCACCTTATCGTCTTCTTCAATTAAATCAATAATTTCTACTTGTAAATCTGGGAATGCCTCGTGAACGCTTTTCACCGCCTCAATCGCATCTTGACCGCTTCTTGAACTCGCGGGTGAATGATCAAAAAAGGACGGGGTTAAGTAAGTTAACCCTCTTTCATAATCCTTTTCGTTGTACACTAAATGGAAAAAATCTTTGATTCTTTGCTTATTACTCACGACTAACACACTCCTTGTTTATTCTACAATATTTTTATATTCATTGCTTTGATATTCCAACAAATTTACATAAATAAAAAAGACAAAAATGTCTTTTTCACTTCTTTAAACCGTTATCGCAAATCTAGTAATAAATAAGATCATAAGGCGTAATAAAGCCGATAATTTTTTCGCTTTTTTTGCCGTGTTCAGTAACAAAAATTAGACCAATCTTAACTTTATGTCCGCGGCTTTCTTCAAACATTCGGGTAATCTCGTTGATTGTTTCATCTTTTTTTACGAACACATATCGCTCACCTGTGTGAGCTTTAATTGGTAAATAAGCCGCAAAGTCTTTAATTTTTGCTCCTTTTTTAATGTTTGTTGCTGTTTCATAATAAAGCCATTGAAAAATAATCTTTTGGGAAAACACTCCGTATAAGTTTCCATTTTCCATTACAGGAACATGAGAAAACCCTCTCCTGACCATTACTTCCATCACTTTACGAGCATCATCTTCAAGTGTGCAAGTAAAAGCACGGTTAATATTAAGTGCTACTTGTTCAGCTGTGACTGGATCAACGAGTAATTTAATTTCATCTTCTAAAAATTTAACAAAATCATCGGTAACCGTAATTGCATCATTAACATTTTCGTGTGCCATTGTGTTACGAATAGTCCGGCATGTATCAAGTTTAACCGCCCTTTCACGGTCGCGAAAAGAATAAGATTTCCGTAGTTCATGATAATAGCGAATTATCGAAGAGGAGTTATGTGAGTTAGCTCTCATCCCATAATACTCTTCCAGCAAGACTTCTAAAATCTTATAATTTTTCAAAAATCGTTCATTATTGCTCATCTTCTTATTCCTTTATTATATTATCTTACTATTTTGTTAATTTTTCTACCCTTACGTAAAAAAGGGAGGCTAGGCCTCCCAAAGTTCAAATACTCTTAGTGAAGGCAATACATGACCGTCATAAGTAAATAAGGCTTGATTTGCCCATGAATTTTTAGTTGAAGCATCTGCCCAACCGACACCTGGATAAGGGATGTATGCTCCTTCCCAATAAAACAAACCATAACCATTATGAATTGAATTAATTGCTGCGAATAATTCATCTAATAGTCGTGCCTGTCCTGCAACACTAACAGGATAATCCCCGCGCATTGAACTTGCGTTAAAAATCGCGCCTAAGTGTTGATGTGGGGCGAAAGTAAAACCATATGATGTTTCTGCGAGTGTAATTAATTTGTCAGGGAATGTTTCACTTATTAATTTTAGTCCCTGAGAAAAGTTATCGGGTGTACCTTGGTAGTAGGGATAGGCAGATAGCCCAATAATATCGAATGGTATGCCTTCTAAAAAGTTATAGTGATCAATAATTTGCTTAGAGCGATTAATAATATGTCGCTCTGTGTGGACCATTGTTTGAATGCTTGGATCAACATCTTTAACAGCTCTATTAGCTGCATCGATATAGTCATAGTAATTTTGTGAGCCGAAGTTGCCTCTAATTGCACTAGGGGCTTCCCCTTTTCTACTTGTATAGTGGGGTTCACCTACTAAGTTTTCATTCGTAGGTCCAGGCATATGAACGAGCATCCCTGGTGTCGTTTCGTTGCCAAGCGAGACTATTTTTGGAGTTAAATTATGTGATTTCAATGTTTCGATTGTTTCTCTAGTATAAGTATAAATAGCTTCTGCCATTTCACCTGCAGTTTCAATATGGGCCCACTGTTTTGGAATAACTTGCTTCCCAGGATCGGCCCAAAAATCACTGTAATGAAAGACTAAATAAATTTCTAATCCGGCTTGCTTTGCTAGAAAAGCCATTTCTAACACATGATCCAAATCACAAACTCCGCCTCCGTAAGTAACTTTACCTGCGCTTGTATGATTATACGGGTCATTCCACAGCCGTAACCGGACATAATTAGAGCCATGCCGCTTAAGTATTCTAAATAAGTCTTCGGCTTCACCATGCTCGTTATAAAATTGTCCACCTGCACGATAAATCGCTGCAGCGGTCGAAACATCAAGGCCACGCGGCATCGGTTTAGCGTTTCTATTCACATCCGCGAAGTTAATTGGTGCCAACCAATTTTCTTCTTGCTCAGCCCGTTCACTACTTTCGTATGTATCAACAGGTGAAGCAACATTAAACTCGAAAAAAGACCCATCTTTTGCGATTGCTTTAACAGTTGTAGTTGTATTTGATTTATGGACATATATTTTATTTTGCCAAATTGATAAATTAGTATCATCGTATTCATAGTGAAAATCACCGGGCTCAGTTTGGCCAATTGGAATAATTTCTGTACCTGAATTAACACTTAAAGAATAATTTCTAATTGCAAACGTTGGATTATTAATTGAAGTTTCGCTAGTTGAAGGCGAAGGTGTTTCTACTTCGCCTTGACAACTAACTAACATTAAAGTTGCAACAGCAACATATATAAGTTTTTTCATAATTATGCCGCTTTTAATGAAACGTTATCAATTTTAATCCATGTATT
>JAAYSH010000048.1 GCA_012518415.1 Erysipelotrichaceae bacterium | reverse complement strand
TCTTGCATTAATTGTTATGATTCCATATAATATATATCGTGCATCAAATAATGCGGGTGTAGTTCAATGGTAGAACACTACCTTGCCAAGGTAGATATGCGGGTTCGATTCCCGTCACCCGCTCCATATAACAAGCATAGGTTTGATACAATTGTGTCAAGCCTTTTTTCTATGCAGAAAGGGTGATTTCCCCCTATATTCAAGACTTTAAATTATTTATTATTACTGTGACTAAAGACAAAAATGTTTTTTAAGAAATGAGCTATTAACACTTCACACGATTACTCAATTATTTACACGTTTACTAAACTCATTACACGATTTGCATTTATGCATAGCATTATTGCTCAAAAAGTTCTATAATATTGCCATAGTGTATTGTTTATCGAGAGAGGTAAATATTATGGATTATTCTAATTTGATTAAGAGACTGAGAGGAAAACTCATTTTGTCTCAAACTGAACTTGCTAATTTACTAGGAGTTTCATTTTCTTCAGTTAATCGTTGGGAGAATGGAAAACATGAACCAACTATTAAGATTAAGAGAAAACTAAATGAGCTTTTTTTGAAATATAAGATTATTGTAGAAAGAGAAGGGTAATAGTATGGCTAAAGCAAAAACACAAATTAAAAAGAAAAACACATTAAAAAAACTTTAAGTTTATACATGCGAACAGGAAAATAGTAGATCAGTGTGGTTAAAGAATATGCTTTTTGAGTAAATATGAGCAAATTAGGAAAGCTATATATTTTATTCTTTTCTAAAAAATTAAACACCACAATACTGAAGAAAAGGTGGGTGATTAGATGATAACTAAGAATAAACAAGAAACTAAAAATAATAAACTTAGATCATTTGTTATATGCAGAATGTATGCTGGTGCATATATTTCTAATAAAATGGGTGGTGAAGTAATTAATCTGCTACACGATGACCATGATAACAATTACATTTATGTCAATCCCTATGGTTATATTGCAAAAGAATACGATGATACTGTAGAAGCGGTATTGTTAGTTAGACTTTTGCAAAAAGGGTGTTTTGAAATAGTGGGTATTGCAAAAATTGGACCAAATGGTCAAATTGTATATCCTGTTGGAAATACAACTAAAGAAAAACTCGTAAGTTCAGGAAAACAATTAATGACTTATGAGAAAAAACATGATATTAGATATGGTGGCATAAAACTAAGCGATATTTTCTATGGACAACTAGATGGTGCCATTACATTTAAATCAGACGCCTTATTAGAACCCATTAAACCGATTTATATTACTGATTGTGATCATAAAGATATGAAACTAGATGATAAAACGATTAATCTAGATGACAAAAGATTCCCTACACAATCATTAATAGCCTATATTGATAATATGAAGCACCCACATTCTTTTGAAGAAATTGATGCTTTAATAAAAGAAAATATCTTATGGGATAGAAGAACAAATAAAATAAGTGATAACAGGATTATTGATAGGAACTTTAATTTTCTAAACGTTATTAAAAAAGAAGATGATGAATTAGTTTACTCAAATTTATTTTATTATTTCTTTTCTAAGTATCCAGATATACTTGTTAGTTTCGCAAATGTAGTTTTAGATCTTAATTTATCATTACCTATTACCATTGAACGTGAAAAAGAAAATATTGATATTTGGATAGAGGACAAGGATAATATTGTTGTTGTTGAGAATAAAATTAAATCAGGCATTAATGGTGTTTCTCCGAGACATAATTTTAGTGAACATGGTCTAGTTCAATCTCAACTTTCGAAATATTATCATTATGCAGAAAAACATAAAGGGAATAAAAAGACAAGCTTTTTTATATTCTTACCAGTATATAACAGAGTTGATACTTCCAAATATAGCGGTAGTCAACATTATAAAAAAATATCTTATAGAGATATATACGATTTCTTTTTGAAAATTGAGTTTTCAAAAGAGAAAATTGACGAGCTTTATTATACGGAGTTTGTAAAATCACTTTATAAACATACTAAGGATAGACAAATTGATTATTATGAAGATATGGCTTATAGATTCATTCAAAGGATTAAGACTATAAAGTCCAATAAGGCTAAATAATTTAATAACTAGCATTTATGAAATTTTAAATGAAAAAGGTATACATCCCTCAAATTCTGATATAGATGGATAAAGGGATGGCTTGGTTTACTAAAATTAAATGGAGATAAATAATATATACAACATTAACCAAAGAAGCCTTAAAAATAGCATATGAAGCACATAAAGAACAATTAGATAAATCTGGATTACCTTATATATTTCATCCGTTTTATTTGGCTTCAAAAATGAAGGGTGAGTATTCAATATGTGTTGCATTATTACATGGTGTTGTTGAAGATAGCAATTACACAATTAACGATTTAATAGGGGCCGGTTTTCTTCTAGAAGTAATTGAAGCTATTAGAATGCTTATTTATTCTAAAGACTCACTATATTTTGATTATATAAAAGAAATCAAAAACAATATGTTAGCGGCAATAGTAAAAATAGAAGATTTAAAACACAATTCTGATTTAACAAGACTTAATCAAATTACCATACGAGGATAAAAAAAGATTTAAACAATTCGTTTTAAAAGTATAAAATTGCTATATCTAACAATTTCAATTTCTTAAAGAAAGGTCTACATTTGTGGTAAGAGTTATGGAAAATAAAGTAATCTTATATAACATCAATGAAGATAATGGTGATTCATTTGTTTTACGAGCTTTTATGTTTCCGGATGGAAGGTTGGTATTGGAAGGTCAAGATTTTTGTGAAACAGCCAAGAATTGGTTTGGTGATGAAGAGTATGAGTACTATTATACTTTTAATATTGAAAATACAAATAAGTTAAAGGCAGTATTAAAATCTGATGATCTGCTGAAAACGCTAGTTGAGTTTTTTAGTGGTGAAATGATTAACGAAAAATTAAGAAAATTGTGTGAAGATAATGATATCAAGTTTGATATTCATGTAATATAGTATAACGGTGTACATTATGTTAGTATACTTCTAACAAAAGCAATTCGATACATAATTAGTTAGTTCTAACTATTCAATAATATGCGTTTCTGCATTCTTATATAGATAAATGGTATACTTGAGTAAGTATTAGATATGCTTATAGTAGTAAAAACTAGTAAATTAAAAAAATAGGTATATTTAAACCTATAAAACAATAAAATATGAACACTGTTATCTGAATAAGAACTGATCAAATTAATGATTGGTTCTTTTTTTGTATAAATGTCAAGTTAAGAATGGACAAAAGGAGGTGCAGTTAAGATTCCTCACTTTGACTTAATTCAAGTTTATCTTTAAGTCTGTATGATGGACCAGTTATATTAAATAGATAAGAATGATGAATTATTCTATCTAATATAGTTTTAGTAATCATTTCATCATTGCCTAATATATTAATTTCATAATAAAAAACCCATTTGTTGGAATGGTTATAATAAAATAGACACAAAGAAAAGAGAATAAAGATATAATATTAGTAAAGAGGTGTCTATATATGTTAGAGAAATTGCTAGGGGTGCGTAAAATATTTACAAGGGTGCACTAATATTTAGTAGGGGTGCGCTATTGTATCAATATAGGTTAAGTAACCCAGAATAAAAATAACCGCTCAATCGAGCGGTTTTTTGTTTGTTAATTTTATTCTTCTTCATTTTCATCGTTTAGATGATTATTATTCTCGTCTTCATAAAGACCGTGTAACTGATTAAACAACTCCTGAATTTCTTCTTCGGTTGGTTCACCGTCGATATCACCGCGGCGTTCTAACGTACTTATATAATGTTCAGCGATTGCAATGTTGGCAGGATGGACCTGCGGGTTACTCCTAACTTGATTGACGTTTTCCTTTAAGACGTTTACGATCGTTAAATAGTGATTATCAAGAAATTGTTCATAAAGGCAATAATTGTATTTAAATAAAATTGGTAAGAAGGCCGCAAAAACAAGGAAAGCAATAATACTACTAATTAAATATACAAGCCGTAATTCGCTTTGTAAACTAGGATTAAATGTTAGAAATAGTCCAATACTTACTCCATACGTAATCGTTGATAAAATAATTGGTAGAGCGATGGTGGCACTGAAGTATTTAATATGCAGTCTGCGGTAATTTGGGTAGTAAAGTTCATTTAAATTACTTTTTATTTGTTGTTTAGAAAATATCGCGGGGTTAGTTTGGTAATTTAAATGAAATGTGCGATATACTAGCGAACAAAGCATATAAATCATCGGAATAAAATAAAAGAGTGCTTCACTAATTAATAATGGCCAAAGCGTTTTTATATTTTCACTCAAATATATTTGTACACTATTTAAATTGTTTGGAATCGTCTCTTGGGCGAGAATAAGAAAGTTTTCTAATGTCACGGTAAAATCAGGTGTTACCGCTTGAGCGATAAAAACGTTAATGAATGTAGCGATAAATACAATTCCAATCGCGAGCGGAATTGTTAAAAGCAAGTTAATAAACGGTGCAAAAGCAGCACGTACTTGCGGGGTTAAACCAACCATAAATACATGACGCTTTAACATCGGAGCTTGTTGCTTTACGAGGTTTCCTTCAATGAATCGCTTGCTCATAAAATAAAACGGAATAACTAAAAATGGCATTAAAATAATAATGGCTAGTGAAAAGTAATGGACGATTAACATCGTAATAATCCAAATGATTACAAATGGGATTGCTAATAACCAACTATTAATTGTTAGGCTTGGTTTACTTTTACAATAATTATTAAACTGTTTCATAACTACTATTTCTTTTTTCCTTTTTTCAATTCATGACGTAAGTTTAGTTTATCAATATCAAGGACTGCTTGGGCAAGTTCATCTTCTTTCATCGGTGCGACAGGGCGCGATTCAATCGCATTAACAAGTTTATATAAGTCGCGGCGGTGAATAATGTAGTCACTTTTTGAATTAACTTCGATGTCTTTTAAATTCAAATCATTATTCGCAATAATAACAGAAATAAATAACTCAGGATCAAGCATTGTAATTAACGCAATCTTTTCAATTCGGTCGCGATTTGTAATAAACAAATTATCTCGAACTTCTTTTTTAACTTTGTTTTTCTTTCCACTTGTAAAAATCCATTTCTCATCCCTGGCTTTGCCGCTTATTTCACCGTCAAAATAAAGGTCATTAATTACATAAATATATTTATTCGCAAATAATATATGATCAACGTGCGTATGTGCTAAAGGATCGATTTCTAAAATGAGGTTATTAATTAAATAATAGTCCTCGTATTTTGCGACTTTATATACATCTTTATAATATATTTGCACGTAACGTTTTTTATATAATAGTTTACGAATTGGTTTATACAAAATAATGACTAGTAAAATAATCGCGACAATTGCCGCGGCAATTATGAGCCAGTGATAAAGTTTTAATTCCATCTTTCCTACTTCCCTATCTTTTAAAATAATACCATACCAACATATAAATTAAAGTCATTATTGCAAATTCAGTTACAAAAAGCGCTCGTATGAGCGCTTTAATGTCATTAATAACCGTAAATATTTACCCAGTATAATCAGGACGGTATTCATCTTCAACAAGACCTAAGTTATCGCCCCCATTAGCAGCAAAGTCGATTTTCAAAATAATATCAACATAACCACCAACATATAACTTACTTAAGTCTTTGATGCCATAATCAATAATGTATTCATTATATTCATTAATGTGATTTTCATTAATTTCAATAATTTTCTCACCGTTTGCTTCACTGACTAAGATTGGGCGCCAGAAGTAATCGCCTGATGGTGAAGAGTCTGCGAGTGTATTATTTGGATAACATAAGACGCCATCAATAAGTTTAAATGATTCGTAGCGGCCCTTATTACTACCTACATTAAACTCGTGCGCGATATCTTTTAAATCGAATTGGACATTGCGCTCCATATCATCAACATAATAAACTGCTAACTGGCCATTTACTTCTTCAAATTCAATTGATCCAGTCGTATTTGCGGCTAAAAATGGGCGAATATGATCTTCATCACCAGCATCACCACCACAGCTCATTAAAGTAAGTGCAAAAACTCCAATTGCTAAGACAGAAAATATTCGTTTTTTCATCTTTATTTCCTCCATAATCGGATAATAATTTCTAAATTTATTTTAACATAAATAAAGAAAAGTAAGTAATGTATTTTATTCTACTTATACCTTTCTTTTGCAGCCTTTAGTCTTTGTTCCATTTGTTTTTTTCCAAGTCCGCCGCCAGGATAAATATTTGTCGGGCGACCACTTGCTTTTGCTTCCTCATATTCATTCGCTTCTTCTTCGCTGTTAAATATATATGAATTGTCCCAATTAATGACCCGAGTTTGGAAAACGAAGTCATGAATTGAACGTTGCTGCCTTGATAAGGTCAGTGTTGCCATTGTAAATAGTAACGGCATTAAAAATAGTGCAAATGAGCCAATTACTTCAATAACATCTGTAAATAGGGCTCTAAATACAATTTGCCACCACTTCGCCCGGTAACCCTCGCGGTTAACAACTGCGAGTTTACATACCATTTTCCCAATACTTTGTCCATCGTTTGAAAGTAGGGGAACAGCGACATGAAATAGTGCCCCGCCAATTAAATAACCGACACCAATTAATATGTAAAATGATATCGCAATTTCTCGCCGCGGATTAAAATAAGCGGGCATTCCTTTAAAGTTTTCATTAACCGCTTCGTAGTAACGGCCTTGCCACCAATCATTAATTGCTTGGGCACTTGTCCCTTCAGCGTATGTAAAAGTATAATATTCACTCCCATCCGCAGCAATATTTAATTTTGGCTCAGCTTTAATAAAGTCATCTTCTTCGCCTGTAAGTAAAAGAATATCGCGGTTATAGTTTTTTGTTGGCCGCTCTTCTTTATCATAATATGTTGATTGCGAGAAAATAAAACCGTCGTAATACATACCTGGTTCTGTGTTAGTGCCGTAAAAGTAACGGAGAGCATAATCATAATAAGAATCGCTTAAGACGAATGTTTCTTCATCTAAACCACTTACTTTCCACGCCTCATCACCAAAGTCCCCTGGACGAAAATATATATCAGTTAATAACCGCGTTGCGGTCGCGACTTCACCAGTGACATTATTCGTTTCAGTTACTTCGAAATATAATTCACTTTTAATTTCTTCGTTTTTTAAAGTTTCATGAAGCTGCTGGCCGCCCATTTGACTAAACCAAAGAGGATGGAGAACAGCAAAATAAGCTAGAACGCCAATAAGGGCAGCAGAAAGAAAATCAATGAGAAATGCACCGACTCTTCGCCAAAAGCCGCCTTGTTCTACGTATTTGTTTTTCGTTAATGGCCGAGCAAGACTTAGGTAAAAATTAGGTCTTTTTCTCTTTACTTGTTTATTTTCCATATCTAATTAATCTTACTGTCTTTGAACAACTAGTACTGCATAACTTGGTATTTCGGCAGAGTCAGTAATAATATCTCCTGGAGTATATGTACCGGTTGAATCAAATAAGACTTTCACATCACCACCCCAGCTAATTTTTTCTGTTGTCGCTGCACTCGTGCCAATAGTTGAATCACCATATAATCTGCCAGTATAAAATGTATAAATCGCTCCACTTCCAGTAATCTCGTTTGTTACTTGTTTTGTATTATAAGCTGCGATTGCACTAAATGATAAATCTGCAGTATCTTCCCAAAATCCGAAGTGAGTACTAACTTCACCAGCAGTTTGCAGTCTAAATGCTTCGTTGTTTAAGCGCAACTGGATGAGAGCCTTATATTGTTCGAATACATCATAGTATTTAATTTTATCATCCCACTTATAAGAGTTAACACTTGCTTCTAAGTTATATGAGTTGCCAGAGTAGTAAACTCCTGTTTGCGGATTAATAAATGTTTCATGAGCATGCGAGCTATAAAAGCGTTTGCCAAAGTATGTATTTGGATCAAATGGTTTTGAACGAAGTATTTCATCCCCACCTTGGAAGAATGGTGCGCCTTGTGAAAATAAGACAAGTGCATTCGCAACAACCGAGGCGTTTTTGGCAAGTTCATGTTCTCCAATTGTATTATACAATTGATCATATAATGTAAAGTTATCATGACAGCCCGCATAATTTATCGTTTTTAGCGGATCTCGGTAGCCATTTTGCCCATCATAGTAATCTTCCATGTAACCAGCTAACATTCCTTTAACCCGGTTAAGGAGCCAATAACTTTCAGCATTATGGGCTGGTTCTTTTTGGAGCCAACCATACTGTGAGCCATCACCATTTAAATTATTATCACCTTTAAGCGCATTACGGCCAACATCGTTAAACGCTGCGATTGCAGTGTTTTTGGTTTCTGGACGGTTGTAAACGAATTCAGGACCCGCATAACCGCCGCCACTCCAAGGTTCACCCCAAACGACAATCGTTGGGTCAATTGCTTTAAGTGCAGCGTCAACACGGTTAAGTGTTTTAGGTGTAATTAAGCTCATTAAGTCAAACCGGAATCCTTTAATATGATATTTCTTCGCCCAAAACTTTACCGAATCGACAATATAATTTTCAAACATAATTCGCTCACTCGCTGTGTCATTACCAACGCCCGAGTCGTTCATTAAGAAACCTTCTTCGTTAAAGCGGAAATAGTAATCAGGAACGATTTTTTGAAATGGTGAGTTGGCAAAACTTGAAACGTGGTTATAAACAACGTCCATAACGATACGAATATTATTGTCAGCGAACTTCTTCACTAATTGTCTAAACTCTTGAATTCTAACTTCACCATTAACGGGGTCACTTGAATAACCACCTTCTAAGACGTTGAAATTATTTGGATTATAACCCCAGTTATATTCTGGTTGATAATATTTACCGTCTGCATCAGGATAATCACGCGCATTAAAGTATTCTTGGTTTGTATGATCATAAAACGGCATAATTTGAACAGCATTTACACCCATTTCTTTAATATGATCAAATCCGGTCGCAACGGTCATTGCACCTTCAGTATATGTCGTACCTTCTTCGATAACACCTAAATACTTGCCGCGATTTTCTTCGCTACCAGTCCATGTATCATCCATTGTTAAATCTTGGACATGCATTTCATAAACGACTAAATCTGCACTTGAAGCAATCGCAGGATACGATATTTCATCAAACCCTGCTGGTTTATAAGCTGGGTTATCCCAGTTAATAACTTGGGAGCGATGTCCGTTTACTCCTGCGCTTTGTGCATAAGGATCGCCAACCGTTGTTGTACCGTTAACGTTAGTAACTGTATAGTCATAGTAAACTCCATCTAAATCACCTTCAATTGTCCGCTCATATACACCTTGACCGGCATAATTCATCATGTAGCGGGTTCTACCTAATGTATCATTAAGTTTATTTCCAGTTTCTTTAGATGTGACTGAGTTACGGTACGTGTTTAAAATAACTTCACTTGCAGTTGGTGCCCATAATTTGAATGTTGTCGCACCATTAGTATACGTAAAACCTAGATCATCACCATTATATGTATGGTTATTAATGAATTCTTCTGAATCATAAAGCGGGGTTGCATTTGCTTTACGGACACGAATTTGTCCTGGCGCGTCACTAAACTCAGCTCTAACTTCATGAACATCGGTTAGTTGAAGTTTTGTACTTCGTTCAAATGTTACATTAGGACTTGATGCGGGTTTTTCATCAACGAGTTCGTCGTTAATATATAAGCGCCACCAAAGCGGAGTTGCTGTTGCTTCTGCCCCAATTGAATTGAATGTTTTTAATTGGGCGGTTTTAATCCGGTCTTTTTTGGCGTCTTCTTTAATTAAGAAACTTTCAATTTCATTTTGATCGTTAGAAATAATAAATACATCCATTTCACCGTTATCTTTGGTTGGATAATCATCAAAACTCATTACAAAGTCTGGGGATTGCCCCGACCAACTATCGTGGCGGCGAATAATTAAACCGACTTCACGGGCGGAAGGATAATTAGTTAAGTCTAATTTCTGCGTTACAAACCCATCAGCATCAGGTGTACCCCATTCGGGCATTTCACCATCTTTAAAACCTTCAATCCACCACCATAGCCGCCAAGTAGAATAATCACCATCATCACGATAGTAAGATACGTTAATCACATCTGGTGTAACTCCAAACTCGCCTTCAACTTTTGGCTGATCACTATCTTCACTTGAATCTTCGCTAAGTGGTTCGCTTGGGAGCTCCTGCGAGTCTTCACTAAGCGGCTCTTCGGTCGTTATCGAACTAACTTCATCAATAATAGATGAATCATCTTCACTTTTATCGCTGCTTCCGCAACTAGAAAGCGCGAATGCACCGGCTAATAAAAGCATCATTATCGATCTCGGTTTTTTCATAAGTGTTATCTCCTTAAATGATTGTGTTTTTAAAATAATCTTATACTAAATATAATACCATATAACACAAAAATATTATATATTTTAAAAGAAAAACCCACCCTGTAAACAGGGTGGGTTCATTTCCTTTAAGGAGTAAACTTGTTAACTAAGCTGCGACGTGTGCGAGTGTGTGTGTAACGACACGTGTTGTTAAGTTAACGGTGACGACTAAGGTAACATTGTATGTTCCTGGTTCAGCAATAACCATGTTGTCAACGCCTGGTTCAGGATTACCAAAGTCGAAGTTCCATCCACCAGCAGATCTAACTTTGTATTCTTGATCTGCTTCAGTGGTTGTTAAGCCTTCGTATGTGTATGTGTATGTGAGTGAACCTTCTTCGGTGACAACACCTTCGGCGTCTTCTTCACGGTCAACGACGACTGGGTTGAGAGCGTCAGCTACCATTGGAGTACCTGCATCCCATCCACCTGGAGTTGCTGTTCCGATAATTTCAAGTTCATCCATACCATAGTAAGCTGCTTCAAATGTCCAAGTCATTTCTGCTCTTGGTACTGTGTGGTCAACTGCTTTAACAGTGAACTGATAGTATCCAGTGTTTAAAACGACGTTGTTTGAACCAAGTTTTGGATCGCCAACTACGGCACCTTCTGGAAGTGTGTCGCCTTCGCCGTAAACGTCTCCTGCACCGAAGACATCACCAAATGTGCCATATCCGACTTCTCCGTCCCAAGCTGCATCGACAGTGAGTTTGAACTCATCGCCTTCAACAAGGAATAAGTTGCCTGATTTGTATTCTTGAAGTGCTTCATTAGTGCCTTCGCCTTCAAATTTCGGTGCATCGGCTGTGTTTGTCCAGTTGGACCATGGTACATCACCAACGAGTCTCCATTCGAATGCTGCGTCTGGATCTGGATTGGCAGTAACTTTTGTTGGATCTAATGGATCGCCTAAGCGTGTAATTTTTACTCGAGCTTCGTTACCCATTGTAACGCCTGCAACTGCGTTTGTTGTTAAGACAATTTCGTAGTTTCCAGCGTTTTTGATGACTAAGTTACCATCTTTAAGATCGGCTTCGTGATTGATTGGACCGTAGTTCGCTGGATCATCAATTGTAGTAAATGCTGGGGCACCATAGTTGTAGTCGTCATTCCAACCAGGTTCAAAGGATTTAACCTTAATTTCAGCATTATATCCTAAGTCAACTGTAATTGCGAATTCGTTTTTGTCCTCTGCGGTACGTTGCATCATGAGTACTTCTGTTTCGGTGTCCCACTCATGTTCCGCATAATCACTATTTTGTAAGTTACCAACTAAGGTATAGCTAAGTGGGTCTGCTGAGAAGAGTACTTCCCATTTTGCGTATAAGTCTAAATCGGCATTGACTGCTTTTGTTAAGTCGTATAATTCTTCAACGCCTTGCTCAGTCCAGCCTAAGAATTCATAACCATCACGTGTTGGATTGGCTGGTGCTTCTAGAGCTGCTCCTTCTTCTACATCGACATCTTTGTAATGTCCTGTGGCTGTTAACCAAAAGGATACTGTGTAAGTTGTTGGTATTGGATCTTCGCTTGTAGTAGTGGTTTCACCATTACTGCAGCTGCAAGCTGATAAACCAACGAGTAACCCTAAAGTTAACAAAGATTTTGTAACCTTTTTCATTGATTATTTTTCCTCCTTATCAAATGAAATTAGTATCATCTAGGTGTTTATATTCTAGACTATGAAAGCGCTACCGTCAATAATTACTCC
>JAAYSH010000047.1 GCA_012518415.1 Erysipelotrichaceae bacterium | reverse complement strand
GTAACATTAATGTTAAATACATTAGAAATGATACAAAGAAAGCAATCGCAGATTATGAAATTATTGCGACAGCAAGAAATGAACGAATGTTAGGTGCTTTAAGTGATGTCGTTGTTGAAGTGTTAGACAAACACGACCGTCCAATTCATCACATCGAAGGTAAGAAGGCTCGAAGCACATGGATACTCATTGATGCATTTACAATCATCGTGCATTTGTTTACAAAAGATGCACGAGCGGAATATAACCTCGAAGGCTTATACGAGGAAAAATAAATTAGTTAGTGATTTATAAACAAACTAGACAAATGATAAGCATCCTTATATATAATAGGGTGCTTTTTGTTTATAGTCATCTAAATATGAGCGAACAAGTAATTAACAAAATATTTCGAATTAGCGACTACTTCGTATAATCTATATTATGTAAACCAAGCATAAGAAAAAACCGCTCAATAAGCCACTTTTGTTTTTATGCATTTAAAAAATGGATAAGTTGACCAATTAATTTGAGTAACTTATCCACAATTTTTATCGGTAATACCACAACTAAATATATACTAAATAACTACTAAACTGTTATTTTGTTGTTGTTCTTATCCCGAGTAAGATGTCTTTCCGTCAATTGCAGTTTCTTTAATTGCGGCTCTTATTTTATTTAATTGTTCCTCGCTAATTACTGCGACTGGTTCAAAACTAGCATACTCATCGGTAGCTTCGTTTTTGCGAATCAGTGATTTTCGATATATTCGCATTTTATCAATTCCACATTTTTGATTAAAAACCGCGATTGTAGATACACCACCTTCAAGGCCTGGAATATTACCAATTAAGACATCACTTGTTGGATTTGGCTGCTTATGTTTTGTTTTAAGCGGGATTACTTCAACAATTTGATTGCTCGGATGCGAATAACACATAACAACTGCATAATGACGACCGCGAAGTTCACTACCGACACCGATACCAAAATCGACTTCATAAATTTCACCAGGTTTAAGATCATACGCTAATTTCCTAGTTCTTTCTGCTTTAGCGTAATTAATTAGTTGCCGCAAATAGCTAAAGTAAAAATTAACAATTTCTAATTGCGCGATATAAATATCAAGCCTTTCTTCAGCAGTCGTCCCATAAGGAGATCTGTTGTCACTTAATGAGCGCCGCCTTGTTTGCTTGAATTTGTTACTAGTTTTGCGGTAACTGTAACTTGAATTATTGTCGTTATTAAAATTATTATCCATTTTTATTACCTTCCCTGTTAAAATGCTAATTTTTCTCAAAGCTTTGATGTATTCAATTTAGCACTTTTTCGCTTAAAAGGCGTAGAAAAACGATGTTTTTAATAATGTTTGTAATGTTTGCACGAAATTCATCTGATTTTCGGACAAAAGCAAAAATATTTTGCTATTTTATATTGAATAGTGCTGTTTCGTAAAAAAAGAGCGAATTTTACTCAAAATTCACTCTTCTTTATATATTTACTTATAAATTTAGTCATTAAGTACTTCTTCAATAATTTCGCCAATCATTGTTGGTGTTTTATCTAAGTCGAAGTTAGCTAATATCGTTGCGCCTAAATCAGCGAATGATTTACGGTCAGCTAAATGTTTGCCGTTTTTAAAGCGCGGACTATAAGCAACAAATGGGACCATTTCCCTTGTATGATCGGTTCCTTTAAATGTCGGATCATTACCGTGGTCAGCAGTAACGATTAATAAGTCATCTTCACTAATATGTGGAATTAATTCACTTAGTCGTTCATCAAACGCTTCAAGTGCAAGGCCGTAACCTTCTGGATCTCTCCGGTGGCCGTATTCGCTATCAAATTCAACTAAGTTCGCAAATAATAACCCAGTAAAGCGAGAATTTTTCATCTTATCGATAATTTTATCCATCCCGTCCTCATTAGATACGATTGACTGTGTTTCACTTATACCTTGTGAATTGAATATATCATTAATTTTACCAATACCGCTGACTAAATAACCGTTATTTTTAAGTAGATCAAGGACTGTTTCTCCTGATGGAGAAAGGGCCCAGTCATGACGGTTTGGTGTTCGTTTAAAATTTTCAGGACTATCACCAACGAATGGACGGGCGATTACTCGACCAACCATCCACCTGGAATCCATACAAATTTCGCGAACAATCTCACAAGCTTTATATAAATTATCTAAACCCGTAACTTCTTCATGTGCACATATTTGCAAAACACTATCAGCGGATGTGTAGACAATAAGCGAGTTTTCCGCCATTTGTTGCTCTCCGAGTTCTTTAATAATTTCGGTACCACTTGCAGCGTAGTTACCAATTACTTTATACCCAGTTTGTTTTTCGATTTCATCAATTAATTGCTGAGGGAAGCCGGTCTCGGTGAATGTTTGAAACGGAGTATTTGTTAATAACCCCATTAATTCCCAGTGACCAGTCATTGTATCTTTACCTTTACTTGCCTCATGAAGTCGAGCGACATAACTTTGTGGATGGTCTTTTAAGGGCGGTGTACCTTTAATTGGGGTTAAATTTCCAAAGCCTAATTTACCTAAAGTTGGTAAGGCGAGACCATTTTCTCTTGCTAGAGCAATATGCTCAACCGTTGAGGCGCCTTCATCACCAAATTTATACGCATCCGGCATTGCCCCAATACCGACTGAATCAATGACGATGACACAAACACGTTTAAATTGTTTATCCATGTTATTTACTCCTTTTATTAATTTAATATTAAACTATTTATTCTTCGTATACAAATCGTAGACACTTAAAATCCGCTTACTTGATACATGTGTATATATTTGCGTTGTTGCTACGGTTGTATGCCCAAGTAAAGTTTGAACGATTCTTAATTGCGCGCCATTTTCAAGTAAATGTGTTGCAAATGAGTGACGAAGTGTATGTGGGGTAACGTTTTTTTCAATTCCAGCTCGTGCAGCATATTTTTTAATAATACGGTGAAAATATTGTCTAGACATCGGTTCACCGTATTTTGTTAAAAAAACGTAATTACTTTTTGCACCGACATTATCAATTCTAACATCAGTTACATAATCATTTAAATAACTAAGGGCGAATTCTCCAATCGGAATAATCCGCTCTTTATTACCTTTCCCGCGGATTCTTAATAATTGCTGATTAAAGTTTACTTGTGACTTTTCTAAGTTAATTAATTCGCTTACCCGTAAACCAGAGGCATACATTACCTCAAGCATTGCTTTATCACGTTTTTCATCTGGTTCGCTAAGATTTGGAGCATCTAAAAGCGCATTTACCTCATCCTCGCTTAATACAGATGGGAGTGTTTTTGCAGGTTTTGGTATTTCAATGTTTGGTAACTCATCAAAGTATAAGCCTTCATTAATAAGAAATTTATAGTAATTTCGAATCGCAGAATAACGTCTAACAATCGTTGAAGCTTTATACCCTTGTTGGGCTTGAAGAGCGACGAATTCATTTAAGTACAAGCCAAGATATTCGCTTGTATCGCTAACATTAAAATAATTATGAAATATATCAATATCAGAAAAATATGCCTCAATACTTGCATGTGAAAGTCCTTTTTCACTGTACAAAAATTGCTTATAGCGCATGAGGGCTTCATTTACATCCATTAATCTTTGCCACCTTTTTTATCTAAGTCACTCGCTAGGATTAATTTTGGCTGCTCGAGTTGTTCGTTTATTTCTTTTATAAGTAGTTTTGTCGCATTTTGCTCATCAGTAGCAACAAAATCAAATAATGATAACTGCACATTTGTATCATGAATGCTGGAGAGATTTTGTAACGTTATCCCAACAAGTCTAATCATTTCTCCATCAAAATTATTTAAAAATAAATTCCGCGCTTCTCGATAAATCACATCAGCCTCATTAGTCGGTTCAATCATCGTATTTGAGCGATTTATAAGCGAGAAATCATCGTATTTAATAACAATTTGAATCGTTAAGCCAACATGTTCTTCCCTTTTAGCATGGTCGCTTACTTCTTTTGCTAAATCGGCGAATCTTAATAATATCTCTTCAGAATTATTCGTATCATTCATAAATGTTTTCGATGAGGAAATACTTTTTGGCGGTGCAGGGAGCGGATCAACATAATCACTACCGCGACCATTCGCCCATTCAATGAGGGTGTAGTAAAACTTACCAAGTATTTTTTTAACACGTAAATCTGTTGATTTAGCTAAGTCACCAATTGTATTAATACCAACCTTAATTAGTTTTGGTGCGGTTTTTTTGCCAATACCATACATTTTATTAATTGGAAGTGGCCAAAGTTTTGTGCGAATATCGCGTCTTCTTAAAATTGTAATACCAAGCGGCTTTTTCATATCAGAAGCAGTCTTAGCTAAAAACTTTGTTGGTCCAATCCCAATTGAGCATTTTAAGCCAAGTTTTTTTAACACCGTTAGTTGAATGTCTTTTAAGTAAGCAGAAACATTACTCACCTTTTTTACCGCTTCGGTCAAATCCATATAACACTCATCAACGGATACAATTTCTTGAATATCTGAATATGTGCGCAGCAAGGCAAAAAATTTCGTCGATAATTGCTCATAATAGGCAAAATCAGGCGGTCTTACAATAAGTGAGGGATAAAGTTGCTTTGCTTTATACATCGGCATTGCACTACGAATCCCGTATTTGCGGGCTGCGTAGTTTGCAGTTGAAACAATGCCCCGCCGTCCAACCCCGCCAACAACAAGCGGTTTGCCTTTTAAGGAGGGGTCTTTAATTTCTTCTGCAGTTGCAAAAAAGGCGTTTAAGTCGATATGCATAATAACTTTCGCCATCTTCATCCTCCTTCTTACTTTATATATATTATCGCATATATTTAGAGTGTGGTTTACATAAAATAAAGACTAGTCGCCTAGTCTTTATTAGTGAAATAATCATATTTAGATCATATTTAACGCCTACTTAGCGCGGCTTTTTACTTTTTGCTTCATTTTTTAATTCACGGGCGAGTGTAAGTGTTGCATCACTTACTTGTTCGCCACCTAAAAGTTTTGCTAGCGCATGTGTTGTTTTTTGCTCATCAAGTAAAGTAATATGCGCGTATGTTAAATTGTTTTCAACTGTTTTTTCAACGTAGTAGTGATGATTTGCAAAGGCGGCGACTTGGGGTAAGTGCGTAATTGCGATTAATTGAACATTTGCGGCGATGTCTACCATTTTTTCACCGACGATTGAAGCAACGCGGCCACTTACACCAGCGTCAACTTCATCAAAAATAAGTGTCTCTGCACTACCTAAGTTTTTAAAAACGAGTTTTAAAGCAAGCATTAACCGACTTGCTTCACCGCCACTTATTGCATCTTTAATTGCTAAATAAGGGGAGCCAACGTTTGCGGCTAAAGCAAAGTAGACATCATCAACACCTGTTTTAGTTAAATTAACACTAGCAAATTCAATTTTAAAACTAGCTTTATCTAGAGCGAGAGATTTTAGTTCGCTATTAACTTTATTTTCAACTTGTAAAGCGGTTTTTTGCCGTATTTTACTTAATTTATTCGCCGCTTCAAGTGCTTTGAGTTTACTTTGTTCAACTTGTTTTTTGGCTTTATTAAGTTCGCTTTCATGGGCGAGGGCAAGTTCGATTTGCCTGCTCATTTTTACTTTTGCTTCTAGTGTTGAAGCTTCGCTACCACCATGTTTAGCAATAATCCGCCTTATTAAATAAATTCGCTGCATCACTTCGTCTAAAGACCTAGATTCAGTAAATAAGTCATCTAATAAAGCGAGTTGTTCTTCGATTTTACTTTGTAAATCATAATATGTTGATTTTAGACTTTGGGCGATTTCTTCATAGTTTTCGCCAAGTGTCGCAAATTCGTTGCTCGCTAAATATAGATTAGTTAAAGCACCTTGTTCACTTGTTAAAAGTTGTTCGATCTTGGCTTTTGAAGTTGCAATTTTATCGAGGTTTTTAAGCTGTGATGCGATATTTTCAAGTTGCTCAAGTTCACCATCATTAATTTTCGCTCTTGATATTTCATCAACTTGAAACTTAATAAAATCAAGTTCACTTTCACTTAGCAAACTACCTTCCACTTCAGTTAAATTTTTTAATGCGTACTCATAATCTTTATAAGCAAGATTAAATTCGACAAAGTCAGCTTCTTTTAAAAACGCATCTAAATACGTTAAATGTTTTTTCTCATCGAGCAAAGTAATATTTTCATGTTGTGAATGAATATCGATAAGTTTTGGCATTATTTGCTTTGATAAGGAAAGTGTTAGTGTTCTTCCGTTCATTTGTAGTCTTGATCTACCACTTTCATCTAAAACACGGGTTACAACAAGTAAATGGTCATCACTAATTAAAGCAGGGACAAGTTCATTTATTTCTTCAACTGTTTGTTTTCGCTCAACTTCAAACACGCCTTCAATATATGCTTGTTTGGCATCATGTCTAATTTTATTAAATGATGAGCGTTCGCCTAAAAGTAGCGATAAAGCATCAATAATAATTGATTTACCTGCGCCTGTTTCACCAGTAAGGACACTAAAACCTTTCGTGAAATTAACACTTAAATCTTCAATAATCGCAAAGTTTTTCACAATTAAATTACTTAACATTATTTAGTTGCTCCTTTACGAGCGCTAAAATGCTATCGCAGTCAAGACCAAAATCGCTTAATTGCTCGCTTATACTAGCTTGTTCGATAAATGAAGTTGGGATACCCCGGGTAATAATTTCACCCTTAAACCCCATATCTATTAGTGCATTTTTAACTAAAAGCGGGAAGCCAATTTCAGTCCCGTAACTATCGCTAATAATTACGCTCTTAGTATTAAATAGCGAACTTAAAACGTTTTTGTCGAATGGTTTTTGATAAAGTGCATTAATTAATGTAACTTCTTTTGGTAAACTAGGCTTTAATTGCTCTAAAATAGGTCCGAATGTAATAAGCGCGACATCGTTATTACGACCTTCTTGTTCAATTAACCATTCACCTTTGAAAATTGAAAGTTCTTTGCCGTTAACTTCGTTTAAATTAACATAATCGCGTGGAAAGCGGATAAATACAGGTTCCTTCGTTTTTAAGCTCGTTAAATAAATACTTTTCGCTAACTCTGGAGTCGACGCCATGGCAACAGTAACATTAGGTACATTTAATAAAAATGCTTCATCAAATATTCCTTGATGAGTCTCTCCATCCGCACCAACTAAGCCGGCCCGATCAACTAAGATAATTGAAGGCAAGTTCATCCTCGCTAAATCGTGAATGATTTGATCAAATGAACGCTGCATAAATGTTGAATATATGCTAATAATCGGCAGTTTGTTGTTTAGGGCTAACCCTGTAGCTAGTCCAAAAGCATGCATCTCAGCAATACCAACATCATAAGTTCTTGTGTAAAACTTTTTAAAGATATCTTCAAGCCCTGACCCTAATAATGTTGCAGGGGTTACTAAAACAGTATGTTCGAATTCTTCCATAATTTGATAAGTTAAATGAGCATATACTTTACTCCAGGAGCGCATATTTTGCGGTTTTGGCTTTGAAGGTAACCCGCTTTCAATTTCAAATGGAGCGACACCGTGCCAATTACCAGTTTTATCTTTTTCACTTGGCTTATAACCTTGACCTTTTTGGGTTCTTACATGAACAACAACTGATCTTTTTTGTGCTTTTGCTTTTTTTAGTGCTTTTTGCAAATCTTTAAAAGAATGACCTTCAACTGGGCCGATATAAGCAAAACCTAATTGCTCAAACATATTATTACGAATTAAGCGGCGGGCAAACCAATTTTTAATATTCCACGTCACTCGGTATAACCAATAACCAAATCTCGTCTTAAACATCAAGCGCTTATACGAATCCTTCGCCTTAATATAACTAGGCGACAAGCGCATTTTTCTAAACATTCTTGACATTGATCCAACTGGTTTGGTAATTGACATATCATTATTATTTAAAATAACAATTACCTTGTTTTGTAGTTGGCCTAAATGGTTTAAAGCTTCAAGCGATTCACCATTTAAGATTGATGCATCCCCGACAACAGCAACGACTGAATAGTCTTCTTTATTTAAATCACGGGCAATCGCCATTCCGGTCGCAGCACTTAAGGCGGTTGATGAATGGCCAGCTTCAAAATGGTCATAAGGTGATTCATCGCGCTTTTGAAAGCCGCTTACGCCGTCTTTTTGTCTTAAGTTAGTCAGTGGACGTCCAGTTAAGATTTTATGAGTATAACATTGATGGCCAACATCAAAAAGTAGCTTATCTTGCGAGAAATCAAATATTTTATGTAATGCAATTGTTAGTTCAACAACACCTAAATTCGATGATAAATGGCCACCATAAAGCGAACACGCTTGAATAATATGTTTTCGAGTTTCTTTTGCAAGCTTATCTAATTCATTATTATCTAAGTCAGCCAAAAACTTCGGATTGATGATTTTATTAACATCGAAACTTGTGATTGGCTCTCTTTCTTTTCGCTTTTTCTTACTCATGTTCCTAAATATCTACTAATTTAATACTAGCAATATACTCCTATTCGCCTTTTTCGCCTTTTAGCACTCGTTCAACCCTAGCTTTGGCATTTCCGAGTTCATCTTCTAAACTTTTTAAAAGTTCAATCCCTTCTTCGAATAAAGTAAGTGAATCTTCTAGTGGTTCTTCACCTTTTTCAAGTTTAGTAACAATGACTTCTAAGCGTTTTAATCTTTCTTCAAATGGAACTTTATTATTTTCACTACTCATAGCTTATTCCTTTCCTTTTACACTTACGATAATTTTACCATCATGTAGTCTTATTTGCACGATATCGCTTATATTTACCTGATCAACGGAAGTAAGCACTTCTCCATGTTCATTTTGAATATAAGCATAGCCGCGTTTTAAAACCTTATTAGGTCCTAGGCTTCTTAAACCTAAGTTTAATTTATCGAGTAACTCAGAGTAATTTCTTAATCGTTCATTTAATAAATTTGGTAGTTTATCCCCGTAAACAGTGATGTTTTGTTCGATTTCATTTAAATAACGGGGGTAGAAATTACTTAGATTACTTCTTAAGTTAATAAGTCGCTCTTCATATTTTTCATATGTTAAAAGCGGGTTAATTAAGGCGGGGCGCTTTGCATAATTGCCAAGCTTCTCAATGTGACTTTGTAAAAGTAAAGTAAGCGACCTTCTAATTGAGTCTTCACGGTTCATTAAATGTTGCTGTATTTCGACTTTATCAATAACTGCGAGTTCTGCCGCGCCAGTTGGAGTCGAAACCCGTGCATCCGCGACATAATCGACAAGGGTAAAATCAATTTCATGCCCAATCGCAGCAATAACTGGATATGGATAAGCGGCGATTTCTCGGACTAATTGCTCATCGTTAAAGGCCCATAAGTCCTCAATTGAACCGCCGCCACGGCCAATAATAAGTAAATCGGGTTTAAATGTTTTACTTTGATTCAGGGCACGAATTAAGTCTTCTGGTGCTTTTTCACCTTGAACAAGTGCATTAAACACTAATATTTTAATTAACGGATTTCTTCTCGTTAAGTTTTCAATCAAGTCTTTTTCGGCAGCACTATTAGCACCAGTAATTAAAGCGATTACTTGCGGGAATTGTGGAAGGGGCTTTTTCCTTTGTTCATCAAAAAGTCCTTCGCCATATAACTTCTTCTTTAATTTTTCTAGTTCAAGTAGTTTATTTCCAAGTCCTGATTGCATCGCACTAGTAACGATAATTTGATAAGTGCCAGCCTGTGCATATAAAGAAACATCACCAGTAACAATAATTTCTTGGCCGTCTTCTAAGTTAAATGTTAATGAATATATCGCATTAGAAAACATTACCGCTTGAATGCGACTTTTATCATCTTTTAGGGTGAAATAATATTGACCATTAGAATATTTTCTTAAGTTTGATACTTCACCTTTTAACGTGATGTTTTGTAAGGTTGGTTCGTTACTTAAAAGTGATTTTACATAAGTATTTAATGATGTTACGGTAAATAAATGCTTACTCATGAAGGAAGCACCTCATCTAAAATCGCATTAATAAATTTATGATCACCATCGTCTAAATAAAGTTTTGCCTGCTTGATTGCAATATTAATAACAACCGCTTTAGGTACGTTCGTATCGACATATAATTTATGAACAACCGCGAGTGTTAAAATCGACTGTGTAAGCCGGTTAAGTCGCTCCCATGTCCAATCTGTTAAGTGCGGAGTTAGTAAAACTTCAACATCATGAGCATGTTTAACGGTATATAAGGCGACTGCTTTTAAAAATATTGGTACTTCACTTAGTGGCGCTTCAACTATCCCACTTAAAAGATGTTCGACATCAATCGCGACATCGATACTTTTATAAGTTAAAAGCGCATAAACAATTTCTAAGGCTTTTGTTTGTGCTTTGTTTCTTGATAATTTAAGCATCAGCTTGCTCACTTTCTTGAAGCTTTGTTTTTTCTGTTGTTTGAAGTTTATATATTAGCGAATAAGAAATTATACTAACAATCATTAAGGCACTAAAAATTGAATGTATAACGATTAAATTAGTTAATCGATCTGCAGCAGCTTCGACATGATGATAATACGGAGCAATTAAAATAAAATCAACGACATAAAGAAGTGATCCAAGTAACAACGCCCAAAAATGTCCCCGTTTTGCAAAGGCATAAAGGATAAAAAAGATTGCTGCCGTTAAAATAACCGATCCAATACTTAAAACATCTTGCAAGTTACGGCTTAGTGTGGAACTTAAAATTATGTCATTAAGCCAAGCATTAGTTGTAAACCCTAACGCACTTAAGGGGCGGGCGGGATTGCGGTTAACTAGGCAAAACAAATTCATAACTAATGAAAAAATAGCGGAGTAACTAAGAAACCCCGCTGTTGAATCATATATGCGCAATAATAATTGCGTTTTATCTTTTTTTTGCGTTTTTTTCATAAGCTTTGTAAGTCGAGGATTATTTAACGCCGCTTACTTGAACGGTAATATTAAACGGGATTAATTCCGTCATTGACCGAAGCGTGTCTCCGACTTTATTTTGAATTGCTAAAGCGACATCACTAACATTTGCAGTTTTTTTAATATTAACATTAATATCAACGGAGACGAGCCCATTGCGAATTGAACATTTAATCGGTTCTTTTAGCGAAAAAAGTCGTTTCCTTGGACTAGAAACTTCCGCACCTTCGATTGAGTTTGTTGCGATTTCGGCAATTTGGTTAAAGACAATATGACTAATTCCAATCGTGCCGGAACGCGAGTAATTTTGAATGTTCACATAGCGAGCCATATTATTTCCTCCAGTTTGTTTAATTATATTGTAAGATAGCGAGTTTATCAACTAACTCGCGTTATTTTTTAAAAAAAACTAAGTTGCAAGATTACTTGCAAAATAAAACTTAGCTAACCTTAGCGATTAAAAAGGTAATTAATAATTAGGTTAGATATTATTAAGCGCGATTAATATAAAAATTCATTTTACCAATACTTAAGATTGGCCCAGGTAAGCGGTTAAAGGGGTCTCTTGAATATGAAACAAAAAATCTTATAGTATTTACACCGCGGTGCAGTTAACTAACTCCGTTATTTATATAAATGTTCGTCTTAAATTTAACCTATTGTTCTTCGGTTTCTTCTATAGTTTCAACAGTTTCAACTTCCGCGGCTTCTTCCTCATCAGCATCTTTATCAGCTTGGAGTTTGATCTCAACTTTATCTTCTTTTAAAGCAGAGAACTTTCCCCTTTACCAGCGAGACCCCAAACTAAGTTAACAAGTGAAAGCGGAGTGAAATCAAAGTGCTCAATAATTTGTTTGTATGGAGCGCTTTCACCGAATGTATCAATGCCCATAACGGTTTTGGCATATTTATACCATCCAATTCGTGAGCCC
>JAAYSH010000046.1 GCA_012518415.1 Erysipelotrichaceae bacterium | reverse complement strand
CCCGTCCCTAGTTGTTCGTGTTGCCAAACAACTAAACTATCATTTTCAACGATTTGTTTGCTCACTTCACCACCATGGCCGACAACAGTAATTAGTTTGCCGTCTATTAGTGGTTTTACTGCATCTACTACATATCTTACAAGTGGGACTCGTAAGATTTCATAGCTAACTTTTGATATATTAGGATTTTTCGATTTCATTCGCGACCCTTTCCCAGCCGCTAGTATAACAGCATGTGTATGCATATTAATGCCTCCTTAACGTCCTTAATTTATTATATTAAAAATTCGACTTATGTTCTACTTGAACTTATAGTTTGAATTTTGTCTTTTTGCTCCAAATCCCCTCTTTTTTAAATATTTCATGGGCCTTATTTACTATGCTTTCATCTTCGGTTATTCCAAAAACAGTCGAACCAGAACCGGTCATTAAAACCCCATCAAAACCTAGTTGTTTCATCTTTTCTTTTAGTTTTTTAACGATCGGGGCCGTTATAAACGCTGGTTGCTCAAGGGCGTTGAACAAATTTAAGCCTACTTGTTTGGTACTGTCTTCTTTTAATGCGTTTAATAACTTGTGAATTTCTCCGTGAACTGGTTCTAAAGTGTCGCTAAGTTTATACATTTTGGCAGTTGATAAGCCAATCTCAGGTTTAACTAATAAAACATATGGATTAGTTATAATCTTAATATGTTCGAGTTGTTCGCCTATTCCTCTAACACGAGCAGGCTCGACCTTTAAAAAGAAAGGGACGTCTGCTCCGACTTCTTTAGCAACTGCGATTAACTCTTCTTCGCTAGCACCTATTTTAAGTATACTCACAACTGCATTAATTAAAGTCGCAGCATTTGAAGACCCGCCTCCTAAACCTGCTTGGTTTGGGATGTTTTTTATTATATCGATGGTAAAAGTCTCCTTAAAACCATATGTTCTTCTTAAAATTTCCAAAGCTTTATAAACAGTATTATGTTTAATTGTCTGCTTATTAAATCCTGGGCAAGTAATTTTATCTACACCTAAATTATTTATCTCGATATGAAGTTCATCGTGAAACATAAGTGGAACCATCACCATATCTAATTCGTGATAACCATCACTTCTTACACTCAAAATATCTAAGTATAAATTTATTTTGCTATATGATTTATAAATCATTTTTTATTCCTCTTTTTAGGACGGGGATATGTAACTGTTTTAAGCAAGTCTTCTTCTAAGACTAAATCAAACATTTGTTTGTAAGTTTCAGGAATAATATTTTCAGCGCGTAAGTTTGACTCAATATTTACTTTATCGATAATGTTTTTTGCTTTCCTCCGATTGCCGAGTACAATTTCTAAACTCTTAACAATACTTTTGCGCTTATTTGTAAAAAGTGCTGTGACAAAGCGAAATAGTTCATCAATATAGTCGTTACTAAAATTATGATTAAAATCAAACACATAAATTTGACTCGCGACATTAGGCCGCGGGAAGAAATTAGTGTTACTTACTTTAAATTCACCCCTGCCTTCTCCGATTAAACTTAGTAAAACACTTAGGGCTCCATATTCAGCTTCATTTGCTACGGCATTAAATCTTTTTACGACTTCACTTTGCACCATTACTACTAAACGGGTAATGTGATCGCTATTTTTAATAAGTTTTTCCATGATTGGTGTTGTGATGTAATAGGGTAAATTCCCAATAACCTTTACTTTCTTTCCGTTTGAAAACTCCAACTTTAAAAAGTCCTCATTAATAATTTCAACGTTTTCACTACTTTCGTACGTGTTAATTAAAAACTCAGTGAGTGTCCGGTCAATTTCAACAGCTTTTAAGTTTACTCCTTCATTAACAATGTAGTGAGTAAGCGCTCCAAGTCCTGGTCCTATTTCAACAACGCTTTCATTTGCTTTTAGTTCAAGTAGTGAGACAATATTGCTTGCTACTTGCTCATCGATTAAAAAATTTTGTCCGAACTTTTTAAGAGCCGGTATTTGTAGATCTGTTAAAACTTCTCTTACTTTATCTCGGTTCGCTATTTTCATTTTCGTATTCCTTTAAAACTTCTTTTACTTGATCTAGAGAAATATTTAAACTATTTAGTCGTTTTAATATTAGTTTCCCGTTAGGATATCCTAATCCGAGTTTATCACCTAAATATATTCTTTTGACCTTAGAATCGCTTTGGCCTATAAGACCGAGTTCATACAAGTTGATCGTTTTCCACTTTCCTTGTTTGCTTGGTTTTTGCTTTGGTAGTTTGCTTAAAGCTGCGAGTATTTCCTCTTTACTCGATTCCGCAACTCCGACCTTACCGTTTTTTGTGCTATTTTCTTTTTTTATGTAGCAATGAAGTGGTGATTCAAGGTGTTTATCTAGGCGAGCCCTTATCTTTTTTCCGGGCACATCAGGGTCGGTTAAGATGACAATTTGCTTTTGTAATTGGGCGTGCTTTAAGTAATTAATTGTTTCACGTGAAACTGAAATTCCGTTCGTGACAACGACCTCACAATCAACAAAACTCTTGATAAATGCTGCGTCAGTTGCACCTTCAACAACGATAATTGTATTAGGTAATTCAAGCATTTTGTTTCACGCGGAACAATCTAATTGCGTTCTCGCTACTCCTTTTAATCACTTCTTCATATGATACATTTTTAATCTTTGCTATTT